>PMWW01000129.1 GCA_003165795.1 Acidobacteriaceae bacterium
TTTCGTGTCTTTAAGATCATGAATAATGCGGGCTAGAGAGTTAGAAATCGGAGACAACACGAGCTTTGACAAGGCAATTCTAGTCGGGGCTATCATTGCAAAAGAGAACGCGCTGGCATTCGCCGCGGCGCGTGCGGACATGATCGGTTCTGGTTTTCTACGTCCCCAACTCGACGACCGCATCAAGATCTTGCCTGACAATCCGCCGCTCTGCTGGGGCCAATAATCTATTTCGCCATCCACTGGAAGCAAAGGTTGTACCCATCCGGATCGTGAAAGTACATCTCCTTCATGCCATAGCCGGTACCGGTTGGCTCCTGCACCTTCACGCCCTTGCCGCGAAACTCCGCGTAAGCTGCCTCCACATTCGGACACGCGAAGAAATATATGGCGTCCCCGGGGGACTCGGAGCGCAACACGTTCACCCAGCGTTGAAACGCTGGCCTTAGATATGCTGTCCCCTTCGGGGACGGGAGCAATCTTCAGAAAACGTATGGCAGCACCACCCAGCGCTTCAACGCCAGGAAGCCGGGAATCAGTCGGCAACATTCCGACAACCCAGGCCGCTGCGCGATCCAAAAATTGGGGCCGAGCCGACCTGCTTCTGATATCCTGACTCTCTGTGGTAATCAAAGTTTTCTTTTCGGTTCTGGTGCTGTGCACCGTAGCCGTCGTCGCCGTGGTTCTGGCGATTCACTTCCGCGTGAAGCGGCATCTTCGCCCAGAGGGACCCCCGACAAGTCCTGAATCTGGACTTGATGAGGTGGAGGGGCAAATTGACACCCAGGTTCGCCCGGTGATCGAAAGCGCCGCGACCGGCGCTGCCGACGAGAACCGTCCCAAACAGGCTTCTTAGCTAACGAGGTAAGCACATGCTAAAAACTGCTCTTTCTACTGACATAAGTGTTGCGGAACGGCCCGCCAGCCTGATCAAGCAAGTGGGAATCGTGATTTGCGCCAGCGCCGTCATCGCCGTCTGTGCGCGTCTGATGCTGCCTCTGCCCTTTACGCCGGTACCGCTGACCCTGGCCAACTTCGGAGTGTTGCTGGTAGGTCTGGCTCTGGGAAGTCGCCGAGGATTCGCCGCCGCTGCCCTTTATCTGTCTTGGGGCGCGATGGGACTGCCTGTCTTTGCCTCGTCGGGACCGGGAAGTTTTGCTCAGATGCTGGGGCCGACGGGCGGATACCTGTGGGCTTATCCCGTAATCGCATTCTTGGCCGGCTGGATCGCTGAGCACGGCAAGCCGAGCTTCGTTCGCAACCTGGTGGCCTCGCTCAGCGCTGAGGTCGTGCTTTTTGCCGCGGGCATCAGTTGGCTGGCGATCTTGACCCATAGTTGGCGGCAGGCGGCGTTCTTTGGGCTTTACCCGTTCCTGTTCGCCGAAGTGTCGAAAGTGATGATCGCGGCAGCGGCAGCGGTCCGTTTGCGCCGAAGCCTGTAAGCACGCCTGCTTGGTGGTCAGGTCTTGCTGCCGTGATTTTTCGTAAACGTAATTTTGCATTCAGGGAAACTTCCTGGCAACCCCATTCTTATGAGCCGCAATTCTGAAAAGAGCATTCTCGAAATCAAAGTCGCGCATAGCCCCGACTCCGACGACGCCTTCATGTTTTATGGCATGGCGACCAATAAGATTCGCGTGCCGGGGGTGAAGTTCACCCATACGCTGACCGATATCGAAACCCTGAACCGCAAGGCCCTGGAGGGTTTCTACGACATCACGGCCATATCGTTCCACGCCTATCCCTACATCCAGGACAAGTACGCCCTGATGCCCACCGGTGGCAGCGTCGGCGAAGGCTACGGCCCCATGATCGTGGCTTCGCACAACATCCCGCTGGATGAGATCGCCCAACATAAAATCGCCGTTCCCGGAACCATGACCACCGCCTACCTGACGCTCAAGCTATTTGCGCCCGATATCGCGACCGAGGTGGTTCCCTTCGACGAAATCATTCCTAAAGTGCTCGACGGCAAATTCGAAGCGGGGCTGATCATTCACGAAGGCCAGCTCACCTTCAACAAATCCGGCCTGCATAAGATTGTGGACATGGGCAAGTGGTGGCGCGACCAGACTGGCCTGCCCCTGCCGCTGGGCGGCAACGTTGTCCGTCGCGATCTTGGCCCGGAACTCATCGCGTCCTGTTGCACCGCGCTGCGCGACAGCATTCAGTATGCGCTCGACAATCGCGAGGAAGCCCTGCAGTATGCCATGCAGTTCGCCCGCGATCTGGAGCCGCAGATGGCCGACAAGTTCATTGGCATGTATGTCAACGAGCGCACCCTCGATTACGGCAACGATGGGCGCGAAGCTATCAGTAAGCTACTGGAAATGGGCTACGCCGCCGGCATCATCACCCAGAAACCGAATGTAGAGTTTGTCGGGAATTCAGCGGCGTCAGCAAAGACTTCGCTTTCCTCGATTGAAGGCTAGGATGCAGCGGCTACTGCCGTACATCTTCCCGCGAGACCACCCTCACCTGTGATGGTTGAATACTTTGTGAAAATTTCGCTTCAGGCCCTTCGAGCTATGGCCACCCAGGCGGTGAAGCGCTAATCTATCCCTCATGACTTTGCAAGAATTCCGCGATTCCCTGCTGCGCGATGAGCCGCCCCGTGAGTTGAGCGCCGACCTCGCGGCCTTGTGGTGGGATGCCAAGGGTGACTGGAATCGCGCCCACGACTCGGCCCAGCAAGATGAAGGCCCGGCGGGCGCGTGGGTCCACGCCTATCTACATCGCAAACAGGGCGATTCGTCCAACGCCGGCTACTGGTACCAGCGTGCGAACCGGGCTTCTCCGCAGCGCTCACTCGAAGAGGAATGGATCGACATTACCCAGTCGCTGCTTGGGTAACGGCGAGCCAGACGCTAGGGTTGAATCTTCAGCGGTGCCAATTCATCAGTTTCAAATTGCCGCCATTGCTGCAGTAATGTCGCGGTTGATTCATTGAGCTTGGGAATAATCTGCACCACCTGGGTCGTGGGCGCAACATCAACCTCCTGCAACATATTCAGCACCTGCAACAGCGAGGCCCGCTGAGTAGCCAGAGTTCCGTGGTGCGGCCCGCGTCTCGGAGCGCCTTCCTCTTCTTCCTCTTCCGTCCCCACCAGAGAATCAAGCTGCCTGCTCAACCCGTCCAGTTTTTCGGCGTCGGCGCCAGTCGCGTTATCGCGCAACGACTTCACCTGGGCGCGAATGGCCGGCACTCTCGCTGCGACTGATTGAAGAGTTAGCAGATCCTGATACAACTGCGCCGAAAGATCGAACTGCTGCTGCAGTCCGGCGTTGGAGGTGTGGACGCGTGGATCCATCTGTACCGCGAACGGCTGCGTGTACTTCTGGCCGTCCACAGTCAGCACCACGGTGTACTTCCCCGGCATGATCCAAGGCGAGGTGGGAGTGGGCGTAGTGTTCTTGTAAACCGCCGCGATCGGGTATTCCGGCCTGATTCCGGACACGGGCGCATAGTGCATGTCCCAGACAAAGCGATGGAAGCCGGCAGCGCTCGACAACCCTTCCGCTGGCCGGAGCCAGTAGGCGGGAATGTTCAGCTCAGGATCTGGGGGCGGGATGGGATCGGTACTGGAGAAGCGTCGAACCCTCTTCCCGGAGGTGTCCAGAATCTCCAACGTTACTGGTGTTGACGACGAAGACTTCAAGTAATAGTTGAAGATTGCTCCGTCCGGAGGATTCTGTCCTGCCGCAACATCGGGCGGCAGCGGCGTGTCGCTGTTGGTGTTCCAACGAACGCGGTAGGTGAGCTGCGGAGCGAACAGAAACGCCTTGGCCGCGATTACCTTGTCGTCCAACTGCCGCAGCGGCGTGATGTCGTCGAGGATCCAGAATCCGCGGCCATGCGTGCCCACGGCGAGGTCGTCGCCCTTGATGAGGAGGTCGCGGACCGACGTGGCCGGCATGTTCAACCGCAACGACTGCCAGTGGTCGCCGTCGTTGAACGAAACGTAGACCGCGCGCTCCGTTCCGGCGAACAGCAGGCCCTTGCGCTGGGGATCTTCGCGCACGGCATTCACGTTCTCGTTGGCGGGAATGCCGTTGATGATCTCGCTCCAAGTCTTGCCGGAATCGCGAGTGCGATAGATGTGGGGACGCAGATCGTCGAGACGCAACGTGTTGATGGCCGCGTAAGCGGTTTGCGGATCGGTGTGGCTGGCCTCGACGATCGAAACCTTCTGCCACGCCGACAGCTGCGGCGGCGTGATGTTGTTCCAGTCCTTTCCGCCGTCTGTGGTAAGCCAGATGAGGCCGTCATCGGTGCCCGCCCAAATGCGGTTGATGTCCAGAGGCGATGGGGCCAGGGCGTAGATCACGCCACGCTGCCGCGGCTGGGCCGACGGCTCGGAGCGGAAGATGCCGACGGTTGCGGGCACCTCAAACGTCTTGCGCGTGAGGTCGGGACTGATCTGCTTCCAACTGTTGCCCCCGTCGCGCGTCACCCAAAGCGTGTTTGCCGCAAAGTACATCAGATGCGGATCGAGCGGTGAAAAGACGATGGGCTCGGTACGGATGACGCGGAAGTCCGGACCGCGCAGGGGCATCGGCATGATGTTCTGGGCTTGCGTCGTGCGGCGATCGTACCGACTCAGCTTGCCCCCGTAGACGATGTCAGGGTCGAGCGGATCGGGCACCACGTAGCCATACTCTTCCGCGGCCACGGGATGCCAGTCGCGAAAAGTAATCTCGCCGTCGTTGCCGCGACTGGAGATACAAACCGAGCCGCTCTCCTGCTGTCCGGCGCAGAGGCGATAGGGAAAAGCGTTGTCGGCATTCACGTGATAGAGCTGCGCCGTCGGTTGGTTGTACCAGGAGCTCCAGCTCTCGCCGCCGTTGATGGTGACGATGGCTCCTTGATCGCTAGTCAGGATGATGATCTTGGAGTCGTTGGGATTGATCCAGATGTTCTGGTAGTCGTCGCCGCCGGGCGCACCGCGGAACCCAGTCCAGGTCTTGCCGCCATCAGTCGACTTCCAGGTCACGATGCTCACCATGTAAATGACGTCGGGATTCTTGGGATCAATCGCCGGTATCGGCAGATCGCCACCGCCCCCAATGCGGACCTTGGGACGCGGATCGTTGGTCACACTCGACCACGTATCGCCGGCATCGTTGGAGTGGTAGAGCTCAACCTTGTCCTTGGTCGCAACTACGGCGAAGAGATTCTTGGGATTGCTGCGCGAAATCGAGACGTAGGCTTGCACCATGCCGTCCGGCAAGCCTCCCGCCAGGGGATGCCAGCTCCGGCCGCCATCGGTCGACTTAAAGATACCCCCGCCGGTGCCATTCCAAGCGCCGTTCTCCCAAGGACCTTCGCGCGCCTCCCACAATGTGGCATAAACGGTGTTCGGATCGGAAGGATCGATCTCGACATCACCGCCGCCGATGTTCTCGTCTTTGTAGAGGACCTTTTCGAAGCTCTGGCCGCCGTCGATTGAACGGTAGATGCCACGTTCGGGATTGGGTCCGTAGGGATGTCCCACAACTGCAACGAAGAGGCGGTTGGGATCGTGCGGATCAATCGCCATTTCGGAGACTTGCTGGCCATCCCGCAAGCCCAAGTGCGTCCACGTGGCGCCGGCATCGGTGGATTTATAGATTCCGTCGCCCACCGACAAATCGGGACGATGCAAGCCTTCGCCGCTGGCAACGTAGACCATGTTCGGGTCCGAAGGCGCGACTTCAATAGCGCCGATTGAGCCGGTGGGCTGCTGATCGAAGATGGGATTCCAGGTGCGGCCGAAGTCGGTCGTCTTCCATACTCCCCCGTTCACGGCACCCACGTAGAAGACGTTTGGCTCGCTGGCGACGCCCGAGACCGCGCGCGTACGGCCTCCCCGAAAGGGTCCGACATTGCGCCAGCGCATCTCGGTGAGCATCTGCGTGTCGATCTGTTGCGCCGGAAGCTGAGCGATGAGAGCGAGAATAGAGAGGCCAAGGAGGAAAAAAGCTGAAAGCGAATTTCGCATCATCAATCAGTCACCGTAATCCAATAGCCTGGTCCCGCATGGCATACCCGCGTCGCGTCCCTTGAGAGCCTCTCCTCGCGTCGCCGAGTCGTGGAGCGCATCGCGAAAGTGTAATCTATTCGCACCGATCTTGCAGGGCAGAGGACCTCCGATTGAGCCATCAAGGAAGCCGTTTTTCGCGTTCCATCGTTATTGTTTTCGCTGCACTTTTTCTGAACATCCCGGCTACCGCCCAGGCGGTTTCTCCCCAGCTCTTCGGCGGATTGCAATGGAGACTCATCGGCCCGTTTCGCGGCGGGCGCGCCGCCGCGGTCACCGGTGTGCCAGGGGACGGAGTTACGTTTTACTTCGGTTCGGTGGATGGCGGCGTTTGGAAGACCATCGACGCCGGCGTTACGTGGAAGCCGGTGTTCGACGGGCAGCCGATCGCGTCTATCGGAGCGCTGGAAGTTGCGCCGTCCGATCCCAACGTCCTTTACGCAGGGACGGGAGAGTCGGACATTCGCTCGGCGCTCAGCTCGGGAGACGGCGTCTATAAGTCCTCCGACGGGGGACAGACGTGGAAGAACGTCGGACTGCACGACTCGCGGCAGATCAGCCGCATCGTCATCGATCCACGCAATCCTGACGTCGTTTACGTCGGTGCGCTGGGCCACGCTTATGGGCCCAACGATGAGCGAGGCGTCTTCAAGTCAACGGACGGGGGAAATACTTGGAAGCGCGTGTTGGATGAAGGGCCGTCGATCGGAGTCTCCGATCTCGCTATTGCGGCGTCGGCTCCGAACATCCTATTCGCCGGTACATGGAATACGCATCGTCCACCGTGGAGCACCTATGCTCCTTTGCCAGGTCCTGGCGGCGGAATCTACCGCTCGATCGACCGCGGAGCCACCTGGACGCAGTTGTCCGGCAACGGGCTACCAGATGGCGACTGGGGCCGCGTCGGCGTGGCATCTGCGCCGGATGGCGAGCGTGTCTATGCGCTGATTGATGCCGGAAAAAAGTCAGGCCTCTACCGCTCAGATGATGGTGGAAATGTCTGGACGCTTGAAAATGGCGATTCGCGGTTGACCAGTCGAGGCTGGTATTTCATGGGCATCACGGTCGATCCCAACCATCCCGATGTCATCTACATGCCCAACATCGCGCTGTATCGCTCGGAGGACGGCGGCAAGACAATCTCGATTGTGCGCGGCGCTCCGGGTGGCGACGACTATCATCAGCTTTGGGTCGATCCGAAGAACTCCTCGCACCTGATTATCGGCACCGATCAGGGAACGACCGTCAGCCTTAATCGCGGGCAAACCTGGTCGTCGTGGTACAACCAGCCTACGGCGCAGCTTTACCACGTCACCACCGACAACCAGTTTCCCTATCACG
Source organism: Acidobacteriaceae bacterium (assembly GCA_003165795.1). GTDB lineage: Bacteria > Acidobacteriota > Terriglobia > Terriglobales > Acidobacteriaceae > Bog-257. The sequence goes on from PMWW01000129.1 coordinate 7,362, forward strand.
TTTACGGGGCGCAGCAAGACACCGGCAGCATTGCCGTGCCTAATCGCACCGATCACGGACAGATCACCGGCCGCGACTGGTTCATGGTTGGCGGCGGTGAAAGTGGCTGGCTGGCGCCCGATCCCAACGACCCAAATATTCTCTACGCCAGCGGCGTGTATGGAAGCGTGGCGCGCTGGGACCGTCGCACGTCGTTGAGCCAGGACATCACGCCCTGGCCCATGCCGAACTTTGGCAGCGAGATCAACGAGCGCAAATATCGCGCTCCCTGGACACCGATGCTGGTGCTCTCGCCGGTGGAAGAGAATGCGCTGTATCTGGGGACGCAGTACGTGATGAAGACGACTGACGGTGGCCTGCACTGGAAGCAAATCAGTCCCGACCTCACCGGTGCCATTGATAACGCGGCAACCGTGAAATCGGTGACACCCACGACCACGCAGAATGCAAAGGAACGCGGTTACGGTGTGGTCTTCAGCATTGCGCCATCGCCCATCCATGCCGACGAGATATGGGCAGGCAGCGATACCGGGCTGCTGCACCTTACGCGCGACGGCGGCAAGAGCTGGCAGGATGTCACGCCCAACGGTTTGAGCGACTGGAGCAAGATCGCCATGATCGCGGCTTCGCGCTTCGACCCCGCCGCGGCTTATGCTGCGGTTGACCGTCATCGCCTCGACGACCAGAAGCCGTACGTCTATCGCACTCGCGATTACGGGAAAACTTGGCAGCCGATCACGACCGGCATCGGCGCCCACTCCTTCGTGAATGCAATTCGCGAGGACACGCAGAACCAAGGCTTGCTCTTCGCTGGAACCGAACTCGGCATCTATGTCTCGTTTGACGACGGTGACGATTGGCAGCCGCTGCAGCTGAATCTGCCCGTCACATCGGTTCGTGATGTCACCATCCATGGTGACGACTTGGTCATCGCGAGCTATGGGCGCTCGTTCTGGATACTGGACGACATCACGCCATTGCGTCAGATCAACCAGCAGACGAAGACGGCAACCGTCCTGCTCTACAAACCAGCTACTGCGATTCGCATCGACAACGACGTTTTTCTCGGCAGCCCATTGCCGCCGGAAGAGCCTGCGGCGAACAACCCGCCGGACGGCGCCATCGTGGACTACTACCTGCCTTCGGCGGCAAAGGAGGTCCAGCTGGAGATTCTTGACGGCAGCGGAAAGTTGGTGCGACGTTTTCGCAGCGGACCCCGGAAGGAAGAAAAACGTCCTCCCTTGTCCATCGCTGAGCGTTGGCTCCCAAAGCCTGTGGTGCTGGAGAACGCCGCCGGTGCGCATCGCTTTGTTTGGGATCTGCGGTGGAGCAGCTCCGGCGGAAGTGAAGAGATTGAAGAGGACGAAGGCCCTGGGGCTCCTCACGGTCCGCGAGTGGTGCCGGGAACCTATCAAGTGAAGTTGACCGTGGATAGCAACACCTCCGCGCAGCCGCTGCAAATCGAGATGGATCCGCGAGCCCAGATCACGGCAGCAGAGCTCAACGAGCAGCTTCAACTTGGCCTGGAGATTTTCGACGACGTGCGACGGACCCGCATGGTGCTGGCCGAATTGGAGTCAGTGAAAAAGCGCCTGGGCGAGGTAAAACCGCAGCTCACCGGCAACAGCCCGGAACTGCTGGCGCAAATCGCCAGCCTGGAGGCGGCAATCACGAAGATCCAGAAGGGCGGCAAACCACTTCCCGGGGCGATAACCGGCTTGGAGTTGGCCGGCACAGGTTTGTCGGCGGCGCTAAGGGTAGTTGAAACCAGTGACCGCAAGCTGCCGTCGCAGGCGATAGAGCTCTATCGGCAGGCAGACCAGGCCGCAAGAACTGGAATTGCCGCGTGGACCGAAGTGAAGAACACGGAGCTGCCAAAGCTCAACCAAGCGCTGCAACAGGCGGGCGCCGCGACCATTCAGATATCGGAGATTGAGCAGGACGTGGAGTACTGGATGTCGGAGTAGCCGATGCCAGCTCGGCCATGCAACCTCGTATCGCCCTGAGGGATTGTCATTACGAGGGCCTGGCTTTGACGCAAGGAATCTGCTTTTACGAAACACGAAAAGCAGGACCCTCGCTTTGCTCATGATCACAGTTTTCAGTCGGCTGTCCAACCTGCCATCAGAAGCAGACTAGCGTTCCACCAACTTTTCCAGGTCTTCGAAAAATGCCGGATAGGAGATCGCGACGCAGTCGGCGTCGGGAACAAGAGTTTCTCCTTCCGCTCGCAGCGCGGCGATCGCAAAAGCCATGGCGATACGGTGATCGGAAAAAGTCTTGATCAGCGCGCCGTGCAGCCGCTGCCGGCCAGGAATCCGCCAGCCATCGTCCGTTTGCTCGACCTGTGCCCCCATAGCCTGAAGATTGCGGGTGACCGCACTCAGTCGGTCGCACTCCTTCACTCGTAATTCGCCAGCGTCACGTACTTCCAGGCCGCCGGCGGTATAGGGAGCGATGGCCGCGAGGACGGGAAGCTCGTCAATGAGCAGCGCAGTCTGCGGGCCTGCGATGATGACAGGCCCGCCGCTGCCTGGGATGAGCGTGATGGTCCCCACCAGTTCGCCGTGTTGCTCATCCACGCGCACCAAGGAGGTACGTGTGCCCATCGCGGCCAGCACATCCAGCAAAGCCGAGCGGGTCGGATTCAGCAGCACGCCGTCGATGACGAGGTTGGAGTCGGGAAAGATGGAAGCGGCGCACATGAAGAAGGCGGCGGACGACATATCGCCGGGAACATAAGCCTCCAGAGGATGTAACTCCTGACCGCCCCGGATGCTGACCGAGTTGCGCGTCCTGTCGACGTCAGCTCCGAAAGCACGCAGGGCGATCTCGCCGTGATCACGCGTGCGCGCCGGTTCTTCAATCGTGGTCTTTCCTTCCGCCAGTAGTCCTGCCAAGAGTACCGACGTCTTCACCTGCGCACTGGCCACCGGCGGGCGATACTCAATGCCGTGGAGTTGCGCTCCGGTGATGCGCAAGGGCGCACAGTCACCGTCGGCTGCGCGAATTTCAGCGCCCATCCGGGTCAGAGGCTCGATGATGCGCTTCATGGGCCGCCGGGAAAGCGACTCGTCGCCTATCAATTCGCTGGTGAATGGCTGGCCCGCGAGAATTCCGGACAGCATGCGCATGGTCGAGCCCGAATTGCCGCAATCGAGCGGGCCGGCGGATTCTTTGAGCTGGGGACCCAGTCCGTCGATGATCACCGCTCCCTTCTCATCGCGTTCGACGTTGCAACCCAGAGCGCGCACACATCCCAACGTGCTGGCGCAGTCGGCGCCGGGGGCGAAGTTGTCGAAGCGCGAGCGTCCCTTGGCGAGGGCTGCGAGCATCGCATAGCGATGGGATATCGACTTGTCGCCGGGTACGCGCAGACTGCCCAAAACGTTGCGCGCGGGGCGCATTAAGACAGACTTGGGTTCAAGCATGGTCTCTTGGAGGCTGACACTCTTGGGGAGCCTTTCGTGCTCATCGACAGCCTCTTCCGAACTGTACTATATTCCTCCGGCGAAGCAGTGCGGCTGAACATGACTTGGCCGCACAGGCTACAATTCCGCACAGGTATTTGCGCTTGGACAATAAGGCTATCGCTCACGTCTTCTACGAAACCGCCGACCTGATGGAGGTCAATGGCGACGACTCGTTCCGCATCCGTTCCTATCGTCGGGCGGCGGAAGCCCTGGAGGGACATCCGCAACAGGTTTCTGAACTGCTGGATGAACCGAAAAACATGCTGGGGATTCCCGGTATCGGTAAAGGAATGGCGGCGAATATTCAGGAGCTGTGCCGCGAAGGCAAGCTTTCTCAGCACCAGGAACTGCTGCAAAAGTACCGGCCCAGCATGCTGGAGCTGCTGAAGATTCAGGGGCTCGGACCGAAGACCATCGCGCTGTTGTGGAGCGCCTTCCAGGTAAGCGATCTCGCCGGAGTGGAACAACTGGCGCGCGACGGCAAGTTGCGCGAACTGCCGCGCATGAGCGAGAAGAGCGAGCAGAAAATCCTCAAAGCAATCGAGGATTATCGCCGCATCTCGGGGCGGTTTCTGCTGGATGAAGCCGACCGCACGGCGGAAAAGTTGACCGAGCACCTGCAGCAGGTCGAAGGCATAGAGAAAATCACGCCTGCGGGATCGTTGCGCCGGGGGCGCGAAACCGTCGGCGATCTGGATGTGCTGATCACCGGGCCGTGCTGCATGAACGAACAGCAGCGCGCGGCCCTGATCGAGGAGATATTGCGCTTTCCTGGCATCGTTCAAGTGCTGGCGAAGGGCGACAACAAAGTCAGTTTCAAACTGCGCAGCGGAATGCAGGTGGACGTGCGTATGCTGCCGGCAGAGTCCTACGGCGCGGCGATGCAATACTTCACCGGCTCGAAGAACCATAACGTGACCCTGCGCCAACGCGCTCTGAAGATGGGATTCACACTCAACGAGTACGGACTGTCTCGCCTGGATGACAATCACCGCGTGGCCGGAACGACCGAAGAGGAAATCTACAACACGCTAAACCTGGATTTTATTCCGCCTGAGTTGCGTGAGAGTTGCGGTGAGATCGAGGCTGCAGCCGAGCACAGGCTGCCCAAGCTGATTACGGTAGAGGAATTGCGTGGCGAAGTACACATGCACACGGTCGAAACCGACGGCCGCTGCACTATCGACGAGATGGCGCAAGCGGCAAGGCAGCGCGGCTACCAGTACATCGCCATCACCGATCATTCAAAGAACCTGGCATTCGCCAACGGTTTGGACGACAAGCGCGCCGTGGAACACATTGCACGAATTCGCGCCGCAAATGAGCAGACGGAAGGCATCACTATCATGGCCGGGATTGAGGTGGACATCCTGGCCGATGGAACGCTCGACCTTTCGGACGCGGTGCTGGAGCTTATGGATGTGGTGGTTGCCAGCGTGCATTCGGCATTTAATCAAGAGCCCGGGCAGATGACGGATAGGCTGCTGCGCGCAATCGACAACCAGAACGTGTCGATCCTGGGACATCCGACGGGACGGCTGCTGCTGCGCCGCGATGCCTACCAGTTCGATATGGACGCGATCCTGAAAGCGGCGTTAAAGAACAAAGTGGCGATGGAGTTGAATGCGTATCCCGATCGGCTTGATCTGAACGACGTGCATCTGCGCATGGCGCGCGAACGCGGAGTGAAAATCGTGATCAATACCGACGCGCATCACACCTCGCATTTCGAGAAAATCAAGTACGGCATCTTGCAGGCGCGACGCGCTTGGCTCACCGCGGCGGATGTGCTGAACACGCTGCCGGAAAAAGAGTTTCGGCAAGCGATGAAGCATTAGTGGCCAGCGGCTAGTGGGTAATGTAATTGCGTCGGATGCTGTTGCAAGACTCGATGGCGAGCGCAGGTCACGGAGACCGCAGATCCCTCCGCTCGGCCCGGAAGGCCTCGGTCGGGATGACAAGAATATATGGGAACTCTGACACACAATACTAGCCGCACATCACGCGCACGGATCGGAATCGGAGGGAATCATGGCTGAGAATGAGGGTCCGAAAACGCCGGACAAGGCTAGCAGGCCGGAGTACGATGCCGGACACGTTCCCATCACGGAAGAGCTTGATAGTGCCAAGCGCACGCTGCCGCCGGCGGCACCGGTCGCGATTGCCCTGGTCGTGGTCGCCATCGTGGTTGGGATTATCGCCTACACCGAGCGATCCAAGCCGGTGGCCCAAGGCGGCATCGACGGGGTCTATTTCAGCCAGCCGGCCAACATGCCGAGTCCGATGATTCTGCTGGAAGTCACGCTGCGCAATGTGGGCGACAAGACGCTCTACGTCAAAAACATCTCCGCCAACCTGCGGACCGACCAAGGCGACCAATCCGATGAGGCCGCCTCCGCGAGCGACTTCGATCGCTACCTGAGCGCCTATCCTGATCTCCTTCGGCACAAGGGAGCGCCGCTGGTGGTGGAAATGAAGATCCAGCCCGGAGCGGAGCAGAAAGGGACGGTAATGGTGTCGTTCCCCGTCAACCAGCAGCAGTTCGATGCGCGCAAAGACCTGAGCGTGACCATCGAGCCGTATGACCAGAAGGCCATCGTGTTACGCGAAAAGAGTGCTGCGCCTCCGAAATAGGCCGTCGCCTGTACTGCGCCGAAGCTGCTCTATGGCGTCACCGGCGTGGGCGCATTCTTGGGGGTCGAAAGATATCCGGTGATGCTGTTCTTGTTGGCGGTAAAAACCACCAGCTCGTACAGCATGTGATCGCGCCCAGTGTAGAACTGCAACGGCTCGCTCACGGTGCGGTCTTTCTTCTCGATAGTGCGATCGTCAGCGATAACGTTCACGGTGAATCTACTCTTCTTGGGATCAACCTTCTTCAACTGCAAACTGACCGTGGAAACCGGCATGCGGGCGCCCTTTTGCAACGTGAAGTCGTAGTAATTGCGTTCGCCCTTGCGCTTCAGCATCTCCAGCTCTTGGCCATTGTGGGCGATCAATCCACTCTGCACGCCGAGGTCGCCCATGGCGTGCTCCAGCTTGGCATTGGTTGCCGCCAGATCGGTCTGGGTCTTCTGGATGTCGGTCTTGGCGGCGCCGACGTCGGTCTTTACTCCGTTGACTTCCCCACTCACCGCGGCAATTTGCTGGCCCTGCTGGTTCTGTGCGGCCGAGAGTTTGGCGGCGGCAGCCTTCTGCTGACGCTCCAGTTCCGCGGCGCGAGCGGCCATCTCCTGCTTGGTCATTCCGACTTCCGAGGTGAGCGCCTGCTTGAACTCGGATGAAGTAGCGTGCAGCCGCTTGCCCAAGTTGTCCTGCGCGGTCTCGAGTGCCAGTTCCTTCTGCTCCAGCGAGAGGACGCGGGTCCTCATGTCGTACATAAGGTAGAGCGACGCAATTACGTAGATAGCGGCGGCCGCCAGCAATACGTATCGCAGAATTGAGCTCTTATCGGCGGGAGGTGCAGGATGGTCGAGAGAGTTACCCTCAGCTTCTTCAAACATCAACAAATCCTTTCTGCTACTCCAATTCTCTGGGAGCGGAAAATCCCTGTCAATGAGCATATGCCGTTGGCGAGGGCATTTGACCACCGGCCCCGCCTGGTCATCGGCCACGGGTCGCGCCGGACCAGATGCTGATGCGCACGCCTGCCACGGGTTACGATAACCGCGTTTTGCCGTTGGTATAAATGTCGCAAGGCAAACTGCCATCGGAGTTGGCCTGGCGCCGCTTTATTTGCCTGTTGTCGAATTGGGCTACAAGTCCATGGAACCTAATCGGGGATCGGCGCGGGCCTTCCATTCGCAATCTCGCGAACAGTCGTCACCTTTAACGGCCCCACGGAAAAGATTCGTTACGCGACGGAACCCTTCGCGGACATCTCCAGAAGCTGCGGCTTAAACGGGCAGGGTTTTCTTGCCATGTGGGGCGCTCTGGCGTCTGCGATTTCTTTTTTCACGACTTCTCGGCCGCCGCACTAGCTTCGATCTGCTCCTGTCTTATACAATCAGAAGTTTCCTGCTGTTACGCCATCCTTGTAAGGAGCAGACAAATCCGGCCAGACTGGCCAGGACCGCGGGTGAACATTCCTCCCGCTGTCGTCATACCAACATGAAAATACACGAGTACCAGGGAAAAGCCATTCTCTCGAAATATGGAGTCGCCGTGCCGCGCGGCCAGATGGTGGAAAATCGCGAAGACGCACTCGACGTGGCCAGGCGGCTGTTTCAGGACGGCGCGACCGGCGTCGTCGTCAAAGCGCAGATTCATGCGGGTGGCCGCGGCAAAGGCGGCGGCGTCAAGATCGCCAAGTCGCCGGAAGAAGCCGGAGAACTGGCGACCAAGATGCTCGGCATGAATCTGGTCACGCACCAGACGGGTCCTGAAGGCAGGACGGTCCAGCGATTGCTGATTGAAGAGACGCTGCCCATCGCGCGCGAGCTGTATCTCGGCATCGTGCTGGATCGAACCAACGGCCGCAATGTCTTCATGGCTTCCGCCGCCGGCGGCATGGAGATCGAAGAGGTTGCCGCAAAAGATCCCAACGCCATTATCAAAGAGCACATCATTCCTGGCTTCGGATTGCAGGCATTCCAGGCACGTGAAATCGCATTTCGTCTGGGCCTTGAGGCCAAGTACATCAGCGGCGCGGTGAAGTTCATGATGGCGCTGGCGCGCGCAGCTGAAGACACTGACGCGTCCTTGGTGGAGATCAATCCCTTCATCACCACGACCGATGGCCGGCTATTCGCGCTCGACGCCAAGATGAACTTCGACGACAATGCGCTGTATCGCCATCCTGACATCAAAGATTTGCGCGATATCGGCGAAGAAGATCCGCTCGAAGTCGAGGCCAGCAAGTACAACCTGAACTACATCAAGCTCGACGGCAGCGTGGGCTGCATGGTGAATGGCGCCGGCCTGGCGATGGCGACCATGGACATCATTCAGTACGCCGGTGGCATGCCCGCGAATTTCCTCGACGTCGGCGGCGGCGCCAATGAAGAGCAAGTGACCCATGCTTTCGAGATCCTGCTCAGCGACAAGAACGTGAAAGCGGTGCTCATCAATATTTTCGGCGGCATTCTGCGCGTGGACACCCTGGCCAACGGCATCGTTAGCGCCGCGCGCAAGACGAATATCCAGTTGCCGATCGTGCTGCGGCTGGAGGGTACCAACGTCGAGCAAGGCCGCAAGACCTTGAAAGAGAGCGGACTGAAATTTATCGTGGCAGAGACCATGAAAGACGCGGCCGAGAAAGCTGTCGCCGCCGCCAAGGGGCAATGATGGGAACAAAGACGATTACTTTCGATAAGCCCTCGCACCTGCCGGCGTCGATGACATCGACATTGGGCGACGATAGCTGGATTCTTACATGTCTTGAACTCAGTTGTGAAAACAGCGTTCAAACGACTAACTTCGAGCAGGAGTGCAGAGGTGTGTGCCACGGTAATCTTGTCTTAGTCACGTGTGCGGAAGGCTCGAAAGGGGAATGGCTAAAGTTATGAGCATCCTGGTTGATAAATCAACGCGACTGCTGGTACAGGGACTGACCGGACGTGAAGGCACCTTCCACGCCAAGAATGCTGCTGCGTACGGGACGACCGTCGTAGGCGGAGTGACTCCCGGCAAGGGCGGCACTACGCATGAGGGCTGGCCCATTTTCAATACGGTAAGTGAAGCGGTCGATAAGACGGGCGCTAATGCGACCGTGATTTTTGTTCCGCCTCCGGGCGCGGCTGATGCCATCATGGAAGCCGCCGAAGCTGGTCTGCCGCTGATCGTCTGCATCAGCGAGGGCATCCCCGCCAAAGACATGGTCAACACCTGGGAGTTCCTCAAGACCAAGAACTCGCGGCTGATCGGACCGAACTGTCCGGGAATCATCTCGCCGGGCAAATGCAAGATCGGCATCATGCCGGCGCACATTCACAAGGAAGGCAACGTCGGGATCGTGTCGCGCTCGGGCACGCTGACCTACGAGGCGGTCTATCAGTTGACCACCCGCGGCATTGGGCAGTCAACCGCCATCGGCATTGGCGGCGATCCGATTATCGGGACGAACTTTGTCGATGCCATCCGGCTGTTCAACGATGACCCGGAGACGGAAGCCATCATCATGATCGGCGAGATCGGCGGCAGCGCCGAAGAGACGGCGGCGGATTTCATCAAGCAGAACGTGCGCAAACCGGTGGTGGGCTTCATCGCCGGACAGACCGCGCCTCCAGGGCGCCGCATGGGCCACGCCGGAGCTATCATCTCCGGCGGCAAGGGAACGGCGGCGGAGAAGATCAAAGCCATGGAAGCAGCCGGCATTTATGTAGCGAAGTCGCCAGCCGAGATTGGCGAGACGCTGGTGAAGGCGCAGTCGGCGATGATGAATCGGTAGGAAGCCGCTTTTCGCCTTTCGCTCTTCGCTGGCAGCTTATAGCTCTTAGCTTTTAGCCAACAAAGAGTACACGTTGGGATTTTCGCTGGAGGGCCTTCAGCCAAGCGGAGAGACGTGCGGTTCCATTATTTGTGGGTTCAATGGGACCCTGTGGCAGCACAGTCGTTCGCTATGGCTTCGCACCAGTCGCAGAGCGGCGGAATTGAATTTAGCCCCGGGCGTAAGCCCGGGGGTGGGAGAAACAAATTGCTACCGAGTCCCGTAGGGACGGCACGCATTGTCACGCGTCAAGTCACAACCTAGGAGCGAAGAGCGACGCAGCATCGACGAATCGCAGGTTCCTCCGCTCGTGGCTGAAGCCACTCGGTCGGAATGACAATTCATAATTTGTTTGCTAACAGCTAAAGGCTAGGAGCTAAGAGCGACTAGCAACTGGCGAAAAGCGAATCGCGAAAAGAACGAGGACCTAATCCAAGCATGAAGACACTGCAACGCACTCTTTCCATCATCAAGCCCGACGCAGTCGAAAAAGGCGCGGCCGGCGACATCATCCACACTCTGCTGGAAAACAAGTTTCGCACCATTGGTATGAAGATGCTGCACATCAACAAGGCGCAGGCGGAAGGTTTTTACGCGGTGCACGTGAGTCGGCCATTTTTCGAGTCGCTGACCAACTTCATGTCGAGCGGGCCAATCATCGTGATTGCGCTTGAAAAAGAAGATGCCATCGCCGACTATCGTAAGTTGATGGGCGCAACCGATCCGGCCAAGGCCGAAGAGGGCACCATCCGCAAGAAGTGGGCGGCAAATATTGAGAAGAACGCGGTCCATGGCTCCGACGCCGAAGATACGGCACGCTTCGAGCTGAGTTATTTCTTCGCCGGATACGAGTTGGCGAAGTAAGTCGCAGTTGCGGGCTTGAAACTTATGCCGCCGCCGATGGATCGGAATTCGCTGTCCTTCGGATTTCGCTCAGGGCAGGCCACGGTACGGAGTACAGAGAGGCCGGAAAACGCTTATTCGTAATTCTGGCGCCTCTGTGGTGAAATGTTGCAACGGAGAGTCGTATGGCTCATGTGCAGATCACGTTGTTGGCGGGCCGCACCATCGAGCAGAAGCGGCGCGCGGTCAAACGCATTACCGATGCCATGTGCGAGGAACTCCACGTCAAAGCTGAGAAGTTGACCATCTCCTTCGTGGAAGTGCCACGCGATAGCTACGCCCGTAACGGTGTTCTGTTGTCCGATCGAACCGACTTGAAGTAAAGTCGCGCTTCGTTCGTTGGCTCCCATCATCCGTGGATGACCCCACCGGTCACTACCAGCCGGCAAGCTGCGTTTCACAATCCCACAGCGACGGCGCGACTTTGCATCGATTGTCATAAGGGGCAAAATGCCGTCTGGCGCGTTTACTGAGAGCCTTCTTAATCTTGGCAGCGCGGATTTGCCGGGTCACTCCAGGAGGAGTTAGCTGCGCCGTTCAGCTTCCAAAAAGCGCGGCCCCATGAAAGGGAGCGAGCACTAGCGTCAGCCCCAGCATGACGACTGCAGCCGCCGCCAGCCATCGGCGTTGCGGGCCAATGTCGGGCCACTGCGGCACGTTGGGATGTCTCAGGCCGGTGAAACCCAGGATCAGGGCCCAGACCAGCCATCCCATCCAGAAGAAGACGCCTAGCGGGATGAGTATGCCAATGGTGGTGCGAGTAACCCACTTGTGCGCCCGCGGCGCCACGGCGTAGATGATGTGTCCTCCGTCAAACTGGCCGCCCGGAAGAAGGTTCAGCGCAGTAGCGAACATTCCTACCCAAGCCGCGATCCCAACCGGGTGCAGATACAAGTTTCTGAGCGGAGCGGTGCTGTGGGTAAAGGGCGCCAGGAAATGATGGAGGAGGCTGAAGATTAGCGGATAGCCAAACTCCAATGCCGAACTTGGGGCATCGGAAGGCATCGGCTTGGAAAGTGCCAGGCCCCACAGCAGCACGGGAAGCGCAACCAGGAAGCCGGCGATCGGTCCGGCGATGCCGATGTCGAACAGCGCCTTGCGTGATCGGATAGGCGACTTAATACGAATGAGTGCGCCAAATGTCCCGATCAGGGTGGGCGCTGGAACAAAGTACGGCAAGGTCGCGTAGATGCCATTCCTTTCGGCCAGAATGAAGTGCCCGAACTCATGCGCCAGAAGAATCCCCAGCAGAGTGGCGGAGAACGGAATCCCCATTTTGAGCCGCGCCGGATTTTGCAGGATCCAGTGCCACGGAAACAGCGGAAGGGCGAAGGCGTCGGTAGTGAACGCCGGCAGGTCGTGAATAAAGTTATACTGCAGACGCGCGCCAACGACCAGCGTCGTCAGCGCCGTCAGCAGCAGCAGTAGAATGTGCAACCAATACGGTCGGCGGCGCGCAGGGGCAACCACAAAGACTTGCGGATAGGAAGGAACTTCGAAGGTGTAGGACGGCGGCGTGAGGTCAGACATCGCTTAATTTGATGATGCACTAATGGTCGCGGAAGCGCAGGTTACAGATCTCTTCTCCCGGCACGAGACACCTTAGCGACCGCCGCGGCAGGCACTCTACTCGCGTCGGCTACTCGATGGATTGCAATTCCTTCCCCGGCTTGAAGCGAACGGCTTTGCCGGGCGGTATGTTGACCTCGGCGCCGGTGCGCGGGTTGCGGCCAATTCCGGTTTTCCGCGGCCGGACGGTGAAGACGCCAAAGCCGCGCAGCTCAATGCGATCGCCGCGCGCCAGCGATCTCTTCATGCTTTCGAATACGGTTTCGACCGCCATCTCGGCCTTGGTCTTGGTGACTCCGGTCCTAGTGACGACTTCGTTGATCAGATCCAGTTTGATCACAAGTGGCTCCGTCAGGCGCGCTCGCCCGTCAATATAGCCCGGACCGCAGGCGCTGCTGCGATTCTATCCCACTTCGCAGAACCTACGGTAAGTCTTCATTCGACCGCGACTTGCAAGCTGATGCGCGAATCGTAGTGAAGCCCGCGCCCATTGTCAACCGGCGGTTGCTTTCCGTAAGATGGCATATTCGTCAAGGTCGAGCTTTGTATCAGAGCACGACTTCAGTCGTGCTAAACGCGGCGGAATGAAATTAGGCCTTTAGCCCCTGCACAACGTCCATCAGGGGCTAAAGCCCAAGTTCTCTCGCGATCGCCCGGCACGACTGAACAGGTTGCTGAAAAAGTCGGATTCGATATGTTTTGAAGGGGCCCACCTTTAGGTGCGCCGTCCTAAGCCCTTTATTTTTTGCCATTCCCGATTTTTTCAGCAGCCTGTGAAGTCGTGCCCTGATACAAACCGTTAGCGCCATTATCAAACCATCAATCATTCAGGGGCTTTAGCCCCAAGGAGCCGCATGTCCATTAAGAGTGACCGTTGGATCCGCAAAATGGCCACTGAGCACGATATGATCAATCCCTTCTCGGAGAAGCAGGTCCGCGAAGGCGTCATTTCTTTCGGTCTCTCTTCCTACGGTTACGACCTGCGCGTCGCCGACGAATTCAAGATCTTCACCAACGTCAACAGCACCATCGTCGATCCCAAGAAGTTCGACGAACGCTCCTTCGTCAGCCTGGAGTCCGATGTCTGCATCGTCCCTCCGAACTCCTTCGCCCTGGCGCGTTCGGTGGAGTACTTCAAGATCCCCCGCGACGTGCTGACCATCTGCGTCGGAAAATCCACTTATGCACGCTGCGGCATCATCGTCAATGTCACGCCGTTCGAGCCCGAGTGGGAAGGCTTCGTCACCCTCGAAATCTCCAATACCACGCCGCTTCCGGCACGTATCTACGCCAACGAAGGGCTCTGCCAGATCCTATTTTTCCAGTCAGACGAAATTTGCGAGACCAGCTACAAGGACAGGAAGGGCAAGTATCAGGGACAGAAAGGCATCATGCTGCCGAAGCTGTGAGGTGTTCGACGGAATCGGCGCTATCATTCTCGTTATGCCCCCACCGAATGATGCGTCGGTTCTCGGGAGCGAGGTCTATATCCGCGCATCCGATGACGGAGCACTGTCATTACCGGACAAGTTGTTGGAACTTTTCGTACAGGCGCGGGAGCAATATGCATGGCCGCGAAGCGTAACGACTGGGGAAAGCTAAAAGAAAATCATCGACCTTGAAGAGCAGGTTGAGATTCGGCTCACGGATCTAAACAGCGAAAACGCGCAGTTAATCATGCAGAGCGTTGCGGAATGGGGCGGGAATAACGCCAAGGCAATTTTTGCGATACGTACTATGAGGTCGACCCAAAAACAAGACGCTGCGAAGTGTATCGGGCAACTTCTCGCACCAAGCTACGCGGAGCGTTCTTTACGAGGCCTGATACGCCTGCCGGGAATCGATCTTGTAATGGCGACGAAGATCTATCGTTTTTTGCGTTCCACCGATCGGAGCAGCGGTAGACAGGCACTGCTCGTATTTTTTCAATTCATTGCTGGACTGTCGTGTGCGGACTGCCCCAAGGGCTTGCACTCATTTCCGCCGCGAGTGGTACCGCAGACCTCATACCACCCGTTTACCCTACTCGGACGGGGCGCGTGAACATAATCTACAGGAATATTTCGGGTGCTACTTACCGCTACAGGTTCACCTGCTGCCGAAACCATTCCAATACATCGTCATCCAGACGGATGGTGATTCTGGTCTTAGCTTTCGGAATCGAGAGCATAGGCCCACGCTTCGCATTGGCAAAGTTGTACTCACGCTTCATGGCAGATTCTGTTGCCGAGTTGCATTCAGTTAGCTGACGGCTGAAAGCTGATGGCTGACAGCTGATGGCTGACAGCTTCCTACTTCCGCTGACCGGCTTCGCTTTCCTTGAACATGTATTTGATGCTGGGCTTGTAGATCAGCAGATTCGAACCGCTGGTGCGGTTCACTTTCAGGCAGTACTTGTCGTACCACTCGATGACGCCGTGGACCTCTTCCCCGTCCTGCAGTACCAACACCATCGGCGTCTTGGATTGCATTTGCTTCTGATAATAAAAATTCTCGGCGTGGGTCTGCTCTGGCGGCGGCGTCTTCTTGCCGTTGCTGGAGGCGCGCTCCGGGCGCTCGCGGCGATCGCCGTCCTGGCGGCGTTCGGCGTCCTGCCGCGGATGATCGTTACGGTTGAGAGCGGGACGAATTAGCTTGCGATTAGCAAAGACTTCCGGCTCAATAGCTCGTCCTACGGCGGTGGCATCCATGGAATCTTTCATGGGAGGTTGCTCCTGTGGTCTGCACACCGGCCTTTCGGCGATCGTCAACTCGGATGCGAAAAACGTCCCCAGACTCCGGCATGTTCCTTGGCGTGACCGCCCCGAGGTTCTTCTAGGTGTGAAGTTAAGCGCTACCCTAACACAGGCGCACCTCCAAGACAATTACTCAGGTGCTACTTTGGTGTGACCGGCTCCAGCGCTGTAGCCAACGTGTCCAGCGCCAGGGAACGTAGCAAATTCCTGCGCATCCCGCTTTCCACCTCGCCCAGCCGCTGCCCGGCTGCCGCAATCCAGGCAAAATCCACTTCTGACGCCATTCGGGCCAGCTCCGGCTGGATGTCTTGATTGCGCACCAGCTCCGCCGTTCCCGACCTCAGGAACAACAGGTCCTCCAGCAGCGCGTATAAGGTGCGAAGCAGTTGTTCGGTTTTCGCTTTGCCGTCTGCGCCCGACCGGTAGGTATCGGTCACCCGAAACAACGCGCTGTGGTCCTGGATTCCCATGGCCGGACCCAGCAGCGTGAGCGCATCCTGGCGCGCCGCCAGATACCCTGCCAGATCGAAACCGCGCGCGCGGCCCAGGCCTCCGCCGCAAACTCGCCCCACCAGCGCCCGCGCGCGCGGCTTCCACTCCGGACACACTGCGGCCAAATACTGCTCCACCTCGGCAGTCGGAATTGGTACCAGCCGCAGATGCATACAGCGCGAACGGATGGTCGGCAGCAACGCCGTAGGATTATCCGTCAACAGGAAAATCGTAGCGAATTCGGGCGGCTCTTCCAGAATTTTCAGCAGTGAGTTTGCCGCTTCTTTCATGAAGTCGGCGTCGCTGAAGATGTAGATCCTTTCCCCACCCTCCGCCGGCTTGTAGTAAATCTGGTGAATCACGTGCCGCACTTGGTCTACCTTCACCAGCATCTGCGGAGGATCGGGCGGAATGACCATGACGTCGGGATGCGTCTGCACGTACAGCCGGGTCTCCCGCTTGTCGGTTTCGCGCAGGTTCTCGCGCGCCTCCACCGCTTCTGCAAAGCGACCTTCAAGGTCATCCGCCTCGGCAATGCGAATGCAGTTGGCGCAATGTCCGCAAAAATCCGGCAGCCCATCGCTGAGGGGCCGCTCCAGACAGTTCATCGCTTTCGCAACCATTTGACTAAGCGTGAACTTCCCCGATCCCTGCGGCCCGGAGAGAATCAGCGCATGAGGAAAGTGCTTCCGCACCAGCATCTCCCGCAGCGTGTGTACGGTTTCCGCGTTGCCATGAAAATCAGAAAAGGGCATTGTCGGCTTCTTCTTTCGGTTTTATGAGCGTCTGTCCTCCCATCAGCCTCTCTCTTACCACCCGCAGAATCTCCTCATGCACCTTCTCGATCGGCGGCCGCGCGTCCACCAGCGCCACCCGTTGCGGCGCGCGCCGGGCAATCTGCAGAAAAGTCTCATGCACCCGGTCAAAAAATGCGCTGCTCTCTTTCTCGAAGCGATTTTCATCCTGCTCGGCAGCTCGGTTACGGCGTCGCGCCCGCTTCACGCTGGAGCTGACCTCCGAATCCATCAGGATGGTCAGGTCTGGCCACATCCGCCCGCACAACAACTCGTGCAGACGCAGCACCGCATCGCTGCCCAGTTGCCTTCCGCCGCCCTGGTAGGCCTCGGTTGAATCGGTGAAGCGGTCGCACAGCACCCACGTCCCCGCTTCCAGCGCAGGCAGGATCACTTCTGCGATCAACTGCGCCCGCGAGGCGAACATCAACGCCATCTCGGCATGAGGTTCCAGTCCGGCCGTGCGCGAATCCAGCAGCACCGCCCGAATGCGCTCGCCGATCGCGGTGCCACCAGGCTCGCGCGTGGTCACCACCTCGACCCCCTGCCGGCGCAGCGCCGCCGCGAGCTTCTCCAGTTGCGTGCTCTTGCCACAACCGTCGAGCCCCTCGAAGCTGATAAACTTCCCGCGTTGCGCCCGCTTCGCCACGCTGGTCATGATATCAGCGGAGCATTTGGGACCCGCTTCAAAGTGTCGTCCTAGCGAGTGGCGGGAACAAGCTCGAATTGGATCTTTGGGGAATGTAGGACTTTGCCGTCACTCAATCTCATGCAGGTGGCGAACACCCAGGCCAGCATCCTTACAAATTCCGCAAAGTGCTTGATCAATAGTCAGAACTACTGGGCGTTCTTGCCGATGACGTTCGGCTAACTTTATTATGCTGACGTCAACTGGACCGAAGCGGGCAACCATCTGAATATCCATGTGAAGGAGTCGTATCACTTCTTCGTTCATTTCCATGCCGCGAAATTGATCGTAAATTCGATTCCATAGTCTTTCCTGTCCCTGTCTCTCCGTCTTGCGAATCCAACAGTTCAGTTCCGAGACAACCGACGCACTTGTTGTCCGCCGCCGGAATGAAGCAACGAAGTCCACGCACCGATCGTAGGGGTCCGCGTGAGTGAGGCATCGTAACTCTCTACGAAGCCCTTCAAATCCAAAACTGAAAACTGCGTGATACAGGATGAGTTCGCGTATCGGACCGGTGTCCAGGATCAACAACTCACGCTCGTCGCGGTATGTACGAGGAGACATCGTCCCTATCACGTTCTCTTGGTGGATTTGAAGGTATGGGAGCAGCGGGTATATCGAACTTGGTGCACAAATCGCGTCTGTGCCGTTCGAGGTGTTCGACGAGATTCTCAGAAGTGCTTCTCAGCTTCGTCACTTGGCGCTGCAACGCCCGAAACGAGTTGCGTTGTTTGTAGGCTTCGAATTCGTCCGCAGGATGCAAAAACTGATCCTTCTTTTCCTTC
Source organism: Acidobacteriaceae bacterium (assembly GCA_003165795.1). Taxonomy (GTDB): domain Bacteria; phylum Acidobacteriota; class Terriglobia; order Terriglobales; family Acidobacteriaceae; genus Bog-257. The sequence goes on from PMWW01000129.1 coordinate 25,231, forward strand.
CAGAACCCGTGCGTGACGTAATAGCCGGGCAGTTCCTCAGTCTTGTTTATCAGGTATTCCGCAACGTAATGAGGTAAATCATCCTTGCCAAGGTTGAGAGGCTTAAGCGCATTTCTAGGATCTGCTTGGTATTTCCTGGCTGCCTCTTCCACCTGACGCCTGAATAGTACAGTGTTGATCAGCCCATCGTAGAACTGTCGCGCTCTTGAACTCGTTTCGTCGACCGCCCTGTCATGTGCCGCAAATTCACTTGCAAATCCGGGATTCAACGGGTCAGCAAGGAAGTCCTCCAAATTTGGCAATTGAGAGGGGTCGAAATACTCTTTGATCGGCTTGATGTATTCGAATCCTTTAGAATACGCTCGCCAAGTCAGGTCCCCACGACCGAGGAGCAGCAGTTCCCGCCGGATGCTATCGAGTAAGGGATTTAGCACGGAATAAACCCATGCCTCAACCCGTCGAGAATGACGCGGGGGCGTCGCTTTCTGCACTGCCATGCCAGTAGATTACCTCAGCCCTGCTCTCGTTGTCCTGTCTTAAAGTTAAGCCCGCAAGACACTCTACCGCGAGCTGATCGAGTACCGCACCACCACGCCATCCACGTAGGTCACTTCCACACGGTAGTCCTCGGGCAGATACTCGAAGATCTGCGTCTTCAGGCCCTCTTCTGAAGTGGACTGCGACATTTGTCGCCCCAGACCCAGCAACTGGCTCACGTCTCCAATCTGCATGCCACGCTTGAGCCGGGTAATGGGTGAAGACGACGCGCCGCTGGCCGGCGCATTCGTGTTCGCGGGTGCAAGGTTTTGGGCTGCCGCCTGGAAAATCGGCTTCTGCGCCTGCGAATCGCCGAAGTCAATGTAATCCACGAGCAGCTTCATCAGCGCATCGGGCGTGAGCTGGTCAGGAGGAATAGTTCCCGGCCAGCGCAAGTTGAATCGTGATCCGCCACGCGTGCGCTTGTCGGCGACCTGCTGTGCCTTGAGCTGGCTGGCGATCATCGCCGCCCGGTCGTCAGCAGCCTGTTCCCGCTGGCGGCGGTTGCGGACGCGGTCCAGTTCGCGCTGCAAATCGCGTTTCCTTTGCGGATCGCTGGTGTTGCGGATATCGTCTTCCAGTTGTTTCTCGTAGCTGCTCTTCCCCACGTGGTAGGGCGTCACCGTCGTACTGCTGTCGTCCCAGAAGGTCCCGAAGCCGCCGCCGTCGAGCTGAAACTCGATAAGGTTTTTCTTCACGACGATAGTAGTGATGGTCGAGCGGTCGCCGCTGCGAATGGCCGGGCCAAACTGCTTCAGGCGGCTGGAGTACGCCCTCCAGTCCATGGGATCATCGCGTTCCATACGGAGATCGACACCCTGCTGCGTCCCCGGCATGTCGATCTGCAGCCTCACCTGGCGGCCAACAAAGTAATTTTGCAGCGCCGACTGGCCGCTGCCTTGCGCGTTTGCCGGCAGGACCGCAAGAATCACCGCAGGCAGGAAAATGATCGCCACACAACAGGCACGCCGAAGCATCTCGATCCGCTCCTTATGGACGAGTAATCTTATCGCGGGGCGAGTCTAGCACAGGCTGATATTGAGTGGAGGGGGCTCTTCCACTTAGGGCGGAAATCGTAGGGCCGGAAATTCAGCGCGTGGGAGATACGTACTGGGCTTCGCCATTACCGAACGACCAGTTTTCCTTCGGCACTTCCACCAGACTGATGAAGACATCCTCCCGGCGCAGCTTAAGACGTTCGTGCAAGCCATCCGCAACGGCTTGGTAGAAGCGCTGCTTCAACTCAACAGTACGGCCGCTGTTCAGGGTGATCTGCAAGAAGATGCAGTCGTCGGATCGATGGACGCCGAGATAGTCCCGGTCAAACTGCAAACCAGCTTTTGGGTGCTCTGTGATGACCTGGAAGCGATCGCGGTTAGGGACGCCTAAGACGCCCAACAACGCTTGGTAGACGATCTCTCCAACCTGCGTGCGATATTCGAGTGTCTTGCCTTCAAGAAGATCGATTCGGACGAGAGGCATGCTTCTTTCCTTTAACCGGGGGTAACGGCCGGTGTCCATATCGACGCAAGTGGGAGGACTAGAGGCGCAATCGCGGAACGATCGCTCCCGTGGTGCGACTGTAGTCGTCGTATTGCGCACCAAACGTGCCCGCCATGGCCTGCTCTTCAATCTTGCTCTTGATCTTGAAGCCAACATATAGCAGAACCACAGCCGCCAATCCCCGCACCTGACCGCGTACTACCGCCGTGCCCAGCATGCCGAGAATCATTCCCGAATAGATGGGATGTCGCACCCAATGGTATGGCCCGCTGCGCACCAATTCATGCCCAACCTTGACGGTGACCGAGCTACTCCAGTTCCCGCCGAGATAAGCTCGAGCCCAGATGGCGAAGGCAATTCCGGTAGCGGTAATGGCGATCCCGACCACTTCAATCCACAAATCGGCCGGAAATATGCGGATGCGGAGCCAGGCCCTGGGCACATCGCCGCTGAACATAGCATAGGCGGCAGCAACGGCAAGGACCGTGTAGGACAGCCGCGACGAAACCCCCTCGCGCGTTTGTACCGGCTTGGTCCGCATCGCCCAGATGATCCAAATCACCGCGAAGGTGACCCACAAATATTCGCAAATCCGCATTCCGTCCATTGCCATCTCCCGCGCATATTACGATACCGCAACGCGAATGGTTCCCCGAGGCGACCCAGCCCATCCTTCGACACCAACCCAATCGTATGCTCGAGTCCGCTGGACGGGGGCAGCCTGGGGATAGTATCTTTGCGATGCGACGATTACCGGGACCCGACGAGCGCCCACACTGACGGCCTTGTCGGTTCATAAGCTTATGGTGCAGCAATCAATTCAAAATTGTTCCACGGAGCGGAGTCTATGAAGAAACGAGTATTCGCTATCGCTATCCTCAGTCTGTTGATTTCCACGCTAGCTTTCGCGCAAAAGACCAACATCGATTGGGACCGCACTGCAAACTTCGCCAACTATCACACCTACATGTGGGAGAAGAGTCCGAATCCCGCCCATGGTTTTTGGGACCAGCGCATCACCGACGCCGTCGACAAGCAATTGCAAGCCAAAGGCCTGACCAAAGTCGACTCCAATCCTGACGTGTGGGTTGTCTACAGCAATAGCATTCATGATCAGAAGCAAGTCGTAGGCACGGGCTATGGCTTCGGGCCTGGCTGGGGCTGGGGAGCCTGGGGAGGTCCTGTCACCTATAACACCTACGTCACCAAGCTAGGCACGCTGGTTGTGGAACTGGCCGACGCCAAGGACAAGGAGCTACTCTGGCGCGGTTCGGTTACCGACACCATCACCGACAACAGCAACAAGAACATCAACAATCTCGATAAAGCTGTCGTCAAGTTGTTTCAGAGCTATCCGCCGAAAGACAAGAAGTAAGGCTAGGAGGTTGCTGGAAGTGTCCGGCGCCGATGTACTTAGACCGGCGCGTCTTCCGTACCGCTCTGAGCCGGTCGATGGGGGTGCCGTTTAGGGATGTTCTCGCTTGTCATCACGAGTGGGCTTCAGCCCGCAACGGACCTGCTTTTCTGCTGTTTCCGTGGTCCCCTAATGTCAGGGCCACGGGAACCGCTCTACGAGTTGCGTGCCACTTTAGTACGGAGGATGCAATGAAGTTGCGCAAGTGGTTTCTGGCCTCGATTGCGGTTGCCAGCCTGTTCAGCACAGTCGGTGCGCAAGCGCAATGGGTGATGGTGGCTCGGGCGGTCGCCGGACGGGTTGAGCGCATGACCAACAAGCCGGCCAATGGCACCGGCTACGATGTCGCCACTGTGGTGCTGGAGGCCAACGCGGACAAGGTGTACGACACCGCTCTGAAATCCCTGCAGGCGCGCACCGACCTCACCATTACCAGCAACGACGCCAAGAGCCGCGAAATTAAGTTCTCCAAGGGCGACCAGGTGGCCAGCATGCAGGCCACTCCTCTGGGCGACAAGCTCTGCCAGTTGGTGGTCGCCTCTAACCTCACCGGCGCGCAGCCCGACGCCGCCTCCGTCGTCGTCCAAGGCGTCCTGAAGGTTTGCGACCAGATGCATGTCGTCTGCACCATGTCGGGGAACTGATGCGGCTTCGCTGATGGAGAAGTGTGTGGTTCGGATAGGGTGCCCGTTCACTGTTTGACAAGACCGATTGCCATTGCCGTAACGGCCAACCCCTCCCCAGGAAGTACACAGTAAAATGCAAGGGGGAAGTCCCGGTCGTGCTGACCTCGACCAAGCCCGACATACTCGACGCTGCGGCAACGCAAATGTCCGTTCGCATCTTCCGAATCTAGTTCGAGCACTCTCCGGCTAACTGCTTTTCCTCCCTTTGTTGCCAATAATGCAAGCAGCGTGGAAGCCATTGATTGCCGTTCCGGCCGGAGACGAATGAAATCGCTTGGATTCGCAAGAGCTTCACGATTAAGACGTCCTGCACCACCAGTACCGTCTTCGCGACTGGCTCCGATTGAAAGGTCCAGAGGGATTACTGGTTTTCGTCGTGCAATGTAAGCGTCTGCAAGATGCTCTACGCCCGTTCCACCACCGACACACAGGAGGACATCGCCGAACTGTGCCTGCCGATCTCGTATCATCGTGCCAGATCGAGCGCCAGGGCGAATGTATTCGACGCGTAAATGACCAGACTTCAACAAGTCTTGCCAGAGCTGTTGTCGTTCCGCTGGGATTTCAGCGCTAGCCTTTTCCGAAACCACGACAACAATAGCCGGCTTAGCACCTGCCACTAAGGCGCCAATCTTGAGAATCTTTGCAGCTGTTTCCATCGCGGTCCAATCGAAAAGAAGCGCCGGAGAAGTCCGATCCGAGCTGTTCTGTCGCGGCTCCTTTCCGGCAAATAACATCAACCCTCCTCCGTGCTCCACTACCCGTGCAGCGATTTCACTGACCAACTGGTGCGTATACACGATCAATTCAGTCGCAGTCTTCGCACTCGCGCTGCCGGAAATATGAAAGTATTTGCCCCGAGATGCTTCTGGGTGGCCGTTCACGAGCGCGAGCCTCTAGCCATCAAAGCGAAACCTAAATAGTCGGCTGCACTTATGGTGGCGAAGCGCCACAGCACAATATCAACGACATCAATCGGGTCACCAGTAAACTGTGCGATGGTGCTGCAGAACGTTTGGTTGTCGCTATATCCGCAGCACTCAGCGAGCCTCGATAGATGTCTGTCTGGCTTTGCAACGGGGACGCCAAGGTTCTTGGCTAGATGAAAACATGTGATTGGCCCGATGAACGGAAACTGCTGGAGTGCGGCTAGTGGATCAGCGTGGACCTCGTCTATGATTCTGTCGAATCCTTTTTGGGTGACAGTTGCCGCCACCGTGCATATCGCCTTAATCTTCAGTTCGCTTCCAAAGTGCTGCATCGCGGCTTGAAAACAGCTCTCGGCAGAGCCGGCAATGTCGGCAGCTGATCGCCAATTCAAGAAGGAATCACAGATCGCCGGGAACTTCGAACGAACCACTGTCTCCCGCATACCGGCCGAAAGAATCACCCAAGCCGTCTCTCGCAGAAGCACGGTTTCTGACAGTGCCGTTGTGATACGAGAGCGCTGCCATAGAATTTCCCACCCAAAGCCTGCTGCCAAGACAGAGCGCTTTACGTGTCTGGATCAGGCACTATAACAAAGGACGCCCGCACTCCAGTTTGGGGCCAGGGATTCCTGAGAAAACGTCGGATAGACCGCGACGACGACCAACGACCCAAAAGCACAGACTGCCCCGTGACTGCGAGATCAGAGCCAAGGACATCCTTAGCGGTTTACATCACGAATATTGGTTGGAACTACGATCGGCGTGACCGCCCGAGGTTTCTGCGGAGGACAGTCACGCAATTGATTCTGGACATCGCCAGCTACTTCGCGCCGTAGCGCGGCGGGTGATCGGCGCCGGCGCTCTTATCGTCGAGCAGGGCGAGCCTGCACCGGGTGTGGCGTGCCACCACACTGGCGTGCCTCACCGAAGCTTCTTCTGTTTGGGTGGGTTTGACGTGGAAGACCTGTAATTTGTTTTCCCGTTCCCATCACATCGCCCTGCAACGCAGATCACCGACAAATGTTCGGCGCAAGGTGTGAAATTCTAGTGGATGCCTCGGAGAAGTTTTCGCCGGCCTCTTTCCGACCCACTCTGATCGATCTCCGCGGCGAGAACAAGACCCTCGACCATCCTTCTCCCGGGCATCCAAGCGCGCCCTTCTCTTCGGTCCGTTTTCTTTCGCGACACATGGTAAGGAGGCCAATCTCATGCATATCACGCAGCAATTCTTCAGAATACTTTGCGGTGCGCTGGCGCGCGTGACAACCATAACTCTGGTGGTCGGGATGTTGGTTACCTCGGCCCTTGCGCAGAACCCGGTCCCACCCACGGCCTAACCAGTCGTTCCAACACCCAGCCCGTCGTGCCCCGGAACGCCCACGCCCGCAAAGGCATTAATAGATTGGGCACAGTTTGTCTTTGATCCCTGTCACACGGGTTTCAACCCGTATGAGTTTGTTCTGCCCCCCGCCACGGTCCTAAACCTCCGTCTGCACTGGCAGTACACGACGGAGGGCCTTGTCAATTCTTCGCCGGTGATGGCCAACGGCGTGGTGTACGTGGGGTCCTACGACGGTAATGTATACGCCTTGAACGCCCGCACGGGAGCACTCCTGTGGAAGTACACTACGGGAGGTACTGTCGAGTCTTCGCCGGCGGTGGCCAACGGCGTGACCTTGCCCCCGCAAAACGTATCCCTTAGCAAGCTGTTCTAATGCGAAGGGGTAGCGAAGATGACGAAGTCGA
>PMWW01000136.1 GCA_003165795.1 Acidobacteriaceae bacterium
GCGCCTTCACGAATAAAGCGGGGTAGGTCTAACGCTGGCAACTCGCGAGGTTCAGCCCCTTCATGGCCTCGGGGCTAACTCCGTCGAACTTGGCATTATGGACGTTGCATGGTGCTGAAAAGTGAAATTGTGAGAGATCTGCTTTGGAGAAATCGCAATCCTCGCAGGTAAACTTGCGCGCTATCCCCGTGATGTAACTACTCGTGAACATCCCTTTGGAGAGATTCAGTTCATCTAGAGTACCGTTGACCATGAATGTACCGCTCAGGTCCCGCTGCTCAACCTGGCCGTTGACACCTTGCAAGATTCGGTTGAGAGTAAGGCTCGAAGCGGACATGACTCTCACGGCTCGTAGCAGTTCATCGTAGCTTTTCGAGCTCTCCTTGACCCGCTGGTCTTCCTTCATCTGCGAACTTAGGTCGACAATATATCGGCACTCCCTCTGGAAGAACTCGTTGAGCGTTGGGGTTCGAAGAACAGGCACGAGCTCGAACGTGGGAAGAACGCGCTGACCCTTATAAATGCTACCCTCAAAGGGCAATGGGGTGCGCGCAACCAACTGTTTGAACTGGTCATACTTCTCATTAACTTGTTTTTGGTTTTCGGAGTTGTGAGGGTTTGTCTCATCGTTCTGACACCCCAAGTCCTGGAATTGGGAGGGGTTGCGCAGGCCCCATGCAACGTAATCAGCCGCGCTGCGGGCGAGTTGCGGGCCAGCCCTCATATTGATGTTTACGGCGTAGGGTAGAGCACGTCTGGGTACTGCAGTAAGCAGCTCCGAGTAGTTCTCCAGTACTAGTAGGTCGGCTTCCGATGGCATGCGGGCAGAAACCGTACGCAGAACTTCATCAATTCGCTGTTCGTCTAGGTCGCGGAGGGCTTTTTCCACGACCGGGTCTTCGCCGTACAGAGGGCGATTTTTTGAAGCCAGGCAGTAAAGGCGGAGAGCAGTCGCCGCAACAACTCTTTGACCAGCGTCAGCGCTACTAAGCAATGCTAAGTTTTTCTTGAAGTCCTCGTTATCTTCTCGATCCCGCTGAAGCACCAGCTCATTTCGCTGTTTGGTTATATCGCTCGACTTTTCGACAAATTTGCCAATGAAGAAACCGAGAATTGAAGCAATCCCTGTGATTGTTGCAACAAGGGCCCGGAAATACCAATCCTTAACATCCGATTTGAGTTTCTTGTCCTCTAGCTAGCTCTATCCCCTCTTTGTATCCCACATACTCGATTTCAAGCTTGCCAGCTTCTAGCCTGGCCTTCTCTTTCTCCCAGTCCGTCGTGTCCTTTTCGTTGGTTGTTCCACTTTTTGCTGAAGGTTGGAGAGCGGCGTCAGGAATCATCTCGTCGGGCATAATGTGGTTCCTCGCTATCGTGTGCGCGGACCTCAGCTTGGCATGTTTGATTACAGATTATACGCTAGTCGCTCGGACTAAGCTCTGGGTTTGTTCTCGGAGGCCCAGACGATTGCCTGGTGCCTGGTGCCCCAGGTTCGCCCTTCTGTTGGGCTAACCTGGGATCACTGCACTGCACAGCCGCAAGGGGCGCAGATTGCGTTCATGCCACGTGGTCTGCGGACGGTTTCAGAAGTCGGGACAGTCGCAGTTCAGCACCTTCAGTTGTTATCGTCGCCAGGCTAGTTTCATCAATCCCGCAGTTTACGGTCAATTTCCGGTTTGCTGGAGAACATGCGTCGCCGTTTCAACCTGACGGTCTGCCGATACGTGGTGATGCACGAACTTCCTCTACCCAGGTTAGCGTCCAAAAGACGGACGCGAACCTGGGGGCACAAGACACCAATCGATGAAAGGCTGGGCGAGCAAGCGAGACCTTCGCTTACAAGCTCCGGGCATGCTCGCTGCGGCCTACGCGTACAGTCCCAGATCCCACTTGCGCTCACGCCACAAACTCAGGCCAACGGTCCTTTGCCAAAACCGCCGAATCTCGATGCGGTCCCCAAGTGGCTGAGGAGAGGCTGGAGCCCACGGCGGTCTACATGAGCGCTGAACCTTGAGCCCCAATCGATTAATTTACTGCCCAAAGTGAGCGCTTTTGAGCAGGCACCACGCTGTCGAGAATGCTCCAATGGTTACGTGTACTTGAGGCTAAGCCAATGTGCGGTATTTTGCGATTTCGGAGTTTGCTCTTCGGCGGAAGCGCGCGCACAGCAAGTGCTGGGCTGCGGATTGTAGTTGGGCTTGCGCTGTCGGTCCTCATGATTCAATCCGCGCTCAGTCAAACGCGTGCGGCGCCCGCCCCATCTGCCACAGGCCTGTACACGTCGCTGCTCCTTGAGCCGCCCACGCAGAATGTTCAGGCCTCCTCGCGAGTAAGCCTGGGAGGCGATCGCCAACTGGAATATCTTGGTACGTTTTGCGCCACGGCAAAATACAAGAGGTCGTCGAAGTTCACTCGTACTCTCGAAGCGCAGGGTTCAACCTCCTGGTCCACCTCAGTCCTGGGCACGGACGCGGCAAGGCAGGCCGAGGCTCCTGGCTGGATGATTCTTCCGGCCCGCGCAGTGGTTGAAGATTTCGCGCCCCCGGCCCATGCCACGAAAATCGCGGAACCACAATCCAACCTGGCAAGCATTCGCGATGAAGTAGTGACCTTTGTTTATGGGCGAGCTAGGGTAATGGAGGCGCCGCATCAGGTGACCACCGACTCCATGCTGCGCGTCATTATCAGTGATCCCGACCTGCGGGCCGTACATGTGTTTGATCCCAAGGGCAAGACTTCGTTCAGCATCCTCGGGGATCAAGGTCGCAGACTGCACCTGCCCGCCGGAGTTGCGGTGGATGCCGAAGACAACATTTATATCGCTGATTCCGAGGCGGGAATGGTGCTGGTATACAACCAGCACGGGCAATTCGTCCGCTATCTTGGGAACTTCCATGGCGAAAACATGTATGAACGCCCAACCGGAATTGCCATTGACCGGAAGGCAGGCCGTTTATATCTGGCCGATACTCCACGCAATCTCGTGTTTATCCTCGATCTCCACGGCAATGTTTTAAAGCGTCTGGGTAGGGACCGGCACGGCAATGGCAGCGGAGATTTTGCTTCTCCAACGCAGATCGCCGTGAGCGATCACGGAATTGTGGTTCTGGATGCGGAGGGCTCACGCATTCAAGTTCTGGATTTCGACGGCAACCGCATTAGTTGTTATCGGGTTGTTGTCGGCGTTGATACAGAGAACGGCCTGGCCGTAGATAGGGACGGAAACATCTACATCAGTTATGTTGCCAGGTCCATGATCAGCATGTACAAACCGGACGGAACACCGATGGGCACGTTTGGACAAGCCGGCAGGAAAATTGGAGAGTTTCTGGCTCCGAGAGGGTTGTGGGTCGATGCCAGCAACCGCATCTACGTTGCTGACACGGCGAACGCGCGGATACAAGTCTTCGCCGTCAGTACCGGGACAACTTCCCCCACCTTGGTTCGCGCCGCGGCCGCAATCAGGGTGGCCGCGAATCCATGAGCCCGAGAAAGATGGTTCGCTACTCGCGAATGAACGAGAGCAAAATTCCCGAGGCCATCTCCATCAACTCCAGAAACCACTGACTGTTCCCACAACTCTCCAGACCCACCAAGCAAGGTACTCGCAAGCTGCCGTAAAACTGCTCCGCCTCGCCGTTACCGTTGACCAGTTTGCGCTCCACGATTTCGCCGCTTGCCGGATCGAAAATCGCAACTTGCTGCCACCGGGGATGGAAATCACACCCTACAATAATCATGAAGGCTTCTCCTGACTCGGAGCTTTGGTCCTCACAAACTCAAGCATACCGAGTCCGCTGAAACCTTCGTTCTTATCCCATCAGGTTCGCCCCTCTCTTGGGCTAACCTGGGATCACTGCACTGTACGGCCGCACGGTTGTAGCTTGCGTTCATGCCACGTGGTCTGCGGGCGGTTTCACAAATCGAGACAGTCGCATTTCATCACTTTCAGTTCCTATAGCCGCCCGCCCAATTTCGTTAATCCCGCAGTTTACGATCTGTTCCCGGTTTGCCTGAGAACCATGCGTCGTCGTCTCGACCTGAGAGTCTACGGACACGTGGTCATGCACGAACCTTCGTCTGGGGCACCAGGGTGGGCCACCCGCCGCGGGTAGAAGGGCTGAGTTAACAACGAAAAGAAAATTGGGTACTTCTTCCCTTGGGATGAGGCCTGGGTGCCCCGTTCTAGGCCATCTTTATGACCTAGTACTACTGTGTTATAAA
>PMWW01000086.1 GCA_003165795.1 Acidobacteriaceae bacterium
CATTGCACCACGGGCTGCTAGGTTGGCGGAACCCTCTTCAGGCCGTACTGTGACCCGGAGTCGGCGAGATCATCGCTTGAGCAAGAGCATTGTAGTGCGAGGTGATGGCCGAAAGTTGTTTAGTTCAGAAAGTTGAGCGTTCGAAGCGAGGGAGGCCGACCACTCGGTACTCGTCTTCGGGGCGCAACGTAAGACTAGTGTAGTGTCCCGCAAGTTCGAGGAATAGCCGCCGGTTATCTTAACGGCACTAACTAAGGAAGGTCTGATTAAGCTAGGTGGGAGTGCTTCCGCTGCTGAAACCCCTATTTTATATCAACTCTTATATAAATATTTACGGGTGACCTAAACTAAAGGCCATCTCCTGCCAAGGAACCAGACTTAGTCAGAGCTTCTGTAGGGAGTAGGTGTTGTCGATCCCGTGGACAGAGTATTGGCTAGGCTTCCTACTGCGAGCCGGAAGAGATGGCACGTGCCGGAGATCAAGGAGCCTGCTTGTCGTACACCCATTTGTTCGTGGCCTTGCCTACTGGCGTTTCCTCGCTCTCAACCGCAACCAACGTTTTTCCGTCGCCAGCCAGGGTGTACTTTAGCCTGTTCGTGGCCTTCGACCCGTCACCGGCCGTTATCTTCTCGTCCAGTACCAGCGCGTCTCCGTCCCAATACATCCGAATGTGCGACGTATATAGCGCCGAGTGTTGAACCACCTCTCTTGAGCTATCCGTGACGGCGTCCAGGGTCCAAGTGTCGCTCTTGCCGCCGTAGACCTGGGTCCGTGAAAGCCGGAGGTGCGGATCGTGTTGCTCTATCTGGAACGTCATACTGGAAGGCGCCGGATCCTGGAGCGTGCTCTTTTGAGCGTTGAATATCCATGTGCCGGAGAAGTTAGGCTTAGAAGGTTGTTGGGCAGGACTAAGAATGCTCGTGGCCAACAATAGTGGCAGCGCGACTAGCAAGCGTTTCATAGACGCGCATTCTAACATCCCGGCTCTGAAAGTCAGAGCGCTTTCCGCCCAGCGATGCAGGTCTCCGGAGTGCCTCAGCGGTAGCTGGTCGTGCTTTGGAGACGCTGATGAAAAGCGGCCCCAGAAGTTCCCGCGGACTGCCTGCCCGGCCGACCTCTAGCTGATGGTAAGAGTACCGCAGCTCTGGAATCTCCCTAGCGAGTAGGGCTAACGATGCGCGCCCGCCCATGCTCGGAGATCAGGTTGGCGATAAGGCCAGTCCAGCCAGTCTGGTGATTGGCCCCCAAGCCCTGCCCGTTGTCCCCGTTAAAATACTCGTAGAACTGCAGATGGTCGCGGAAGTTGGGGTCGGTTTGCAGCTTCGGATTGTTGCCCAAGCACGCCCGTTTCCCAGCTTCGTCGCGCAAGCAAAGACGCATCAAACGGCCAGCCAGCTCTTCCGCCACTTCCCACAATGTCAGATATTTACCTGACCCTGTAGGACACTCGACTTTGAACTCATCGCCATAGTAATCGTAGAAGCGGCGAAGACTTTCCACGATCAGGTAATTTACCGGCATCCATACCGGGCCGCGCCAGTTGGAGTTGCCGCCGTACATCCTGGATGTGGATTCCGCCGGGTCGTAGCGCAATTCATAATGGGCCCCGTGGGCGTCAAGTATGAAGGGGTGGTCCAGGTGATAACGGGACATCGCCCGGATGCCGTAGGGAGAGAGAAACTCGTTCTCGTCGAGCATGTACTGCAGGATCTTCTTCATGCGGAAGGCGCGGGCCACCGACAGCAGGCGCCGACTCTCTGAACCAGGCTGGTGCCAACGCGAAACCAGGTTCGCCAAGTCAGGCCGCTTCTCCAGAAACCATTGCAGCCGGGCCTTGAAGTGCGGCATCTCGTCGAGCAATTCCTGCTCGATCACTTCTACTGCGAAGAGCGGAATCAATCCCACCATGGAGCGTATCCGTATGGGAATGTTCTGTCCGTTCGGCAGGTTGAGCACGCTATAGTAGAAATTGTCTTGCTCATCCCACAGGCCTATGCCTTGTCCCGCAATGTCAGACATAGCGCGTGCGATATAGAGAAAGTGTTCGAAGAACTTGCTGGCGACATCCTGGTAGACGAAGTCCTCACGCGCCAACTCCAGCGCGATACGCATGAGGCTGAGAGCGTACATCGCCATCCACGCGGTGCCGTCGGACTGGTTTACGTAACCTCCGGTGGGTAACGGCTCAGAGCGGTCGAAGACGCCAATGTTGTCCAAGCCTAAGAAACCGCCCTGAAAAATGTTTCTTCCCTGGGCGTCAAGCCGATTCACCCACCAAGTGAAGTTGAGCATTAGCTTATGGAAGACCCTCTCCAGGAAAGCGCGATCGCCTTTGCCGCCGTTACGCAATTGTTCTAGCCGGTAAATGCGCCAAGCCGCAACCGACTGAACAGGCGGGTTCACGTCGCCATAGTTCCACTCGTAGGCCGGCAGTTGTCCGTTGGGATGCATGTACCACTCGCGGCCCAGCAGGACAAGCTGCTGCTTGGCGAATTCGGGATCGACCAGAGAAAGCGCGACGCAATGAAAACCGAGGTCCCACGCGGCGAACCAGGGATACTCCCACTTGTCGGGCATCGATAAGATTTCGTCGCCGTTGAGATGTGTCCAGTCGTGATTCCGGCCGCTTTGGCGCTGCCGGGGCGGGGGAGGCTGTCCCGGATCACCTTGCAACCAGTCGAAAACGTTGTAGTGATAACACTGGCGGTTCCACAGCATGCCGGCGAGCGCCTGCCGCTGGACGCGCCGCGCATCTTCGTTGTCGAGACCGGCGTGGACAGCGGCGTAAAACTCATCGGCCTCGCGAATCCGGTCAGCAAACACCTGCTCGAATCCGGCGAAGGCATCGGGTAGATTCTCGCCAAGTCTCATGCGCAGGTGTAGCGTCGCGCTGGCCTGCCCGGCAAGATTGAGACGATAAAGTGCGGCCGCCTTGGTGCCTCGCTGTTCGGGATTGACAGCGTCCTTGGCTCCTTCGATCACATAATCGTGGAAGGCGTCCTTGAAATACCCTGTAACGTCGCCACTTCCGAAAACGCGACGGACATTGGTTTCGTTTTCGCAGAAGAGAAATCCTTCCGGCGGATCGAAATCGAACTGGAAGGTGCCAAGCGCCGAATGGGTTGCCTGCAAACTAGTGGGACCCACCTGCGAAAGGGAAGGCTTCGCCGGACCACGCCCCCAACTCCAGGTGTTGCGAAACCAAGTCTGTGGCAGCAAGACCAGCGATGCTGCCTCGGGTCCGCGATTGTGGACAGTGATGCGCATGAGCACGTCGTTCGTGTCGGCCTTGGCGTACTCCACAAAAACGTCGAAGTAATGGTCATTGGCGAAGATGCCGGTATCGATCAACTCGAACTCGGGATCGTGCAATCCGCGCCGCTGGTTTTCCTCCAGAAGCTGTTGGTAGGGAAAGGCAGCCTGTGGATACTTGTAGAGCATCCGCGCGTAGGAGCACGTCGGAGTCGCATCAAGGTAGTAGTAAAGTTCCTTGACGTCCTCGCCATGGTTGCCTTCTCCGTTGGTCAGCCCGAAAAGGCGCTCCTTGAGGATCGCGTCCTTCCCATTCCACAGCGCGATGCCGAGGCAGAGAGTTTCTTTTTCGTCGCAGAAGCCGGCAAGGCCATCCTCGCCCCAACGATAAGCGCGGCTGCGGGAGTGCTCGTGGGGAAAATATTTCCAAGCCGAACCGTCGGCACTATAGTCCTCGCGAACCGTACCCCACTGGCGCTCGCTAAGGTAAGTGCCCCAACAACGCCAAGGTTTGGCGTTGCGCGCGGCTTCGTCAAGACGAACTTGTTCGGCGTTGGTTATAGGTTTTGGGTCGGGTGGTCCGGTTGTGGGTGGCATTGTTGGTTAGGAAATAAGTTGCAGCATTGACTTACTTGCGCCCGAGTTCGCGAACTCCGCTTGCACTGCTGACCACGACGGAATGCGTCAAGTTTAGAAAGAGCCCATGCTCCACAATTCCAGCGCGAGCCTCGAGTTTGATTGCGAGCTCCACGGAATCGGCGATCGGGCCGAAGTCACAGTCGAGAATCATGTTGCCCTGATCGGTGCGATACTCTTTGCCATCGACGGTTTGACGAACGACGAACCTTGCGCCGAGCGACTCCAGGAATCGCGCCTGGGAACGCCATCCGAAAGGCAACACTTCGATCGGCAAGACGTGCAGCGTGCCAAGCCGGGGCGACAACTTGCTCTCATCGACCACGATGATTTCGTGGGTCGTCGCCTGCGCCACCAGCTTCTCCCGCAACAGCGCGCCGCCGCCGCCTTTGATCAGGTTGAGTTGTGGATCGACTTCGTCAGCGCCATCGATAGTGACGTCAATCGCCTTGGGCAGATCCTCCGGCAACATAGGGATCTTAAGCTCGACTGCGGCATCCCATGAGACGCGCGAAGTCGCGAAGCCGACGATGTTTTTCAACTCGCCATTTTGCAGCATCGCCCCGATGTGACGGATAGCGAAGATGGCCGTCGATCCAGTGCCGAGCCCGACCGTCATGCCGGACTCGACATAGCGGACGGCATACACGGCGGCAGCCTGTTTCAAGGCAGCATTTGGGTCGCGGGATGCTGTGGACAAGGCCATTACGTCACGTCGAAAAGCAGATCTCTCGCCGGCTAAAGCCGGCTCGGGATGACAAAATAAAGAGCCTTGATCGGCGCAGCTAAAGCTGCGCTCCTTCAAAATGCCTTTAAGCCGGGCCATTTAGTGCAATGCCGCCGAACCCATCGCAGCTTCAGTTTTTTCTGCCCAGCGATTTGCGATAACGGCTGATCAGCGTATTGGTCGAGCTGTCGTGCTTCAACTGCGGCGCAGCCTCGCTCTCCAGTTCGGGAATAATACGCTTGGCCAGGACCTTGCCCAACTCCACGCCCCACTGATCGAAGGAATCGATGTTCCACACCGCGCCCTGGGTGAAGACGTTATGCTCATACAGTGCCACCAGCGTGCCCAACGTGCGCGGCGTCAGCTTGTCGGCCAGGACCGTGTTGGTCGGGCGATTGCCTTCGCAAACCCGGAACGGCGTTTGGAAATCGGGCGAGCCCTCGGCCTTCAACTCCTCAGCGGTCTTGCCGAATGCCAGCGCCTCGGCCTGCGCCAAAACGTTGGCCATCAGGTAATCGTGCTGCACGGTCAGCGGACTCAGCGGCTGGCAGAAGCCGATAAAGTCGCAGGGGATGAGTTTCGTTCCTTGGTGGATCAACTGATAGAACGAGTGCTGCCCGTCAGTACCCGGCTCGCCCCAAATAATCGGACCTGTCTGCCATTCGACGTGATTGCCTTCGAGGTCGACGTGCTTGCCATTGCTCTCCATCTGCAACTGCTGCAGATAAGCTGGGAAGCGCTTCATGTTGTCCGCGTAGGGCATGATGCCGACGGTCTGCGCGCCGAAAAAGTTGTTGTACCACACGGTCAGAAGTCCCATCAGCGCCGGCAGGTTCTTCTCCAACGGCGTGGTGCGAAAATGCTCATCCATATCGTGGAAGCCGGCGAGCAGATCTTCGTAATTCTTGGGACCAACAGCAATCATGGTTGATAGGCCGATGGCGGAATCCATGGAGTAGCGTCCGCCAACCCAGTCCCAGAAACCGAACATGTTGGCGGTGTCGATGCCGAACTTGGAGACGCCTTCGGCGTTGGTGGACACGGCGACGAAATGCTTGGCCACCGCCGAGTCGTTCTTCAGCGCGTCAACGATCCACTTGCGGGCGGTCGCCGCATTGGTCATGGTCTCCAAGGTGGTGAAGGTCTTGGAAGAAAGAATGAAGAGCGTTTCGGAAGCATCGAGATCGTGGGTCGCATCGACGAACGCGGCGCCATCAACGTTAGCGACGAAACGGAATGTCATCTTGGGATCGCTTAAGTCGCGCAGCGCGATGTACGCCATCTCCGGCCCCAGATACGATCCGCCAATGCCGATGTTAATGACGTTCTTGATGGCTTTGCCGGTGTGACCTTTCCACTCGCCGCTGCGCACGCGATTGGAGAAGGCCGCCATCTTGTCGAGCACTTCATGCACGTCGGCGACAACATCTTTACCGTCGACTTCGATCCTGGTGCCGCGGGGAGCACGCAATGCAATGTGCAGGACAGCGCGCTTCTCCGTGATGTTGATCTTCTTGCCGCAAAACATGGCGTCGCGACGCTCTTCCACGCCGCGCTCGCGGGCAAGCTGGACCAGCAGGCGCATGGTCTCGTCCGTAACGCGGTTCTTAGAGTAATCCAGGTACAAACCGGGCCCCTCGGCGGTCAGACGTGTCCCACGTTGTGGGTCATCGGCGAACAATTGCCGGAGAGGGACGTCCTTGATTTTCTCGTAGTGCGCCTGCAGTGCTTTCCAGGCTGGGGCATCGGTTGGTCGAAGTGTGGTCATCTTCGGTTCCGCCATTTTCCGCTCTCCTATGTGTCGTCCTTGCGGCGTCTGTGTCAATAGCTGGTGTCGCCGCTCTGCGGCTCGTTTCTTTTTCCCACTTGATCGGGGGCTGACGCCCCCACCTAACACCATCTCGCCGCTGCGCGGCTGGTTTTAGCGCTTATTTGACTATTTTCAACTGACGCTTCCTTAATTCTTACTTCCTAATTCAAACTCTTTCTCTACCTCAATGCTTTGCTCTTGGTATCGATCGACTTCAGCAAATCTTGCCACGATTCGTCGAAAGACTTTGCGCCTTCGGATTGCAAGTCAGCGGCAAGCTTTATCAGATCGATGCCAGCTTTGGTGAACTCCGACAACACCTGCTCGCAGTCTCCGCCGTCACGCGGGATGGGCTTGGCAATGCTGCCATGTTGTCCGAAGGCCAGCAGAGTTTTTTCGGGCATGGTGTTGACCGTATTCGGCGCAGCCAAGGCTCCGATATAAAGCACATCGGACGCCTTGGGATCTTTGGTGCCGGTGCTGGCGAAGAGCAGCCGCTGCGGTCTCGCACCCAGATTTTCCAGGCGTTGCCAGCGATCGGAGTCCAGCACATCGCGATATGCCTTATAGGCCCGCTGACCGATGGCCGGCCCTAGCTTGTCGCGGAGGTCGGTTGGCACCTTGTCCAGGGTCGCCTTGTCCCAACGGCTGACGAACAGCGACGCCACGGAGCGAATGTCGGGACTGAGGCCGGCTTCTACGCGCCGTTCCAGTCCACGCATGTAAGCTTCAGCGGCACCCTGATAGTGCTCGCGACTGAAGAGTAAAGTCACATTGACCGACACCCCAGCGAAGATTGCTTCTTCGATGGCGACTCTGCCTTCTGGAGTGCCGGGAATCTTGATGAAGAGATTTGGACGAGCGGCTTTCTGGTGCAACGCTTTCGCCACTTCCACTGTTGTCTTGGCGTCGTAGGCCAGGAGCGGAGAAACCTCCAGCGACACCCAACCGTCGACGGCCGAGGTTCGCTGGTGGATAGGAGCGAACAAGTCGGCGGCGCGCCTTAGGTCTTCGATCGCCAACTCGAAGAAGGCATTTTCACCCGACAGCCCGCTTCCCATCAAGCGGCGAATCTCGTTGTCGTAGGAATTGCTGCGAGAGATGGCCTCGTCGAAAATCGTCGGGTTCGAGGTCAGCCCCGTCACCGAAAGCTCGTCAATGTAGCGCTTCAACGTGCCACTGTCGAGCAGCTCGCGGGTGATGTTGTCGAGCCATAGGCTCTGGCCGAGATCGTGTAGTTGTTGCGTGGCTTTCATCGGAACACCTCCGCCTAGGCGGCCATGAATTCAGTTCGTTTGTGCTCGAGTAAATCAGCGATGCGCTCGATGCTAATGTCAGCCGGGCGATACTGCGCAATGCTCTTCTTATCTTTGGCGTAGTGGCCCTGCCTGGGAAACACGGTAGTAACGCGGTCCTTCCATGCATCTTTAATGGTCTGCAGGATGCGTAGCTTGTCATCTACCATGACATAGTGCTTCGCAGGATAAAACTTTTCCACCGCGGCCAGCTCATTTTCTTTATGGATGAAGATTAGTACGTGACCGCCGAACGCCTTCCATAAGCCAGACCGTTCCACCTTGCGAGGCTGAAACACAGCATCTCCGTCGGAGAGGATGGCTACGTTGCCCCAGCGCTTCACGCGCCGAACTACATCGAGGGCGCCGGGATAGAGGCGCGCGGCAAACGGGTAATCCACCAACCAGTTGGCCATGCGCAGCAGACGAGGATCGTGAAGATTCTCCTGCCGGTAACGCTCCAGCGCGCCCAGGTAATCGGCGTATCCCAGTTCGTTGCGCAACTCCTCGAAGATCGCCACATAGCGGCTACGCGCTTTGTCGCCGAACTCGCGAGCGAGATGGTGGAACAAATCGCTCTGCAGGCGATCATTGTCGAGCAGCGTATTGTCGACATCGAACAAAAAGACCAAGTCGCGACGCGCGCTCATTTGTCTCCTTGCGGAGGCTGGGGGTTGATCCACGGCCCATCCGCACCGATGAGTTGACCGGCTTCGTCCGGCCCCCAGGTGCCCGGTTCATAGGTGTACACAGGGGTGACGTTGTCGAGAATCGGCTGCACGATACGCCACTGCGCTTCCACCAGATCCTGACGGGCGAAGAGTTCTCCGTTGCCGCGCATGGCGTCGCCCAACAGCCGTTGATACGGAGGCATGTCGTCAGTGGCATGGCTCTTCAACTTCAGCTCGACATCCTCGCCAACCATGCGCTCACCGGGAACCTTGATCCGCACGCCGAATCCGATACTGATGTCGGGGCTGACCCGCATCCGCATGTGCGAAGAACGCACCGGCACGATCTCATGAAAGGTCTCACGCGGCGGACGTTTGAATTCGACTACGGCTTCCATGCAGGTAACCGGCAGCACCTTGCCGGCGCGGATGTAGATGGGGACGTCGGCCCACCGCCAGGTATCGATGAATAGCTTGATCGCGATGAACGTTTCTACAGTAGAACCCGGCGCAACGCCCGCGACCTTCTTGTAACCATTGTACTGTCCGCGCACCACGTCTTCCGGCTTAAGCGGGCGGACCGCCTTGAGCAGCGCGGCCTTCTGATCGCGCTCTGCTTCGTGATCTTCGCCGGTCGGCGGTTCCATGGTGAGATTGCCCAGCACCTGCAGCATGTGGTTCTGAACGACATCGCGTAACGCGCCAGTCTCGTCGTAAAATTTCCCGCGATCACTCACGCCGAAACTTTCCGCCATGGTGATCTGGATGCTGCGAACATACTGACGATTCCAGATAGGCTCGAAAACGGGATTGGCGAAGCGGGTATACAGAATGTTTTGCACCGGCTCTTTGCCCAGATAGTGATCGATGCGATAGATGTTCTTCTCCGGAAAAAACTGATGCAGGATGCGATTGAGTTCCTCGGCGGTCGGGAGGTTGTGGCCGAAGGGCTTCTCGACCACTACACGCGCATTGGTGGCGCAGCCGGATTTTGCGAGGCCCTCCGCCACCGTTCCAAACAAGCTCGGCGGGACAGCCAAATAGTGCAGCGGACACTTGGCGTCTCCCAGTTGCTTACGAAGTTCGGTGAAGGTCGCCGCGTCACTGTAGTCGCCATCGACATAGTGCAAGAGACTGGTGAGCTTCTCAAAGGGAGCTTGCTCCAGACCGCCGTGCTGTTCAAGACTGTCTTTGGCGCGCTCTTTGAGCTGGTCCAGCGTCCAGCCGGCCTTGGCGACGCCGATGATAGGAACGTTGAATCCCTCGTCGCGAATCAAGTCTTGCAGCGACGGGAAAATCTGCTTATAGGCGAGGTCGCCGGTGGCGCCGAAAAAGACGAAGGCGTCGGAACTTTCGTTGGCCATTATCGTTCTCCTGCCTTGGCGTGCTTCTCCAGGTGGCCGCCGAATTCGTAGCGCATGGCCGACATCAGCTTGTCGGCATATTCTTCGTTGCCGCGGGAAGCAAAGCGAGTGAAGAGCGCGGCGCTGATGACGGGAGCAGGAATGCCTTCGTCGATGGCGGCCTGCAGCGTCCAGCGTCCTTCGCCGGAGTCGGAAACGCGGCCTTCGAAGTCGGACAGTTCGGGATTTTCGCGCAGCGCCTGGGCAGTGAGATCGAGCAGCCACGATCCAACCACACTGCCGCGCCGCCACACCTCGGCAACTTCGGCAACGTTGATGTCGAACTGATAGAGCTCGGGATGTCGAAGCGGCGTGGTCTCGGCGTCGACTTCGCGTTTCACTTTGCCCGCGTTGGCGTTGTGGATAATGTTCAGTCCTTCGGCGAAGGCCGCCATCAAACCATATTCGATTCCGTTGTGCACCATTTTTACGAAGTGGCCGGCGCCATTGGAGCCGCAGCGCAGGTAACCGTGCTCGGCAGTCGAGGGAGTTCCAGTGGCTCCCGGCGTACGCGGCGCCGAACCGATGCCCGGTGCGAGCGCCATGAAGATGGGATCGAGATGCTTGACGACAGCTTCGTCGCCGCCGATCATCAGGCAATAGCCGCGGTCCAGACCCCAGACTCCGCCGCTGGTTCCGCAATCGACGTAGTTGATGCCTTGGGGCTTGAGCTCGGCGGCGCGGCGAATGTCGTCATGATAGTAAGAGTTGCCGCCATCGATGACGATGTCGCCCGGTTGCAGCAGCGGCTTGAGCGAAGCCAGGACAGGATCGACCACGGCCGCGGGTACCATGAGCCAGACAGCGCGCGGCTTAGTCAGCTTCTGCACGAACTCCCCCAATGTGGGAGCTGACTTTGCACCCTTGGAGACCAAATCCTCCATGGCTTGCGGATGCGTGTCGTAAACGACGCACTCGTGCCCGGCCTTCATCAGGCGCTGCACCATGTAGGAACCCATGCGACCTAAACCGATCATCCCCAGTTGCATCTTCCATCTCCTTGGTTACGACAACCGCCGAAAACATTGCAAAGCAGGTCCCTCGCCGACTAGAGTCGGCTCGGGATGACAAAAATAAAATGATTTATACGGCGCACCTAAAGGTGCGCCCCTTCAAACTCTACATACCCCTTCAAGCCCTAAGCCGGTAGTGACACTTCGTCGCAAGGACAGCTTGTGAGACCCGCGTCACTTCGAGTTTGCGATTGCCTCTTTCGCCGCCGCGAGGACATGCTCAACCGTGAAGCCGAAATGTTCCATCACGACCTTCATGGGTGCCGACATGCCGAACGTCCGCATCCCCAGTACGACTCCGGTGCGCCCGGCGTAGCGGTCCCATCCGATCGGCGACGCTTCTTCCACGGTCACGCGGGCACCTACTGACGGAGGCAGCACGCTGTCTCGATACGCTTGGTCCTGCGCATCGAAGAGCGCCCACGACGGCATGCTGACGACGCGCGTCTTGATGCCTTGAGCCGTTAGCTTCTCCCACGCCTGCACGCATAACGCGACTTCACTGCCGCAGCCGATCAGGATCACGGCAGGCTTCGCATCGGCAGCGTCGACCATGACGTAGGCACCTTTCGCCAGCCCACTGGCCGCGGCGAACTTGCTGCGATCGTAGATAGGCAGTGCCTGGCGGCTGCAGATCAGTTCGACCGGACGCTCCTTGGAAGACAGCGCGACTCGATAGGCTTCCACCATTTCGTTGGCGTCGGCGGGGCGAATCACGATCATGCCGGGCACGGCTCGCAACGAAACCAACTGCTCGATCGGTTGATGCGTAGGACCGTCCTCTCCCAGGCTGATGGTGTCGTGCGTCCAAATGTGGAGCGCGGGAATGTCCATCAGTGAAGAGAGACGGATTGAGCCGCGAGCATAATCGGTGAAGATTAGGAATCCGGAGCCGAAGGCGCGCAGCCCGGTGAGCACCATGCCGTTGACCATGGCGCACATGGCGTGCTCGCGAATACCGAAGTGGAAATTGCGGCCCTTGTAATCGCCCAATTCGCCCTTGGGCTGAAAGTCACCGGCAAACTCGAACTCCAGGCGCGTCTTTGTGCTGGGATACAAGTCGGCCGCGCCGCCAAGGATGTAAGGGACCTTCTGCGCCACGGCATTCAGCACCTTGCCGGACGCATCGCGCGTCGAGATGCCGCTGGCGCTCGGCGGGAAGGTGGGCAGCGCCTTCTGCCAGTCGGGCGGCAGATCGCGGGTCCTCATGCGCTCGAGATTGTCGGCCAGATCGGGATACTGAGCCTTGTAGCGCGCAAACATTCCGTCCCACTCTTTGCGCAGGCCCGAACCGCGCGCGCCCATCTTGGCGGCGAAGCGTTCGCGCACGCCGGGAGGAACAACAAAGAACTCGTCAGGCGAGAAGCCGAAGAACTCCTTGGTGAGCCGCACTTCTTCAGGGCCTAACGGTTCGCCGTGGGCCGCCGAGGTGTCTTGCTTGTGCGGCGCGCCATAGCCGATGTGACTGTGCACGACGATCAGCGTGGGGCGGTCCTTGGTGGCCAGATATTTATCGAGAGCACGTGCCACCAGCTCAGTGTCGTTGGGATCGGTAACGCGTTCGACATCCCAACCGTAGGCCATGAAGCGCGCGGCCACATCTTCGGTGAACGCAAGGTCGGTGTGACCCTCGATGGTGACGCGGTTGCTGTCGTAGAGCCAACACAGATTGGGAAGCTTCAGATGGGCGGCAAGCGAAGCGGCTTCGCTGGAGATGCCTTCCATCATGTCGCCGTCGCCGCAGAGCGCATACACGTTGAAATCGAAAAGATCGTAGCCGGGACGATTGTAGGTCGCCGCCAGCCACGCGCCTGCGATAGCCATACCGACGCTGGTTGAGACGCCCTGTCCAAGCGGGCCGGTCGTGCTCTCGACGCCCGAGGTCCAACCATATTCCGGATGACCGGGACAGCGACTGCCTTCCTGGCGGAAGGTCTTGATGTCATCGAGGGTCACGGCCAGGCGGTTGAGGTCTTTATAGCTGGGCTTGTCGGCCTTGATCCCCGCAAGATGAATCAGCGAATAGAGAAGAATGGAAGCGTGTCCGCTGGAGAGGACAAAGCGATCGCGATTGGGCCAGTCGGGTTGCTGCGGATCGTAACGAAGGACGCGCTGCCACAGCGTGTAAGCCGTAGGCGCCGCTCCCAGTGGCGTGCCGGGATGGCCGGAGTTGGCTTTCTGGACGCCATCAATCGCAAGCGCGCGAATGGTGTTGATTGCCAGTTGATCGATATCGCTATCGTTATCAGAAATTGCACGTGCTTGCCGTGGAGTCATAGCCCGAAACACCTCATCTATTTTGCGGCAGTTGCGGCCGCGATAGCCGCCGTCGCTTTGTCGTCAGTTCCGTCGCCGTACCAGTCAATTCGCGCTGCATCCGAACGATCGAGCAATTGCGGACCACGCTCTTGCAGGAAGTAGTCCCAAATCCATTCGACAAACGTTTCGACTTTAACCTGCAAAGTGGTAAGCAGCGCCAAGTGAACGCCCAGCCACATGGCATAAGCTACGGCGCCGTTCAATTCATGACGATTCTCCCCTACTTCAGCGACGGCTGCGTTCCGGCCAATCATCGCCATGATGCCTTTGTCGAGGTAATGAAATGCGCGGCGGGGCTTGCCCTCAATGTCGGCCAGGATATTCTTCGCCGCCCACTTGCCGCTCTGCAAGGCCACGGAACCAAGCTGAGGCAGAGCTTTGCCGTCGGGGCCCGCGATGTTGGCGCAGTCTCCCAGAGCGTAGACGCCGGGAAATCCAGCAACGGTAAGGTCGGGCTCAACCTGGATTCGGCCGCCGCGACCGGTCGGCAGTCCCGCGGTGTTTGCGATCGGGGCGGCCATCAGCCCGGCGCCCCAAATCACGCAGCGCGTTTTGATGATGCTTCCGTCGCCCAGAACAACGTGGCCGGGATGAACTTCAGTAACGCTGCTGTTAAGCCGCAACTGCACTCCGTCACGCTGCAAGACTTTGCTGGCGTATTCGTGCGCTCTCTGGGAAAAAGGCGCCAGCAAAGTACCGCCGCGCTCGACAATGTAAACTCGCGCAGCCGTGACGGCCAAGTCGGCGTATTCGGCGGACACGGTGGTGTGAATCATGTCGGCCAGGCCGCCGGCCATTTCCGTGCCGGTGGGACCGGCGCCTACGATCACGAAATTCAGCGATCCTTGCTCGGCCAGCTTGGGATCGCGGTCGGTGTCTTCAAATAGCGCCAGGATGCGCGAGCGGAGCCGCTCGGCATCGGTGAGCGAATAGAGCGGAAAGGTGTTGGCATCGGCGCCGGGAATACGGAAGAAGTTGGCTTGCGAGCCGGCAGCCACGACCAGGTAATCGCCCTGATAATTTTCGTCCTCTTTGGTGTGAACACTACGGGTCTGAGGATCGACCTTGGCCACTTCCGCCAGCTTGATATCGATATTCTTCTTGTCACAGCAAATCCGGCGCAGCGAAAAGCTGACGTCGTTGACCGAGAGCTGGGACGTGGCCAACTGGTAGAACAGCGGCTGAAACTGGTGGTAATTGTGGCGATCGATCAGAGTGACTCGCACCCGGCCGCCGCTGCGGGCCAGTTCCAAGGCACAGCCAAGGCCGGCAAAACCTCCGCCGACAATCAACACGTGTTTGGTTTCAGGAGTCGCTGTCAAGAAACATTCACTCTTTCTTCTGGCACAACTGATTAGCGATAGCTGCAACGAGATCTCTCGTCTGCCGCTCGAAGCAGATCGATTGAGCAGTAAAGTAATGATCCTGAATGAAGTGCGGGACATTTTAACCCAAACCCCGCCGGAAGGAAACAACTTCCGAAAACCAATGAAATTCCACAAGGTTAACGCGGAGAGGCCCACGCTGTGGGACAGACTGTTCGCGGTTCGCTCTCGCCCTGCGCCTACGTTCTACGATTTCCGGGAGGCAATCTGCGCATGCTAGAGCCTGTGGTATAAACCTCGTTGCGGCTGACCAGGACCAAAGCCGCTGCTCAAAGTGGCTTCAAGGCCCGCGCTTCCACCGAAAAACTTCGAGACGAATTCATGAAACAAGCTCTAGGAGGCGCAGGAAAGCTGGCAGCAAGTCCCGGGCAAGAAGTCAGTGCGGCGATTTGCGAAAAGCGAATCGTGAACAGCGAAGATCGTTCACGGTTTGTTCACACTCGGAAAAGCGCGCAGGAAGCGGCGAGTCAGACGTGGTGCGCGCCTCCAAATGAACTATTGCAAATCTCTCCCCATGAAGGTATAAAGCGAAACATTCTCTACTTTCCGTGGCGGTTGTGTCGCTGTGCTGCTTGGAAGACTCACGTTGAGTTGCACAGCTCAGTTTACGGGCCAGTTTTTGTTTCGTCGGCTGCCTAGACCTGCCATGCGAGTGGGCGCGTGTAGCTCGCGTGGTGGATTCACTCAGCCGTCTAGCTGGGAGACGCAACTTAACGCATAGTCTCAGTCGTCTGTTCTCATTCCCATGTGCTCACGATCTGCTAATTGCGGAAGACAAAATTCGACAGGGCAATCGCAGCCGGTGAAAGGCCCTGCCAAGTGGGCGCTGCAGTGCGCTGCGCTGCTGTGCTTTCTCGCCATAGTCAGCGGCGCCTCCGCTTCGAGCTTCGCCGGCGGCCCGTCGTCAACGCCGTCGATCTTCAATCCCGCTTCCACTCCGGCGCATGACATCTATCATTTGTCGCTCTTCGTGATAGCAATCTGTCTGGGGATTTTCCTGGTGGTGTTCAGCCTGATCGTGTATGCCGCGGTCAAGTTTCGGGCGCGGGTTTCGGACGATGGGCGCGAGCCTCCACAGATATACGGCAGCAACCAGGTGGAGCTGGCGTGGACGGTGATCCCCATCCTGATTGTCGTGGTGCTGTTTCTGGCGGCTGCGCGGGTCATCCATGCGGTGGAAGACGCGCGCTTTCCCGCGGACGCGATCGAAGTTACGGCGGTCGGTCACCAGTTCTGGTGGGAGTTCCAATATCCCGGTTATGGCTTTATTACGGCCAACGTACTACATGTCCCGGTGAGCGATCCCAATCATCCCCGGCCCACGCATATCACCCTGCTGTCGGCCGACACCGACCACAGTTTCTGGGTCCCGCAACTGGCAGGCAAGATTGACCTGATTCCCAACCGCAAGAATGAGATGTGGATCGACCCGCACGACTTGGGGACGTACGTAGGACAGTGTGCCCAATACTGCGGCGTGGAGCACGCCAAGATGCTGCTGACGGTCGACGTGCAATCGCCTGAAGAATTCGAGCGCTGGACGCAACAGCAGAAGAGTCCGGCAATGGTTTCCGATCAGGTGGCCGCCGGACGGCAGGTGTTCGAGTCGAATGCCTGCGTCAACTGCCACACGGTTACGGGGACCGGGGCGAACGGAAAGTTTGGACCCGATCTGACGCACCTGATGAGCCGCACAACGATTGCCGCCGGCGCAGCGACGAACACGCAAGATAATCTGCGGCTGTGGGTAAAAGAGCCGGACGCGATCAAGCCGGGCGCACTGATGCCGGCCATGCAACTGGAAGAGCGGGACGTGGATGCGCTGGTGGCATATCTGATGAGTCTGCAGTAGGAGAGTTCATCCTGACCGGCGGAAGTCGGTTCGAGATGACAAGAGTAACGCTTGTTCCAGAGCAGCTGAAGGGGCTGGGGAAAAGTCAGAAAAGCAGATTCCTCGTGGGCTGAAGCCCACTCGGAATGGGCAAAATAAAAAGTTTATACGGCGCACCTGAAGGTGCGCCCCTTCAATACATTATCGGGGACGTTTTTTTCGCCGCCTCGAAAGGTGCGCCGCTCGGGAGCACTAGGAGCCAGGAGAAGCTGATGTACGATGCCCAGCCAATGTCGCGACCGATGGTAGTTTCGCCGGAGCGAGCGGGTTCGCGGCCGCTGGTCCAGGTGCTGCACGACTGGATTGTCACGGTCGATCACAAAAAGCTTGGGGTGATGTACTTCAGCTACGGCATCCTGTTCCTGGTGATTGGCGGGGTGGAAGCCTCGATCATGCGTGCCCAGTTGGCGGTTGCGAACAATCATCTGGTCTCGCCCGAGACCTTTAACCGGTTGTTCACCATGCATGGCACGACGATGATTTTCTTCGCTGCCATGCCCATCGTTTTCGGATTTGCCAACTATCTGATGCCGCTCATGATCGGCGCGCGTGACATGGCGTTTCCGCGCTTGAACGCCTGGAGCTTCTGGATGAGCGCCCTGGGCGGCATCATTTTGTATTTCAGCTTTATCGGTGGCAGCGGACTGTACGGCGCCGGCACCGCGCCGGACGTAGGCTGGTTCGCCTACGCGCCGCTGACCTCGCCGGCGTTTTCGGTGGGCCACAGCACCGACTACTGGATCATCGGAATTCTGGTGAGCGGCTTTGGCAGCATTGGCACGGCGCTCAACGTTCTGACGACCATTCTTTGTATGCGTTGTCCGGGCATGAAGCTGTATCGCATGCCGCTGTTCGCCTGGATGAACACGGTGATGGCCGTGCTGGTGCTGGTGGCGATTGGGCCGTTGACCGCGGCGCAGATCATGTTGTTGATCGATCGTTACCTGGGCGGCCATTTCTTCGATACGCAAGCGGGCGGCTCGGCTGTTATCTGGATGCACTTCTTCTGGATTTTCGGACATCCCGAGGTTTACATTCTGGTGCTGCCGGCCTTTGCGATTGTCTCCGAGGTGATTCCGGTTTTCTCGCGTAAACCAATCTTTGGCTACTCGATCATGGTGGCGGCGACGGTTTCCATCGGCTTTATCAGCCTGGGGGTGTGGGCTCACCACATGTTCACCGTCGGAATGACGTCGTATGCGAATGCGTTTTTTGTGGCCTCCACGGCGGCGATTGCGGTCCCGACGGGCATAAAAATCTTTAACTGGCTGGGCACGATGTGGGGCGGCAAGATCCGCTATTCGGTGGCGATGATGTTCTGCGTGGGATTTCTGTGCCAGTTCCTGATCGCGGGACTGACCGGGATCATGCTGTCGGCGGCGCCGTTCGACTGGCAACTGGGCAACTCCTACTTTGTGGTAGCCCACTTTCACTATGTGATTCTGGGCGGCATCGTGATGGCAGTCTTCGCCGGGGTCTATTACTGGTTTCCCAAAGTTACCGGGAAAATGCTGAGCGAAACTTTGGGCAAGTGGCATTTCTGGCTGTTCGTCATAGGCTTTCATCTGACGTTCGACTTCATGCACATTCCCGGCCTGCTGGGCATGCCGCGCCGCATTTACACCTACGATGCCAGCCGCGGCTGGGAGATATGGAACCTGATCGTTTCGATCGGGGTAATCTTCCAGGTTCTCGGCATTCTGTTCTGGGTCGTAAACCTGATCATCACGTTCTACAAGGGCAAGAAGACGGGCAACGATCCCTGGGACGCGTGGACGCTGGAGTGGTCGACGACTTCGCCGCCGCCGGACTATAACTTCGCGACGATTCCGGTGGTGCGCAGCCGGCGTCCGCTGTGGGATTCGAAGCATCCGGAAGATCCGGACTGGAAGTACGAGTAGTCACCCCAATCTGCGCAAGAGCGGCGCAGATCGGGGGCCCCGAAAACGGAGCCCAGGATGTGGGCGCAAAAGGAGAACTAGGTTGGCAGCAACGACTATGGCCGTGCCGCAAAGCGAGATGCCGCTGTCCGCGCACATGCGCGGCAAAGTCGGTATGTGGTGTTTGATCGCGGCCGAGTCGGCTATCTTCAGCATCTTCGTCGTGGCCTACCTGTATTACGCGGGCAAGAGCCTGAGTGGACCGACGCCCGCGCAGGTGCTGGAAGTCCCAATCTTCACCTCGATCTGCCTATTCTCCAGCAGCCTGACGATCCTGGTGGCGGAGAAAGCGCTGCACATCGGAAACATCAAGCGATTCGGCGCATTCTGGCTGCTGACGATTGTGCTGGGCGTGATTTTTCTGCTGGGCACGGCGCGCGAGTGGCATGGACTGATCTATGAGAAAGGGTTGACGATCAGCACCAACCTTTTTGGCACGACATTTTACTCGCTGGTCGGACTGCACGCCTTTCACGTGATCGTGGGGGCGACGGGGTTGACCATCATCATGATTTTTACCGCCCTGGGACATGTGCGGCAGGAACATTCGGAACGGATCGGTGTGTTTGCGATGTATTGGCATTTTGTGGACGCGATTTGGGTGGTGGTGCTGTCGGTGGTGTATTTCATTACGCGCTGAAAAAGCAGATCCCTCGCGGACCGAAGTCCGTTCGGGTGATGAGGAATGGCACTTATGCGGCGCAGCTAAGGCTGTGCCCTCCAAGAAACCAATTCATGAATAACAGTACGCAACCAGAACCCAACCCCGAGCGCAAGTCCATTGAGATGCCTGCACCGACGGCGTGGCCGTTCGCCATGGCGATGGGAACTTCGCTCACCTTTGCCGGACTGCTGACTAATGCCACGGTGAGCGTCCTGGGCGCGATCCTGACCATCTTCGGCGCCGTGGGTTGGTTTCGCGAAGTGCTCCCACACGAACATCACGAGGCCATACCCGTGGGGCCCGAAGAACCGGCGGCGGTTGTGCCTCCGCGCGAGGTCATGCGGATGGAAGTAGCGCAACAGGTGCAACGTGCCTGGCTGCCCATTAGGATCTATCCAATCTCGGCGGGCGTGAAAGGCGGACTGGCGGGTGGCGTTGCCATGGCCATACTAGCCATGATTTACGGCGTAGCTATGTACCACAGTGTCTGGTACCCGGTTAACCTGCTGGCCGGCACTTTGTACGCTCCCTCTTCAACTCCTACGATGGAAGCGATGATGCATTTCCGCATGGACTGGTTCCTGTTCGCGCTGGCCATGCACATCACGATGTGCCTGCTTGTGGGACTTCTGTATGGCGCGATGCTGCCGTTGCTTCCGACCCGACCCATCTTGCTGGGTGGAATTATCGGGCCGCTGCTGTGGACAGGCCTGCTATACCACATCCTCGGATTCGTGAATCCCCTGCTGGACCAGCGGATTAACTGGTGGTGGTTCGCGGTGTCCCAAGTCGGTTTCGGAATGGTCGCCGGTTTCGTTGTCGCACGGCAAACCAAGGTTTTGACCGCGGAGAACATGCCGCTGGCGATGCGGGCCGGCATTGAAGCTCCCGGCCTGATGCACGAGCGTGGCGACGAGGACAAGAAGCAATGAGCGCTCGCGTCACGTTTTCCATAGGCTTGATAGCAGCGCTGCTGTCGCTGGCTGGTTGTAACTTGCCCGGCAAGCCGACTCCATCTGACATTGTCAGACGTCCCACAGACATTCTGGATCCGGTAACGCTTTATAGCCAGAATTGCGCCGGATGCCACGGTGCGGACGGCAAATTAGGGCCGGCGCCGCCGATCGGCGACCCGGTGTATCTGGCGGTGGTGAACGATGACGCGCTGCGCGATGCCATCTCCAAAGGGAGAAAAGGAACTGCCATGTCGGCGTTCGCGCAAAGTGAAGGCGGCATGCTGACCGACAAGCAAGTCGATGCCATCATTCAGGGCATTCGTCAGCGCTGGGGACAGCCGCAGATTCTGCAGGGTGTCGCGGCTCCTCCTTATGCGGCAAAGGTTCCCGGCAATCGCCAGCAAGGAGCGGCGGCGTTTGCAACCTTCTGCGCCTCCTGTCATGGAGTGGATGGAAAAGGCGGACCCAAGGTCGGGTCCATCGTGAATCCGCACTATCTTAGCCTGATTACCGATCAGGGCCTGCGCACCATTGTCATCGTGGGACGCCCGGACTTCAACGCGCCCGACTGGCGCAACAACGTTCCCGGGCACCCAATGAGCGACCAAGAGATATCTGACGTTGTGGCATGGCTGGCAGCGGAGCGGCCAGCCCATATGGCAGCGCCGGTTTCTTCATCGCCGACTACGACTTCTTCGCCCGGAGGACTGCATTGAGCGATCAGGAAAAAAGCGGAATGTCCCGACGCGATCTGATGGCCAAGATCGGGATGCTGTTGAATGGCGCGGCTGTCGTGATCCTGGCCACTCCGGTGATTGGCTACCTGCTGGCGCCAATCGTGCGCGGCGATGGCGGACGCTATCGCAAGTGGATTGACCTGGGCGAACTGGACGAATTTCCCGAAGGCCAGACGAGATTGGCGAAATACAAGAACCCGATCTCGAATCCCTGGGATGGCGAGACCGATAATATTCCCTGCTGGGTACGGCGCGTCGAAGGGGAAAAGTTCCAGGTCTTCGCTATCAACTGCGCCCACTTGGGCTGCCCGGTGCGCTGGTTCCCGCAGTCAAGCCTTTTTATGTGCCCCTGTCACGGCGGGGTGTATTACCAGGACGGCTCGCGCGCCTCAGGACCACCGCCGCGCGGTCTCTTCGAGTATCCCTACAAGGTGGAAGGTGGCCGCTTAATGATCGAGGCGGGACAACTGCCAACCCTGTCGACCAGCGCTAGCCTGCGTGCGAGGAGCAACGGATGTCAAGGCTAGCGAAGATCGGCGAGTGGTTCGACCAGCGGCTGCAACTGGGCAGCACCATCCGCGAGACGATGGCGCATCCGGTGCCGCGCAAATCGGCCAGCTGGTTTTACGTCTTCGGCAGCGCCGCGCTCACGGTCTTCATCCTGCAGATTTTCACCGGCATCATGCTGGCGCTGATCTACGTTCCCTCCGCCGGCGAAGCCTGGAACAGCCTGCAGTACCTGAACCACGGCGTAACCCTGGGTTGGTTCCTACGCGGCGTACACGGTTGGGGATCGAACTTCATGGTCGCCATTGTGCTGATCCACATGGTGCAGGTGGCCATGTTCGGTGCGTACAAGTTTCCGCGCGAGCTGACCTGGATCATCGGCGTCTTCCTCCTTCTGATGACGCTGGGCATGGCTTTCACCGGCCAGGTGTTGCGATTCGACCAAGACGCCTATTGGGGGTTAGGCATCGGCGCCGCCATCTGCGGACGCGTGCCGTTTGTCGGCGCCTGGGTGGTGCATTTATTGCTGGGCGGCCCCATCATTGCCGGAGACACGCTGTCGCGATTCTTCGCGATCCATGTCTTCGTCATTCCCGGCCTGCTGATCGGATTGGTCTCGCTGCACCTGCTGATGGTGTTGAAGCTGGGGATCAACGACTGGCCGATGCCCGGCCGGCTGGTGCGGCGCGCAACGTATGTGCAGGAATATCACGAGATGACGAAGAAGGACGGCGTGCCCTTTGTGCCGGAAGCGGTATGGAAGGACATGTTCTTCTCGGCCTTCATCATCGTTTGCGTGATGGCCTGCGCAGCGTTCTTCGGTCCCTACGGCCCGAGCGGACAGCCGGATCCCACGATTGTCCAGACCGTGCCTAAGCCGGATTACTTCTTCCAGTGGCTCTATGCCTTGTTGGCTTATTTGCCGCCGGAGATGGAGACTCCTGCTCTTCTCATCGGTCCGGTCGTCATCATCGGCTTTCTGGTGTGTCTGCCGTTCTTTGCCGGTGAAGGGGAGAAGAGCTGGAAGCGGCGCCCGATCGCCGTGGTCACGATCCTGCTGACGGCGGTCGCGCTGGGCACGCTGACCCATCTTGCCGGCTACACTCCGTGGAGCCCGATCATGAATGCCTGGAGTGGCGATCCCGTCCCAGTCCAGTATCTGAATGGGCGTTCTCCACTGGAGCGTCAGGGAGCTGCTGTTTTCCAGGGCAAGCAGTGCCGGAACTGCCACTCCATCGGAGGTTCCGGCGGATTGCGAGGCCCTGACCTGGACAGCGTGGCCGTGCGCATGACTCATGACCAACTGGTGCGGCAGGTATTGCAAGGCGGCGGCAACATGCCCGCCTATGGCAAGAACCTGAACCCGGCAGAGGTCGCGGCGCTGGTGTCGTTCCTCGATACGCTACATCCAGCGAACCAACTGCCGGCGCGAGATGCGGCGCAAGAAGACGCTTCGCCCCGCCAATAGCCAGGCATAAAGCGCTGGAGAAAGATTGGCCGTCCTCTTGCAGGACGGCCAATTTGCTAGCGCATTAGCTTGGGCTCGACAGCTCCCAAAAGAAGAAAAGCCAGGAAGGAAGCGGTTCCTTATCCTGACTCCATAATCATAGGATAGCACATTAAGGGTAGTCTTGGCTGGTATTTGGCTAAGTTTATATTCCAACTAGCATCAGTAGATTACGACGATTTAGGCATGTTTGTGGGGCTTGACAAGCTATCCCCGAAGCGGGAATTTTACCGTTCTGCTGAGTCCAGAGCCAACATACGATGCGAGCGATCTTTTTCGCAACGGCTGGGCAGGGATTTCCATCTTTCGGGATGAACAGGCATAGGTCTTGCCTCCAGTCTGACGATGGACAGTCATCCCCGCTGCTATGCGATACTGAAAAAGTTTGGAGGCTGGTGCATGATCATAGCTCTATCCGGAAGGAGAGTCGATGCCTTTAAGGCGGAGCAGCCACGATTTCCGCTGGAAAATGTTGCCTGCGTGAAGGACGAAGTCCGGCGGATGCTGCAGAGCCAACAAGTCACCGCAGTGGTGAGTTCGGCCGCCTGCGGAGCCGACTTGATTGTCTTGTCCGAGGCGGGCTCTCTAGGCTTGCGACGGAGAGTGGTCCTACCGTTCGAACCCAAGCGCTTCCGCGAGACCTCGGTAGTCGACCGGCCCGGAGACTGGGGCACCATCTACGATCAAGTCATCGACCAGGTCGAAACCAACGGCGATCTCGTAGTTCTCGGCAAGACCGATCAGGACGACCCTTATGCCGCGACCAATAAAGTGATCCTCAGCGAAGCTATCGCCTTGGCCGGCCAAACTAAAGAACCCGTTGGCGCGTTACTGATATGGGAGGGCGCCTCGCGAGGTAAGGAAGACTTTACCGA
The DNA here is from genome assembly GCA_003165795.1 of Acidobacteriaceae bacterium. Lineage (GTDB taxonomy): Bacteria > Acidobacteriota > Terriglobia > Terriglobales > Acidobacteriaceae > Bog-257. Next base: position 23,590 of record PMWW01000086.1, read on the forward strand.
GTCGCTCGGTGCGGAAGCCCGCAAGCTAGCCTTACCAGTGTTCGAGATTTTGACCAAGTAGTTCTACTTAGTTGCTTATATTGCTGCCTATAACCAACGCCGAACTATCCGTTGTTTAATATTGACGAAAGATTTCCGCAGACACATTAAATCCCGCCGGCATATTTAAATAAATGTTGTTTCAAGACTTTGACAACATCCTCACCATTTACTGACAACTCACCCTTTCTCTAGTCGTAGCTTTGATCTCATCACGGCATGAGCCGGAGGAGGCGGTGGCAATGTACAAGTGTTTACTATGTCTCGTAGTAATTGCCGGCGCGTCCGCATCTGGCCTGCGAGCACAAGCTATCGATCCAAGTAACACCGCTCACGCTGCCGATGTCCCGGTGACAGCCGTGACCGGCGAAAGCTGGCTCAGCCACCTCCATCGCTCGTTTGGCGACACCAGTATGGGCAAGACAGGACATCTGGGACCGCCTCCGCTTGGGCCTGGAGAAGAAGGCGTCGTTCAGCAATCGGCAATACCCTTCGGCTACGCTCCTCACTCCGCGGTCCTTCACGGTTCAGACCTTTATCGCATCAACTGCCAGGGATGTCACGGCGATGCCGGCCTGGGCGCGCCCCCGGAAATCAACTCCGTCATTAACCCGGTGCGAGCGACTTCAGTGGCGCTGATCATGGAGCGAATGAAAGACCGCGGCATGGAAATGAGCTGTGCGGACGCCGCAGAGCTTGCCAAACAATCCCAGGCTGCCTTGCTGCAGCGGTTGCACAACGGCGGTGAGAACATGCCGCCGTTTCCTCACTTGAGCGAAGCGGAGATTGCTGCCCTGGTCGCTTACTTGAACCAGCTTGCCGAAGTGCCCGGTGCAAAGCAGAAGCAAGCCACGGTGAAGGAACCGGCCATGCGCGTGGGCGAGCACATTGTGAAATCCACCTGCCACGACGCGGCCGGGCCAAACCCCACGGCGCAGCAACTGGAAGACGGCGCCATCCCGCCGCTGGAAACGCTGGCCACTCGCGTCGGCCAGTCAGAGTTCATTCGTAAGGTTACCGCGGGAGCGCCGATCGTGATGGGCACTCCGCCTACGCCGCACCGGGGCCGGATGCCGGTTTTCTACTACCTGAGCCAAGACGAAGCGGCCGATGTGTACCTGTACCTAACGCAGTATCCGCCATTGCAATCGGCAAGCTCCGAGTTCGTCGTTTTGGGTCGGCAAGATCCGATAAGCGATGGTGGACGGCGTTCCACGCCGGGTAGCTCCGGCAGTTCGTCGCTACCAAGCAGCCAGCGGAGCAAGGCACCACAGGCGAACGGCAGTCCTGATCTAGAGACCACTCTTGTGCTGCTTGGCATAGGTGGGTTCGTGACCCTGCTTCTGGTGGGGGGACTGGCTTTCACGATGCATGAGCTTAAGCGGCTAGCAGCGGAGAGCGAAATCCGAAGTCGGACTGCCGCTCGTTATCGCGTGGAAAGCGATGTCGACACGCTGGTGCCGCAGTGAAGGCAGAAGCCCGCAGAGGCAAATCATTTTCATCGAAAAAGGCGAAATTTTGATGTCACGGCAAAGCTGTGGTGTCGTCCAGAGGTCATGGCTATTCGTCATGCTGGTTCTGCTCCTGTTTGGGCTTTCGAGCAACGCCCATGCTATTCCGGCTTTCGCGCGCATGTACGGTACCAGTTGCAGCACCTGCCACATTGATTTTCCCAAGCTGAACGATTTCGGCAAGGCCTTCAAAGATGCCGGCTTCAAGTTTCCCAAAGACGATGAATCGATGCTCAAGATCCCGCCGGTCATGCTGGGCGCACCGGCCAATGCGGAACTCTGGCCGAAGGCGATTTGGCCGGGAACCATACCGGGCATTCCGCCCATTGGCTTGCGCATGAATAACTACTTCCAATACACGGGCACCAGCAGCGGGAAGTTTGCCGCGCTGACCCCGGCGGGAACGTTGCCGCCGTTTGTCCCGACGACGGATTTCGAAACCGGGTTATTCAGTATCTTCACCGCCGGGAACTTCGGCAGCGACATTGCGTTCTGGGTTGACGACGACATTAGCGTCAGCGGAGCGAACGCCAACGGCGACCTAGCTAGGCGATGGTTATCTGAAGTTCGTCAATATCAGTCGCCTGATGAAGCTGCCGAAGGACTCGCTTAATCTTAAAATCGGCCAGTTCGAACTCGAACTACCTTTTACGCAGGCCCGCAGCATTTGGATCAGTCCCTACGACATCTAGGTGTACTAACTGTTTTCTGCGTTAAGGATGCACAAACCATGAAAGGATTCGCAATGACGCGCAGTTTTTTCTTCACGCTTCTTCTGATCGCAGCGGTCGCAGCCGCGGCGGTCGCAGGCACAATTGAGGGAAAAGTATCGCCGGGAAAGGCGGTCGTTTACGTTGACACCATCCCGGGCAAGACGTTCCCGGCTCCATCGCAGAAACCCTTGCTCAGTCAGCAGGGTCTGGTGTTCAATCCCCATCTGCTGGTGGTGCAACAAGGGACAACGGTTGAGTTCCAGAACAACGATTCGGTGCAGCACAACGTCTTCTGGCCGGCCATCAGCGGCAACAAGAAAGAAGGCCACAATCTCGGCACCTGGCCCAAGGGCGACAAGCGCTCGTTCACCTTCGATCAGCCCGGCGTGGTGCCGCTGCTCTGCAATGTTCACCCCGAGATGGCGGGCTATATCGTCGTCAGTCCCACGCCGTACTTCGCCGAGACCGACGCCAATGGGAACTACAAGATCGAGAATGTTCCGGATGGCAAGTACAGCGTCGTCGCCTGGCATGAAGGATCGAAACTGCAGACTAAGCCGGTGGACGTCACCGGAACCGGCAAGGCGGATTTCAGCCTCGCCAAGTAGGCGTGCGCCATCCTGGACACAAGAAGGGCTGCGGCAATGAAATCATTACTACGACTTACGACGGTTATGTTTGCGGTGCTGGGATCGGGAATTCCCGTCTGTGCACAGGTCATGATGCCCATGGAGCTGTCCGATCCAAGGCGCAACATCTGCAGCAGAAGCATTTGAAAACGCTGATGGCGATCGGCGGCGAGATCGGAGACCACAAGTTTCCCTATCCGTTCTACTTCAGCCGCGTGCTCGACGTCGATCTTGCTAAGGGGCAAGCGGCTGACCAGCGTTCGATCCGTTTTGACAGTTACAAGAACCAAACCGTGCTGGAGATCACGGGCAATTACTACGCTGCCTACTCGGCGGACCGCATGGATTCGTATGCCCGGCTAAAGGAAACCTCGAGCGGGTTATCACGCCCATATTGCAGGCAGAGGTTTCGCACTTTCCAGATGATTCCGAATTTTCCGCTTTCGCAATCGAAGTTTCGCACCACGTGCGGGAGCAGGTCATGGGGCTAAATTCCGAGCAGCCGGAGAATGTCACCGTCGTGGTCCCGGTGGCCGTGGCGCAGAAGTTTGTGGACGCCAAGACCGACGACCAGAAGCAGGCCGCGATCCTGGAAGCGCAGATATTCCTCAATGGTCAGCCTTATTCGCTGTGGTTGCAGGAAGGTGCTCCCAGCGAGGAATGGAAAGAGAGGAATACTCCGCAAGCGTTGGCGAACAAACCTACTGTCGTGGCGGTCAGCGCTACTGCGAATACCGCAGCGGCGGCCTCGCCTTCCGTCGCCAGCAATTTGCTGAAGACCTCACCGACGCCCATGCGGATTGTCACACCCGAGGCACTGACTGGACTGCAGCGCCAGAACCAGGATGATATCGATCGCATGATGAAAGCTCTGGACCCGGAGGCGCACTTCCTGGCTTACGCAGCGCCCACGTTCATAGGATTTCGGCAGGGTGCCTACTTACAACTTTCCTTTCGCACTTCACTGGGCGCTCCCAGCACCACCTCGCGCTACAAACTCGCGGCACTAGCTTTCGATGAGCACGTTTCCCACCTGATCCGTCCGCTGTTGACCTACTTCCCGCCCGAAGTTGAGTTTGACGGTGTCGATTTCAGCAGCACCATTCATCTTGCCGGCGACTCGACGGCGGAGGCGGTGGAATTCTTTTTTCCCTTCCGCATGATGCACTGCTTCGCCCACTACGACTGCACCGGGCAGCAGTTGCTGGACTCAGGCACCATCGTCATTAACGGCGAGCGGTCCGCACTCGATCTGCAAGTGGCCGAAAGCAAGAACTAGAAACGCGCGGTCCGTGGTGGCTGACGGCTGCAGATCGAACCTCCAGTTAATAGGACCGGGCCCCCAACCTATTCCCGCTTCTCCCGCTTCGGTGGCATACTAGAATGTTTCACCCAGTCTGGAAGATGTTCCCACCCCGAGTTAGGAAGATGGTATTTACGTTCAGGTACCGATATGTCGATTTCGGGACAGTCTTCATCGGCGCCTCTGGAATCAGGGGCGCGGAGAGCAGAGAAGAATCTCCGGCCACGCTGTATGCGAACGAGTTGGTCACCGACGTAGGCGGGACCTGCTGGGACCGCAATGAGCCGCTGGCGATTATCGATCATCATTTTTCCCGGGATGGCCAGTTTCCCTCGGCTTCGGCCGCGGTGCTGCACAAAGCAAAACTGATTCGAGCAAAGTTTGCCGGCGGGGAGTTCGACACGATATGGCTAGTCACGCACAAGCAGCCGGACTTCGACGCTTTTTGTTCGCTGTACCTGGCGCGCTGGACCGTGCAAGACCCCAATGCGGCGATTGATTGGGAAGCTTACGGCTTGCCCGCTGACGGCTGGATCGATTCCGCCGGCAAGCGCAAGATCGATTGGTTCGATCCCGATTTTGACCAGGGGTCCGCCGAACATCGCTGGGCGCTGCAGCTCGCCAGTTACGCCTCGATTGTCGACAACAGCCGGCATCTCTCGTGTCCCATACAACGCGCGCTGCACTCGGTGCTGTACGCCGCGCTGAAACGTGGCCGCGACTATTTGAACGACACTAGCGGCGCGTGTGAATTTTTCGACGAGGTCAAGATTGCGCTGCAAGAAAAGCGGCTGAATCCGATGGTTGATTCGGTGCTGGAAGGCAGCTCCCGATTCGCGCCGGAACTGGCGATGCTGGACCGCGAAATCGAGGCTTATCAGCGAGACATCCGGCGGGCGCGCAAGTCGATTGTGTATTTGCCGGAATCAGAGGCACCCTTCCCGAACTTCTTCAAGAGCGTGAAGGATGTTGCTGTGCTGAAAGAAAGAGATCCCGGCAAGTCGCTGGAGACCAACGCCGAGCATTTGCTGCTGGCGGACACTTATCGCATTCCCACCGACGGCATTTACCTGCGCGATCCGGAGTGTTTGCTGTTTAGAGAATGGGCGCGCCTCGACCTGGAACATTCGTCCCTCGGCGCGGGCTTCGAATTCACCGCCATCGCGCATTCCCGCGGCCGTCCTGGGGGAGCCATCAATAAGAGCGATTACGTTTTCTCGATCGATCCCGAGCGCGCTAACGGACGGCACCTGTATACGGTTTGGTCCCGGCTGCAGACCAAAGAAGTGCAGGCGCTGAATGCACGGGAGCAGGGCCACGCTAGCTCGCCAGAAGCCAGTCGCTCGCTAGAAAAACGCGCGGGAGATCTGGGTCGTCTGTTCACCGATCCCTGGTTCGACGGGCAAAATTGCTTTGGGACCATCGTGGCTGCTCCCCATCGGGGAAGCATGATCGGCCGCCCCGGCGTGCGCAGCGACTTGCGTGACGACCCTGTAGCCGAAGCGGTGCGGACGGATGTCGAGGATTCGATTTACTCGGCAGAATCGCTGGTGTCGGGTCCGCAGGTTGTGGTCACCGATTTTTCCAGCTCGCAGAATGAGGCGGACGCTTCTCCGCGGCAATTCGACCTGAACGCTCTGCAACAAATTCCGGCGCCTCACGAACAGCATTTCCGCTTCGGCAGCATCTGCCTACGGGCGGACGTTCCCATCGTCCCCGGAGGCACTTCGCGGCACAGCCTGGCAGGACAGATTGCGGAGACGCTTTGGCAAGTGCTCTACCCGGATCTTTTCGACGCCAAGCCGCTGGACTTCGTCGAGCACCATCTGATTGTTACCGCCGATTGCGTCGGGGTGTGGGGCCGGCGGGGCATCGTCATCGCAAGCAAGCGTAAAGTCGCCAGCGATACCAGTCAAGTGGGCTTTTACCGGGCGAATGAAACTGACGGAGGGCTGCGCGACGAATTCGCCAGGGTTGTTGCTCTGGCTCGAGATATCGATCAGCTGATTGCGGATGGCGAACATCTCGCCCAGCAAACGCCAACGACAACGTCGGTGGGCGAGCACCATAAACCCGCCGCAGAAGAATCGTTGCCGCGGATCGTTGCCAAAGGCGAGGGCTTGGCGCGGCGCGCGGCCCAAGTGAAACACAATCTGACTTTGCCCAACCGCGATTTGCTGCGGCGCTTTTGCGAGGCAATTGGAATCGACGAATTACTCGGGGCTTTGGGCGGGCTAAATCAGTTGGCTGGGGAACACCTGCTCCGCGAAAAGTTGGACGATCAAAGCGTAATTCTTAAGAGTAATGCGGATCTCGCCGCCGGGTTAAAGAACAAGCTCGAATGGCTCGAAGTATTTGTTGTCGGCTTCTACGCCACCTCGGTACTTTCGCTGATCTCCACCCACGTTCCGGCTGCGGGCGGGAGTTGGGGAGCGCCCGTTACTCTGCTTGGCGGTCTCTTCTTCGTCCTGTTTGCGGCGTGGATACTGAAGCCATGGGACCATTCGCCAGAGAAAATAAAGCGGAGCGGTAGCCGGAGCCTGTGGCTGCTGGGCGTGCTTGTTCTGTCTTACATTGTCGGACTGCTTCTTTGGATCTGGCTTCGAGGGTCGGCAGGTTAGAGCGTCCGGTCTGCCAAAGGTGTCGCCGCCCCGCGGCTCTGGACAATTCCCTACTGGACCCGGGGCTAGACTAACTTCATAGCCGCCGCTGCGCGGCTGGTTTCCTGCAAACTCCGCAGCTCACACCGTCGATCCAGCAACGGCCCCAGCGGCGTCTTTCATCACCATCGTGGTCCGCGCCAATTCTGAAAACATCCCCGACTATTACGCCCCTTGCGCTTTGGCGGCTGGCGCCAGGCTCACGGACCAGACGTTCTTGCAGTACTCATGGATCGAGCGGTCAGAAGAGAACTTGCCCATCCGAGCTGCATTCAAGATCGACATCCTGGACCACTGCTCCTGATCGCGATGGGCCTGCGCCGCGCGGTCCTGGCAGTCGATGTAGGATTGATAGTCGGCGAACAGCAGATAGGGATCGTGATACATCAACGAGTCGAGGAGCGGACGAAACAGATCGCGATCGCCGTGCGAAAACTGTCCCGACGAAATCCCGTCGATCACTTCGCGCAGCACTGGACTTGACTGGTAGACCTGGTAAGGATGATATCCGGCGGCTTGGGCGGACTGGACCTGCTCGGCCGAGAGCCCGAACAGGAAAAAGTTTTCGTGTCCCACGGCATCCCTGATTTCAATGTTGGCGCCGTCGAGCGTACCGATGGTGAGCGCGCCGTTCATGGCAAACTTCATGTTTCCGGTACCAGAAGCTTCCTTGCCCGCCGTCGAGATCTGCTCGCTCAGGTCGGCTGCAGGATAGACTTTCTGTCCCAGGGTGACACTATAGTCGGGAAGAAAAACAACCTTCAGCCGGTGCTTGATGTCGGCATCGTTGTTCACCACATCGCCCACCGAGTTGATGAATTTGATGATGAGCTTGGCCATGAAATATCCGGGCGCAGCCTTGCCGCCGAAGATGAAGGTCCGCGGCGTGATCTCCAGGTTGGGATTGTTTTTCAGGCGCTGGTAGAGCGTAATGATGTGAAGCACGTTCAGGTGTTGCCGCTTGTATTCGTGAATGCGCTTCACCTGGCTGTCGAACATGGAGTCGGGATCGACAGTCAAGCCGGTATCCGTTTTGATATAGCGTGCCAACCGCACTTTCACGTCGCGCTGTACCTTGCGCCAGTCGGCGCGAAACGCGGCGTCGCCGGCATAGGCTTCCAGTTGATGCAGTTGGTCCAAATCGCAGATCCAGCCGTCGCCAATCTTGCTGGTCACCAGCGCCGACTGCTCGGGATTGCTAACCGCAATCCACCGCCGCGGCGTGACGCCGTTGGTAACGTTGATGAACTTATCCGGCCACAGCTCATAGAAATCGTGGAACAACTCCTTCTTCAGCAACTCGGTGTGCAGTTCGGCGACGCCGTTGATGGTATGGCTTCCCACGCAGGCCAGGTAGGCCATGCGCACGTACTTCTGATCATGCTCGTCGATCAATGACAGGCGCGCGACCTTGGCTTCGTCGCCCGGATACTTCGCGCGGACCTCGTCCAAGAACCGCCGATTGATTTCGTAGATGATCTCGAGGTGGCGCGGTAGCAATGAGCCGAACATGGCTAACGGCCAGCGCTCCAGCGCTTCGGGCAACAGGGTGTGATTGGTGAAGCTGAATGTGTGGGTGGTAATGTTCCAGGCCTGGTCCCAACCCATGCCGTGCTCGTCGATCAGCAGGCGCATCAGTTCGGCGACGCCAATTGAGGGATGCGTGTCGTTGAGTTGAATGGCCCACTTCTCGTGAAAATTCTCCAGCGGTCTGCCGAAGCGAAGGTGCAAGCGGATCATGTCCTGCAGCGAGCAGGAGGTGAAGAAGTATTGTTGCTGCAGGCGCAGTTCTTTTCCTTGAATTTCTTCGTCGTTGGGATAAAGGACCTTGGTGATGTTCTCCGCAAATACTTTGTCGGCCACCGCACCCTGGTAGTCACCACTGTTGAAGCGTCCAAAGTAGAACGACTCGGTCGCTTCCGATCGCCAGAGCCGCATATCGTTCACCACTCCCGAGCGATATCCCAGAACCGGCGTGTCATACGGAACTCCTCGGACAACCGAGCGGGGAATCCAGCGAACTTTGTAGGCGCCGTTGGAGTCGGCCGAGGCTTCGGTATGTCCGAAGTAGCCGACGTCAACCGACGCCTGCGGCCGGCGGATCTCCCAGGGATTGCCGTAGCGCAACCAGTAGTCGGTTAGCTCTACTTGCCAGCCATCTTGAATTATCTGATGGAAGATGCCGTACTGATAGCGAATCCCATAGCCGATGGCGGGCACGCCCAAGGTCGACATGGATTCCAGATAGCACGCCGCTAGACGTCCCAGTCCGCCGTTGCCCAGGCCGGGCTCACTCTCCTGATCGATGATGCGGTCGAGGTCGAGTTTGAGTTCCTTGATAGCCTGCCGGAAAGGCGCTTCGACCCCGAGGTTCAGCAGGCTGTTGGCCAGGTGAGGACCAACTAGAAACTCCGCCGACAGGTAGGAGACGATCCGCACTTCGTGTTTCGCATAGCTCTCCAGCGTTGCAATCCATCGCGCCAGAATACGATCGCGCACGGTATAGGCTACGGCCGTGAAGTGGTCGATGTCTGTCGCCGTCTCCAGCGTTTTGGCTGCAATGTAGTAGAGATTGTCGAGGATGGCGCGCTTCAAGGTTTCGACGCTGGTTCCGGTACGATCGTCTTCCACCTGCACAACCGGATCTGGGGACGGCCTTGGATTCATGGATACCTCTCTCCCGGAGCTCTCGCAGGAGCAGCAAGAAGAGAATGCTAGGCGGAGTAGGGGGGAAAAACAAGGGGCGCGAGCGGAATCGGCAAGCAAACGGGTGTGTTTTAACCCAAAGTTAATCTCTCACCACAAGTGAAATCGCGCTAGGGCTTCGACTCTGCTAATGCGCGCAATCGCCAGCAGGACCAGACCGAAGACGCAGAGCACGCCCAGGCAAAAGTAGACGTCGATGTAGGAAAGCAGTTGGCTCTGGGTGACTACTTGCCCCTGAAAAATCTGCAGTGCACCTAGCGCAGGATTGCTGTTGGCTCCTGCCCGATGCGCAATCAGGTTGGCGTATTGCGACAGTGTCGCATGTACGGTGGGATCTAGCCGGTTGGCCCTATCCAGCAAGCGCGAAGAGTGGAAGGTCATGCGCCGGTCGAAGATAACGGTTGCGGCCGTTACTCCTAAAGTATTTCCCAACTGCCGGACGAAGAAGTACGTGGTGTCAACTTCGCTTAGGTCGGCCAGGGCGGCGGTCGAGGTCGCTACATTCGACGCTCCTACCAGCACCGGTGCCACCGAGAATCCCTGCAAGAAAAGTAGCGGGCCCAGAATGATTCCCGGCGTGTCGGGTGTCCAAATGTAGAGAAACGTGACGCAGGTTGCGACCAGCAGAAGCATTCCCACGGCGACGGTGTTGCGGCCTCCCCAGCGAGGCACCAGGATGCGGAGCGCGATGGGTAGACCTATGCCCAGTCCGCCGCAATAGAGGGAGATGAACACCCCAGTCTGCGCCGCGTTGTAGTCCTGCACGTGGCGAAGATATTGCGGGACGACATACAGCCCCGCTCCCATGATGGCGCCCAGGATCATGATGATCGAGAACGAGGTTCGCAGCGGTATCTGACGCCACATGGTGCGCAGATGAAGGACTGCATCCGGATTTTCCTCACGGCTGTCCCACCACACGAAGAGAACGGCGAAGACAACGGCGCCTGCCAGACACCCATCGATCAAAGGCGACTGCAGCCAGAGATCGCGCTCCCCGCGGCTCATGGCAATCTGAAACAGGATGAGAGCAGAGATCAGAAAGCCAGCGCCCCAAAGATCCAGACCGGCTCTTCCTTTCGGACGCACGAGGCGTCCTCCAGGCAGGAACTTCCAGATCAGAATGACGCCCAGGATCAGGAAAGGAAAATCGAGCAGGAAGGCAACGTTCCAGTGAAAAGCATCGTCGATCGCTCCCATCAGTACCGGGTAAGCGAGCTGGAAGATGACCAGCTCACCATAAAGCCAGGTCACGGCGATCAGCCGCGATCGACCGGGGAACATCAATCCCGCCAGGATCACTGTGCGCACCAGAAATGCTCCCCCGCCAAAGCCCATCACCACGCGAGCGATTAACAGGGTTGCCAGGCTGTGTGGACTGAGGAAGCAGCCGATGGCCCCTAACGAATAAAGTCCGATGCACAACAGGAAATGGCGGCGCGCGCCAAAAACCCGCGTCAACCAGGCGGTGAGCGCTATGGAGCAGAGGAATCCCAGATTGTAGAGAATGAGGACCCAGCTGACAGTGTCGGAACTGGCGGCCACGTTGCCTTGCAGGTCGGGCAGGATGACGTTGATGGAAAGACGGTTGGAGATCTCGATGGCGGTGACCAGACCCACGCTCATCAAGATCGCCATTCTCTGATAATGCGTCAGCCGCGCCAAGCCCTGGGTAACGTACTGGCCGTATTCTTTTTCCCATTCTTCCAGGTCCCCGGGAACAACACCACCCATATAGGCCATGCGCGACTCTTCTCCCGACTACCGCGTATAAATCGTTGCCTCAACATTCATGCCCGGACGCAACACCATGTGCGGGTCTTTGGATTGATCGACCAGGATCTTCACTGGAATGCGCTGTACCACCTTGATGAAGTTGCCGGTCGCGTTCTGCGGAGGCAGCAGCGCCTGCTGCGAGCCCGTAGCTCCCGCTATCGAATCGACGATCCCTTCGACATCTTTGCCGTAGGTATCGATGTGAATTCGCGCGTGCTGGCCGGAACGGACTCTGGCCAACTGTGTCTCCTTGAAATTCGCTGTGACGAATACCTTGTCGAGTGGAACGATAGTAAACAGGAGCTGTCCGGGCGAGACGTACTGGCCTAGGTCGACGCTCTTCTGGGTCAGCTGTCCGCTGATAGGAGCCGCAATGGTGGTGTAAGCCAGGTTGAGTTCGGCTTGCTCCAGACTGGCCTTCGCGCGCTCGACATTGGCGAGAGCCGACTTGTACGCGGCCTCGGTAATCGGCACCTGGCGCTCTTTCGCCTTGGTGCTCAGCAGAGAAGATTGCGATCGCGCCAGTCGCGCTTTGAAGGAACTTGCGTTAGCGCGCGCAATATTCACCGCCTGCTGGGCCGCGGCCAGCTGCTGCTGCGCGGCTTCCAAATCGCTGGCCGCGACGCGCGCCGTAGCTTCCACCGCGTCGTATTGAAATTTCGACACGTCATCGGTGGCCACCAGCGGACGGTAGCGCTCCAAGTCCTGTTGGGCGCGAACGTTGGTCGCTTGCTTGGCGGCCAGGTTCGCCTTGGCCTGCAGCAGATTGGCGGTGGCGGCCTGCTCCAGTTGCGCTTGCGAGCTGGCATAGTCGGCGGCGTCGGATTCTTTCTGCGCCGTGGCGCTGCCGGTATCGTTGGTGGTGGTGCCGCGCGTTAGATCAATCTGCAGCTCGGCGGAGTTGGCCTCGGCTTTAGTGACATCCAGCAACGCCCGCGCCTGGTCCACTTCCGCTTTGTATTCGCGAGGATCGATCTGCAGCAGCACCTGCCCCTGCACCACCGGAATGTTGTCATTGATCATCAGCTGCACAACATACCCTGGCACTTGCGGTGCGACCGAGGTGATGTGACAGTCCACTTGCGCATCGTCGGTGCTGACATGCCCCATCCAGATCCAGCACGCGATAAGCAGCACGATCAGCACCACTGCCAGAATGCCCTTGGTCAGCGGACTGAGGCTGACGAAGTTGGCCCACAGCCGCTGCGGCGGATTGAGTGTCGGGGCTGCCGCCGGTGGAGTCGCTTGCGCGTCGGTCGTCGGTATTGTTGGAGGAGAGCCCATAAGTGTGCTTCTTCCCTGAACCTTATTTCAAATTCGCTTTGTATTTCGCGGTGGAAGCGCGGCCCTTTAGGCCAAGCGAAAATCGCAGATCCCACAAAAGGCTTTGCAGCAAAGTGTCCAGCCCGGTCGAATTTGCGATAACACTTCCTTACTGCGAATACGTGTCCTCGATGTTGCCCATGGCACGCGCCAGGTTCGCCCGCGATTGATTGAAACGATACAGCGCTTCGATCTGGTTATCGCTGGCGCGGGCGAATTCATCCTGCGCCGTGATCACTTCGATGTTGGTGGTCACGCCCGCCTGGAAGCGGCGCTGCGCCTGGGCAACTTCATCATTGGCCAGCGTCATACCTATGTTGGCAACCTCGACCGAGCTGCGCGCCGATTCCAGCTCGTCAAGCGCCGATTTCACTTCGCGAATGATGCGCGCCTCCACCTGGCGCCGGTTCTCGTCGATGCGCTGCTGCTCCAGCGTGGTCCTGGCGGCCTCGGCCTGAATTCTACCTCCGGTGAAAAGCGGCAGGGTCAAGCCCAAGGCGTAGGTGTAAGCGGGAAGGCCCTCGCTGAAATGCTCTCCCTGGTAATACCAGAAGCCGGAGAAATCCAGTTGCGGCAGACGCTGCTCCACGGCGGCTTTGTGGTCGAGCTCCGCAATGCGCTGCTGCGAGGCAATCGACTTCATCTCTGGACGACTGGCCAGCGCCTCACTCAACATCGCCGCGCGATCATACGCAGGCAGCGCGAAAAACTCCATATGGTCGGCGACCTCCGGCTCCTGCTCGCGGGGAAGGTCCAGCAGTTCAGCCAGAACATAAGCCGTAGTTCGGGTCGCCGTCTCCGCATCGATCAAGCCCTGCTTCTCATTTTGTAGCTCGACGTTGGCGCGCAGGGTGTCGATCTTTAAGCCGACGCCGGTCTTCTGCAGCTCTTCGGCCTGATGGAAAAGCCGCTCGGCCAGCGCCACGCGAGCTTTCGCCGCATCGTAGGTGGCTTGCGCTCGCAGCACTAGAAGATACTGGCTGACAACAGACAGCGAGACCGCCTCGCGATCGACGCTTTCTTCCGCCCGCGCCTCCTTCACGCCTTCGCGGCCAACTTGGAAGGCGCGAATCTGCGGCATGTCGAAGATGGTTTGCGAAAAGCCAGGCCCCGCTTCGATGTACTGGTAGGGGCCGGCAGCCTTGGGCTGGGCCTTCTCGAAGCTCTGAATGTTGTAATTGTTTAGCGACGTATTGCCGATCAGGCCGGCCTGCGGCAGCAACGCCGCGCGCGCGATCTGGCGGTCGCGTTCGCTTTCCAGCGTAAGAAGGTGGGCCGCAATGCGCTGCGGATTTTGCTTCAACGCCAGTTGGACCGCCTCCTTCAATGTCAGACGCAGCAATGGGGACGAAGATGGTGGACTGGCTTGCGCAGCGCAGAACTGACAGAGCAGCGCCAGCCAAACCAGCACACTGCTTGGCCATCGCGGTAGCTTCATCACCATTGTTCAATCCTTAGCTTGGTCGCACTTGGGCGCGGCTCCCGATCGGACACAGGAGCAGTTCGGGCGCTCTTCTTTAGCAGCAGAAGTGCAGGGGAATTCTAACCGGAACGCGGGGGATTACAACTGCCTTGAAGGTCACTTCTGTTGGGGAGTGTCGGCGACGGGTGGAGCACGCCTTTTCAGGCGTGGCGGAACGCAATCGACATTCGGCGCTGCAGCGCCTGTGGTTGGGGTCTATTACTCCGCGGCCAATTTCAGGCGTAATCAATCGGATGGCGATCCAGCCAGTGTTCATCGCGCACAACTGTCATTTGCTTCGCGGCGGAGCGAGCCATGCTTTCGGTGAGGTCGCGGTTCTTCCAGGCGAATCCGGCAACAAATCCGATGGCGCTGCCCACGATGCCGCAAGCAACCGTCTTTGCGACCCGGCCGCGGCGCGCCGGCAAGTAGTACCGCAAAAGTCCGGCACATGCTCCCAGGGTGGCCAGCCCGAGCGAGGCCCGCGCCGACTGCGCCAAGGCCTTCGAAAGAGGCTGCCCTTGAAGATGAGCTTCCCGTCCGCTGGACAGTCCCGACACGCCGGACTTCACCAGCTTCCGGCCATAGCGAAGGTTCGATCTGAATGACTTCTGTGGCTGCATACAAACTCCTTGCGTCACGATTCGCCGATGGCGACACCTGCCTTAAGGGTGAAACGGGGGTTCGCATCCCTACTATAAAAATCGCACGGCTATGTACCTTGCGTCTGTGTCCTACGTCACAACTTGGTTGGCAAGGTCTTGCCGGCGCCGCCGATGTTGCAATCCGAGCGGTGCCTTGCAACGTAACAATCGTAAGGGATTTGTGGCGGTTGTGGATTACAGCCCTGTCAATTCCTCGTCGTAAGCCACGGCACGATCTGTTGTAACTTTTCTCCGTTTTGGTGATCTCATCCACAATGGTAGCTCTGAGGTGAAGGATGTCGGAAGAGCACTCTGAAGAACCGCAATCAAAGCACGAGGGCGAGCAGGACACCCCGCAAGAAGGTGACCGCCAGGCTTCGCCCGCGGAAGAGGCTTCGGCCCGGGAAGAAGATGCCCAGGAGCAACCTGTCGCGCCGCGGGCCGCACGGCGCGCAGGTCCCGCCGGCGAAGAAGTTCGCGACGTAACGCCGCGCGAGCGCAAGCGCATGAATCGCCGGGAACTGTTGAAACTAGTCCCCGTCATCGCCATTGGCGCCTTCGCCATCCCCAAGCTGCAGGAGCCGCTGCTGATGCAGGGCCTGCACTTCAGCGATTGGGCTTCGGGCAAGCTCTTCGGACGTCATCGGCTGGCGCAAACTTTCCGTAATAATGACGTCGTTCCCTTCCAGCGCTTTCCCTACAACTACTACGACGTTGCCGATCCCGAAGTCGATCTCGACAAGTGGACACTGACGGTTGAAGGGAGGGTGCAGCGTCCGGGCGACTATAAGCTGGAGCAGATTCAGGCGTTTCCCAAGGTCGTGCAAAACACGCGGCACGTTTGCGTTGAGGGCTGGGACGTGATCGGCAACTTTGGCGGCACGCGCGCTTCCGAGTTTCTCCGCTGGATTGGCGCTGACACCGGCGCACGATTTCTGGAAGTCGAGTGCGTCGACGAATACTACGAATCCATCGACATGGCGACCGTGCTCCATCCGCAAACTCTTTTCTGCTACGAGATGTACGGCAATCCGCTCGACCGCGGACATGGCGCGCCGCTTCGGCTGCAGATGCCTACCAAACTCGGCTACAAGCAAGCCAAGTATCTCGATACCATTCGAGTGACGAATGTTCTGCAGGCCGACAAGCGCGGCTACTGGGAAGACCAGGGCTATAGCTGGTACGGAGGACTGTGACGATGGCGACGAATGCGAGTGCAATCGACAGTAAGAACGCGGCGCCGATCACCGTTGCCTATGAACATCCGTGGGTAGTGCGCGTGGCGCATTGGCTGAATGCGGTCGCCGTCTTTGTGCTGATTGGCAGCGGGCTGCAAGTCTTTCGCGCCTTCCCCAGTTTTGGCCCCAAGATTCCGCAGAAGAACTTTATCGACATTCCCAAGCTGATCGCCCTGGGCGGCTGGCTGGGCGGGGCGCTGCAATGGCACTTCACGTTTATGTGGATCTTCATCGGTAGCGGGCTGATGTATGTGATCTACCAGCTCGCGACCGGCCACTGGCGGCAGGTACTGTTCCTGCCGCGCGACATCAAGGGCGTGTGGCCGATGGCACGTCACTATTTTCTTTTCGGCCCGAAGCCCGCGAGCGCCGCCGCCTACAATCCGCTGCAGAAGCTGGCCTACACTTCAACAATTTTCTTTGGGGCGATGTCCATGCTGACCGGCCTGGTGATGTACAAGCCGGCGCAGTTCTGGTGGCTGGCCTGGCCGATGGGCGGATATCACTTCGCTCGCATCTGGCATTTCATCTCGATGTGCGGATTCGTGGCCTTCATCCCCGGCCATCTCATCATGGTGCTGCTGCACGGCTGGAACAATTTCTATTCCATGATCACGGGATGGAAACGCGATCCTGAGTATCTGGACTGACAAATCCCTTTACACCACGGAAACACGGCTTTGGATGTGAATTAAAGCACTTCTGAGGAGCGTCTCTTCCGTAAGCTCCCGACGAATTATCATCTCGACCGGAGCGAAGCGATCTGCGGTTCGACCCAGAAACTGCCAAGCAGATTTGCAACAAAATCTTGACTCACGACACGTAGAAACTCTGTGTCCTCGATGGTGCAATACCCTCCGCACTACTTCCCTATTTCCATTCGTGCGGCCATGACTCTTCCACATGGACAAGGGCAGTGGCCGGGGATCGCCCCGTCCATTCTGCCCGATCTTAACCAAGGCCCCTCTGGAATCAATGCTTCATCTGATCTTGCTGGTCACCCTTCGTGTTGTCGTTCTTCATGCTGTCATTTTTCATGTTGTCGTTCGACGTGTTGCTCGGCTGCGTGGTCTTCTTTTTCTTCGATGACGACTTCTTGCTGGTGCTGGTGGCGCTACCGCTCTTCATGTTGTCATTGGACATGTTGTCGTGTTTCATGGTGTCACTGGACTGCGACTGGTCTTTGCTGTCCTGCTTCATGTTGTCCTGGGCGTAGACGCCCAACGATCCGGCCAGCATACACATGGCCATCAGGCTTAGAATTTTGCGCTTCATAATTTCCTCGTGATTTGGATTACAGCGATCTTTGTCGCTGCCAAAGATGAGAATCGGAACTTACGCAAAAGTTACAGGCGAATCAGGGCTGCGGCACTCAGGGGTGCTATCAAGCGATCGCCGATCGCGCCCCGAAATTCTTCGTTGTCGCGATCTGAGCACAGGCTCAGTTGTAACTTCTGTCCAGCTGGCGAATCCGAAACCTGATACGTGTAGAATTTCGTCGCTGATCTCTTGACGGTGAAGTTTGACTTGACGGCACCAGCACAAAGCGCGAAACCGGCCTCAGGCGACTCGGCAGCCGCTCGCGATGCGGCATTGATCGCGCGCATCCTCGGCGGCGAACGCGAGCTCTTTCACGAACTGGTGCGGCCGTACGAGAAGAGTGTGTACTTCGCCACCTTCTCCATCTTGCAGAATGAGCAGGACGCCGAGGACGCGGCCCAGGAAACCATGCTGAAGGCGCTGAAGAACCTGCACAACTTTCGCGCTGAGTCGAAATTCAGCACCTGGCTAATCTCCATCGCCGTCAATGAGGCCCGCGCCCGAATGCGTCATGCCCGCGTGCTCAAGTTCGAATCGGTGGACCAGCCGGCGGAAGACGAAGAAGGCAGTTTTACGCCCGCCGTCATCACCGACTGGCGCGAGGTCCCGCTGCAAGCGCTGGAGCGGAAGGAACTGCGTGAACAACTGCAGCGCGCGATCGCGAGCTTGCCGGAAATTTATCGTGAGGTGCTGTTGCTGCGCGATGTGGAGGAGTTCAATATCGCCGAGACCGCGGCCGCATTGGGCGTGAGCGAGGGCGTGGTGAAGACCCGACTGCTGCGCGCTCGGCTGATGATGCAGAAGATCCTGGCGCCGCAATTGCAATCGAAGAAGAGCGGCTTGTTTGGATTGTTCCGGAGCAAAGCAGGTGGATCATGGTTCTGAATTGCAAGCATGTGTGGGCGCAGATTTCTGACTACATCGAGGGCGATGTCGGGCCCGAGCTGCGCGAAGCCATTGAAGAACATCTTGCCCACTGCCGCCACTGCGCCGCCGTGCTGGATTCGACGCGGAACATTCTTTATCTCATCGCCGACGATCGCACCTTCGAAATACCCGTTGGCTACAGCGATCGATTGCACGCCCGTTTGCAAGACGAGATCGCCGGCGGCGAGTAGGACACCTGGCGCTCGGCCTCCACGTTTGTCGCAGGCATCTCCTGGCAGCGTAAACGTGTGGCGTGAAAACTAGGTTTGAGATTCCGCAGACGCGGAACCTGGAACCTCTACCTTAGCTCCGCCCGCAACGCTTCCAGCAATTCTCTATGTACGAAGCGATACCCCGCCGCGCTCAGCTTCGCCGGCATCACGCGTGCCGAGGTCAACAGCAGTTCCTCTCCCATTTCGCCGAGCAGAGCTTTCACCACCCACTCCGGCAGAGGAAAGATAGTGGGACGATGTAATGCCTTGCCCAGGGCGCGCACGAACTCAGCGTTGCGCACCGGAGCCGGACCAACGGCGTTCACCGGCCCGTGAAGGCTGTCATTCTGCAAGATGAACAGCATCGCTCCGATTTCGTCAGCGAGCGCGATCCAGCTCCAATACTGTTGGCCGCTGCCGACACGGCCGCCCAGTCCCAACTTGAACGGCGGCAACATCGGCTTGAGCGCCCCGCCGTGGCGCGCGAGCACGACTCCGGTGCGAAGATTCACCACGCGTATTCCAGCCTCGCTCGCCGCAGCCGTCGCTGCCTCCCACTGCCGGCAGACTTCGGCCAGAAATCCTTGGCCGGCCGGGCTGTCTTCGCTCAGCAACTCGTCGCCGCGATTTCCGTAGTAGCCGGCTCCGGAGGCGCAGAGAAATACTCGCGGATGTCCGTTCTGGCGATAGCTCTGGGCAGCCGCGGTAGCCAAGGTCAGAGTGCCGCGCACGCGGCTCTGCAAGACCTCTCGTTTGAACTGTTCCGTCCATCGGCCCGCGATGTTCTTTCCTGCCAGATGTACAAGCGCATCGCAGTCCGCGAGTTTGGCGGGATCGAGCGGCCGATTCGAGTCCCACTGCACTTCACCCGCCCGCGGCGCCCCACGCACCAGTGCAATTGGCTCGTAGCCTATTGTCCGCAACCCGCAGGTCAGCGCACTCCCCAGCAATCCCGATGCTCCGCTGATCAGTACGCGCATGATTCACTCTTGCAATGAACGCTGGTAGCTAGGTTTAACACACCGTTGGCAACTTGGCGAAGGTCGGCTTCTCTCAGCCTCGCCCAGCTTCGTCGTATAATCGGACATGGCGACTTTGCGCCAACAGATCGCGACCAATGTTCTGACGGTCACCCGCTTTCGCGATCTCCTGCGCAAGGTCCGCGCCTATCGCCCCGACGACGATCTGGCGCCGATCAAGAAAGCCTACGAATTCTCTCTCGAACATCACAAAGGACAGGCGCGCGAATCGGGTGAGCCCTACCTGGTGCATCCGCTGCAAGTGGCAACGCTGCTGGCGGAAATGCGCCTCGATACCACGGCGATCACTGCCGGCCTGCTGCACGACGCGGTCGAAGACACCTCGGTAACCATCGACGAGATTAATACGGAGTTCGGCGAGCAGGTTGCCCACATCGTCGAAGGCGTCACCAAGATCAGCAAAATCGATTTCGCCTCGTCCGAAGAAGCCCAGGCCGAGAACGTCCGCAAGATGGTTTTGGCCATGATGGACGACATTCGCGTGGTGCTCATCAAGCTGGCTGACCGCTTGCACAACATGCGCACGCTGAAGTTCCTCTCGCCCGAACGGCAGCAGAAAATTGCGCGCGAGACGCTGGACATCTACGCTCCCATCGCGCATCGGCTGGGCATGGGCAAGATCCGCGGCGAACTCGAAGACCTCGCCTTCCAGTACGTCGATCCTATCTCCTATAACCAAGTCAAAGATGCCATCGAATCTCGCCGCAAGGAGGGCGAAGCGTTTCTCGCGGAGGTGCAGGGGACCATTGAGCAGAAGCTGCGCGAGAACAAAATTCAGGCGCGCGTGGAAGCCCGCATCAAGCGCTTTTATAGCATCTGGCAAAAACTGCAGAGGCAGCGCATCTCGGTCGACCAGATTTATGACATGCTGGCGCTGCGCATCATCACTCAATCGGAAAGCGATTGCTACGCGGTGCTGGGCATCATTCACAACCAATGGCGGCCGGTGCCGGGGCGCATCAAAGACTTCATTGCCATCCCGCGCAACAATTTCTACAAGTCGCTGCACACCACGGTCATCTCCGAAAAAGGGCATGCCTTCGAAGTGCAGATCCGCACCGAGGAAATGCACAAGATGGCCGAGGAGGGCATTGCCGCGCACTGGAAGTACAAGGACGGTCCGGTGTCGGCGCGCGATGAGCAGCGGCTGGCGTGGCTGCGGCAGGTGGTCGAGTGGCAACGCGACATCAAGAATTCGGGCGAGTTCCTGGCCACGCTGAAGATCGATCTCTATCCGGAAGAGGTTTACACCTTCACCCCCAAGGGCAAGATCGTGATTCTGCCACGAGACGCCACCCCCGTGGACTTCGCCTATACCGTGCACACCGAGGTGGGACACACTTGCATTGGCGCGAAAGTAAACGGACGGATCGTCGCTTTGCGTTACAAGCTGCGTTCCGGCGACATCATCGAAATTCTTACCCAGCCGGGACATCATCCCAGCCGCGACTGGCTGCAATTTGCCAAGTCCCAGCGCGCGCGGCAGAAGATCAAGCATTGGCTCAACGTTCATCAGCGCGAGCGCGCCATCGAAATCGGCCGCAAGCTGATCGAGAAGGAAGCGCGCAAGTATCGCATTGCGATGAAGACCATTAGCGATACGGAGTTGATGCGGGTCTCCAGCGAGAATGGCCTGGCCAAGCCTGACGATCTGTTGGCCGCCATCGGCTATGGCAAGTTTTCCGCGCGCAGCATTTTGGCACGGCTGGTTCCTCCGGATGAAGCCCACACCGTGTCCGGCCAGAATCCGCCTCCGGAAGATGGCGGATCGAACGGACTCACCAGCGTGGTGCGACGCGTTTTCGGCAGCGACACCTCAGCCATCAAGGTCAAAGACCATGACGATCTGCTGGTCTATCGGGCGCGATGTTGTAACCCGATTCGCGGCGAGGAAATTGAAGGTTATGTTACCCGCGGCAAGGGCGTGGCGGTGCACTCCAGGTCCTGCAGCAATGTGGTGAACCTGATGTTCGAACCGGAGCGGCGCATTGCCGTAGAGTGGGGACGCGACGCCGCGACGCCCAACTGGCAGGCTGGCTATCCGGTGAAGCTGGCCGTGTATTGCGATAACCGTCCCGGCATGTTGAAGCAGATTGCCACCGTCATCAGCGACGCCAACACCAACATCCGCAACATCGAAGCCAAGACCGCCGAAGATCAAGCCACCGTCGAAATCATTGCCGACATCGCCGACCTCAAGCACCTGGACCGCATCGTCACCGGCGTGCGCAAGATTCCCGGCGTTCGCGACGTGCGAAGATTGCAGAAGCTATAGAACGATTTCAGAGTAGCTGTACTTGGATAGAGCGGGCCTGCAGAGCTTGCCCAGAGTGCCGTATGGTCTGCCGCCGGGCCGCAGTTCTGCGCTGCTAGAATGACACAGTGGCAGACCCTTCCATTGCGCCAAGGGCACCGCGTTAAGCCCCCTTTGTTTTGTCATCAAGAGGGGCCTTTAGGCGCGAGAGACCTGCTGTTAAGACTATTATCGTGAAGTTTCGAGTGGGGAGACCGGATCGTGGACTGGACAAGCCGCAGAATCACGGCAATTCTGGAAAATGCGTTGCTAGAGGACCGCGCCACCCGCGATGCTACTTCGTACGCGTGTATCGATGTGAACCAGCGCGCTTCGGCTACCATCCTCGCCAAGCAGGACTGCGTACTCTCAGGCTTGGGTTGCATTCATCGCATCCTGGATGTTTTCGCCATGCTCGACGGTACCGTCACCTCGCATCCCGAAGTCACCAGCCACACTGAAATCTTCGATGGCGTTCGCTTAAGTAAGGGACAGTCGATTGCGGTGATCGTTCATAATGCGCGCGTCGTCCTTTCCTGCGAGCGCGTGATCTTGAATATCATGCAGCGGATGAGCGGCATCGCCACGCTCACGCGGCGCTACGTCGACGAAGTGGAAGGGACCAAGGCCATAATCCTGGATACGCGCAAGACCGTTCCCGGGCTGCGTCTGCTCGACAAGTACGCGGTGACGTGTGGCGGCGGCCATAATCATCGCCTCGATCTCAGCGACGGTGTGCTGATCAAGAACAATCACATTGCTCTGGCGGGGGGCGCGGTCGAGGCCATCGAACGAGCACTGCACAATCGGCGCGGCTCGCAGCAAGTTGAAATAGAGGTCCGCTCGCTGGAGGAACTCGATGGGGTATTGGAACATGGCGCCGAGGCGGTGCTGCTGGACAACATGGCGCCGGACCAGGTTCGTCAGGCGGTCGAGCGGGTCGGCAAACTCGATTTCCCCGTGCCGCTGGAAGCCTCGGGCGGAATCACGCTGGAGAACATACGCGCCTACGCTGAAACCGGCGTGAACTTCATTTCGGTGGGGGCGTTGACCCATTCCGTTTCGGCGGTCGATCTGAGTATGCGTATCGGACCGGCGTAAGTAGTACCTTCAAGGAGGCCCCCATGGATGTCCCGCCTGACAATCCCACGGATGCGCGGCTCAGCCGTATCGTACGGCTGCTCAGCGACAACGCGACGGTGTTGATTAGCGGCACTCGTGTGGCCGAGGAACTTGGTACCACGCGCTCTGAAGTCTGGCGTGCCGTGCAACAGCTCCGCGACTTGGGCGTGCAAATTACCGGGCATCCTTCTACCGGATATCAACTGGAATCCGTTCCCGATCTTCTGCTTCCCGAGGTCCTGGGTCCCATGCTAAGCGGGACAATTTTTGCCCCTCACATCCATCATTACTTTCGTCTTGGGTCGACGAACATGACCGCCATGCAGTCCGCGGCAACGGGCGAGCCGGAGGGCGCGGTCTTTCTCGCCGAGCAGCAAATCGCAGGTCGCGGTCGCGGCGCGAACTCCTGGGAGTCGGCGCAGTCGCTCGGTATTTATTGTTCGGTCGTGTTACGGCCAAACTGTTCTCCCGGAGACGCCCTGCTTCTGTCGCTGATCGCGGGCATCGCGGTCGCCGAAGCGGTCGAGCAGACCACCGGCTTGCATCCCGATCTGCGCTGGCCCAACGACGTTCTGCTGGACGGCCGCAAGTTTTGCGGCATTTTGACGGAGATGAACGCCGAGGCAACGCGAGTCCGCTACGTCGTAATCGGCATCGGCATCAACGTGAACCACCCATCGTTTTCCGGCGAGCTTGAACCCATCGCCACTTCGTTGCGCATGGAGAGCGGTCGCGAGTGGTCGCGCGTCGAGTTGACGGCCGCTCTGCTAAGATCGCTCGGCAACGAGTACCGCAAACTTGCCGAAGGCGGTGGACCTGCGCGATCCAGCATCTTGCAAAGATTCGCAGAGCGCTCGTCCTTCGTTCGCTCGCGTCACGTCCACGTTGATGAGGGCGGCGGCTATGAGGGAGTCACCGAAGGCCTAGATGATCGAGGGTTCTTGCTGGTGCGAACCAAAGCGGGCCTGCGCACCGTGTTTTCTGGAATGGTTCGCGCGCTCGACGGGAAATAGACCATGCTCTTAGTTCTCGATGTTGGAAACACGAACACGGTTCTTGGGGTCTTCGAGCCCAAATCCGCCGAGCATGGCGCGGTACATTACGGCCGGCTCATTGCCAACTGGCGCGTCTCCACCAACAAGACCCAGACGGTGGACGAGTACGGAGTTCTCTTTCGCAACCTCTTTGCCATGAGCGGACTCGACTTTGGTTCCGTGCAGGGCGCAGTCGTGTCTTCGGTGGTGCCTCCACTGGATTCCACCCTGCGTGAAGTCTGCGAGCGCTACTTCCATTCCCGCCCACTGTTTATCGAGCCCGGCGTGAAGACTGGCATGCCGGTGCACTATGACAATCCGGCGGAAGTAGGTGCCGACCGCATCGTTAACAGCGTGGCGGCTTTCGAAAAGTTTGGTGGCCCGTGCATTGTGGTCGACTTCGGCACGGCGACGACTTTCGACGTGGTTTCGCGCAAGGGCGAATACCTGGGTGGGGTGATTACGCCGGGGATCGGCGTCTCAGCCGATGCTTTGTTCGAACGCACGGCCCGTCTGCCCCGCGTGGACATTCGCAAGCCGCCGCGCGTGCTCGCAACCAACACCGTCAACAGTGTTCAATCCGGCCTCTATTATGGATACCTCGGATTGATCGACGGCATTCTCGAAAGGCTGATCGCCGAGCTCGGCGACGACGTCACGGTTGTTGCCACCGGCGGGTTGGCTTCGCTAATGGGCGGCGGCTCCAAATACATTCGCGAGATCGACGATTTGCTCACACTCGACGGTCTGCGCATCATCTATGAACGTAACCTCCCGCATGTTCGGCGGCGAGCCGACTCTGCTGCCGGCAACAGCGAGAATGCAGGGCCCTCTGCCGTCCCCGACGTTGGAAGCAACACTCCGAAACACGATTGACGCTACACTGAAGTGGGACGGTTTACCAGGCTGCGGAAAATCGACATTCGGGGCAGCTTGCTAGAAAGTTTGGTTCTTGGTCTTGAAAGGGCGCAGCTTTAGCTGCGCCGTAGAGAGCCTCCATTCTTGTCATTCCGTCAAACCGGCTTTAGCCGGTGAGGGACCTGCTGTTCGGAGCGTTCCAGCAAATTGTTCATCCGGCCCCACCGCATCTCGCACCCACTATTGTGGAAACCTACTTCAACTACTTCACGGAAATCGAAGAGCACTTTCAGCGCCGGCGGGGCACGCTGCTGCTCATGTCGCCGCTCGACTGGGCCTTGATGGAGACGTGGAAGGATGCCGGCATTCCGCTGGAAGCGGTATTGCGCGGTATCGATGCGACGTTCGACAAATGGGAGCGGCGTCCGCGCAAGACACGCAAAGTGAACGGGCTGGCTTTTTGTGCACAAGAGGTACTGGCGGCAGTGGAGGAGTTGAAGGAAGCCGCGGTGGGCGCGGCACCCAAGCAGCCGCGGGATACCGGCCTGGAACAATCGTTGGTGGCGGGATTTCTCGAACGTAACGCCGAACAACTTGACCAGCTTCAGTTGCCGGCTACGGCGCAGACGCTGGCGCGGGAAACAGCTGCGAACCTGCGGAGCTTGGCGGAGTCCCTGTCGCAAACCGCCCCGATGCAGATGGAAGACCTGGAGCGCCGGCTGACGATCGCCGAGGAGAAACTATTTGCTGCGCTTCTGGCCGCGACGCCGGACGAGGCGTTATTCCAGGTGCGCTCCGATGCCGACCGCGACCTGGCGCCCTACCGGCGGAAGATGACCGCTCCACAAATCGAGCAACTGCAGAAGCAGTACGTCCACAAGCGTTTGCTGGAGCAATATCACGTACCGCGCTTGAGCCTCTTTTACATGTAACCGGTGTTCCGGCCGCGGAAAGAATTGGAGAGTCCTTGCAACTTGAAATCGAAAAGCTGGTCTATGGTGGAGACGGGCTGGCGCGGCTTCCGGCCGACGAACATGGTCGCGGCAAGACCGTCTTTGTGCCGTTCGTGTTGCCGGCCGAGAAGATCGAAGCCTCAGTCGTTGAAAGCCGCCCTGGCTTTGTCCGCGCCAAGCTCGATAGCGTGATTGCGCCCTCGCCTGAGCGGGTCGGTCCCCGATGCTCATACTTCGGCGATTGCGGCGGTTGTGATTACCAGCACATGGACTACCCGGCGCAGCTTCGCCACAAGGCGGAGATTTTGCGCGAGACGCTGCGCCGTACCGCCAAGTTCGAGCTTCAGCATGAGCTCGAAGTGCATTCCGCCGAGCCATGGGGCTATCGCAATCGCACCCGGATGCACGTGCATCGTCAGCCTCAGTTCGCGCTGGGCTACTTCCGCTACAACTCACACGACTTGCTGCCAGTGGAGGCATGTCCCATAAGCTCCCCACTGATTAACCAGGCGATTGCCGAAGTCTGGAAGCTGGGCCGCGCGGGCACGGTCCCTGAAATTCTCCACGGCTTACAGTTTTTCTCCAACCACGACGACACGAAGATTCTGCTAGAGGCCTATGTTCGTCCCGGCAGCGACGCCAAGGAATGCCAGCCGTTCGCCGCTGCGCTGCACGATTTTCTGCCCGCCATAAGCGGTGTCGTGATATTCCCCACCTCCACGGTGGAAGACGAGACCCGCCAACGCGCCCCGCTGGCGGCGACTCCCGCCGGACCCTCGCAGGCCATCGGAAAGGGTTCTCTGCTATACCACACTGCGGGACATGACTATCAGGTGAGCGGGGGCTCCTTCTTTCAGACGAACCGTTACTTGATCGACAAACTGGTGGAGGTTGTCATCGGCCGGCAGACGGGACGAACAGCGCTCGATCTTTATGCCGGTGCCGGCCTGTTCACTCATCACCTGGCGCGCAATTTCGATCAGGTGCTGGCAGTAGAACCCTCGCCGCATTCCTTCGCCGACCTGCGCCCCAACGTTCCGCCCAATGTAAACTGCATTCGCAGCACAACGGAGGCTTTCCTCGCCGCACGCGGTTCCAAGCTCGCACCTGACAGGATCGTCGTCGATCCGCCGCGCTTTGGGCTGGGAGAGAAAGCTGCTACAGCCTTGGGCCGCATGTCCGCCTCGCATGTGACGTACGTCTCATGTGATCCGGCCACGCTCTCGCGCGACCTGCGCGTGCTGTTAGAATTCGGCTATCGGGTCGAGCAGGCGCACCTGGTGGACATGTTTCCGCAGACCTATCACATGGAAACCGTCCTGCATCTGGCGCGCTAGCCCGATGACCCTCGCCCGGAGGCTCTATGTACGCGATCGCCATTATTCGATATCGGAAACCGCTGGAGGACGTGCTGAAGCACGTCGACTCGCATCGCGCCTATCTCCAGGGCCTGAAGCAGGAGGGACTGCTCCTGGCTGGCGGGCCACTGGTGCCGCGCCATGGCGGTGCGCTGCTGTTGCGGGTTCCCGATGATGAAGCTCAGGCGACGCTGGACAGTATTCGCGACAACGATCCTTACACCCGGTTCGGACTCGCGCAATACGAAATGTGGCCCTGGGCCCCTGCTTTCGGCGCAGAGGACCTGGACCGCTTGTAACCACCCAATCCACGCCACGTCCTCCGAGAAGCGGCGCGTATTGGGAGCCTCGGCGGCAGTGTGTCCACAACTTTACCGGCGAAGAACAGCGCGCTGACTCCTCCACCTACGGGGTCGAGGCTGTACTGCGGAGGACAAGAGCCCATCTTCCTGGCCGCTCTGGCCTTTTCCGCGGGAACCCTGGCCGCCAACTATTTCTGGCGATCGCCCCACGCCTGGCTGATCGCCTTCCTGTTAAGTGCGGCTGGAGCGGCGTTCTTCCTTCGACGATCTCCTCAGGTTGCCTTCTCTCTGGGCTTGGTCGCGATCATCCCTCTCGGCGGTTTCTACCTTCAGGCCAGGGATGCAGCGCAGCCGACGATCATCGCGAACCTGCAGCCTTTCGCGGCGGGCGATAACGGTATTGATGTTACTGCTTACGTCATTCGCGAAGGGTTGTTGCGCGACAGCCCTTACGGCGGCAAGCAGGAATCAGTCGACGTGGAAACCGAGCAGCTTCGAATCGGCGAACAGTCGATCGATACCGCAGTTGGCATCCGGCTGACTATCTACAGCAAACAGACCGAAGAAGACGAAGCCCGTGACGGAGGAGTCGAGTCACCGCTTCGCATTTACACCTACGGACAGCGGCTGCACTTGGTCGCCAAACTGCGCATGCCGCGGGACTACAGAAATCCGGGCGCGATGGACATGGCGGGCTATCTCAGCTCACAGGGAATTCGCCTGACGGGTTCGGCGCGCGCCAGCACCGTGGAGGTGTTGCCCGGCTGCGTGGGCAGCCGCATCGGCCGGTTGCGAAGCACCGCTCGACGCAGTGTCCTGACGCATATCATGCTGCTCTGGCCGGGCGAGCGCGGCGCCCTGATGCAGGCAGCGCTGATCGGCGGCCGGGCGTTTGTTGGCCGTGATATCAAGACCGAATTTCAACGCACCGGCACCTACCACATTCTGGTTGTGTCCGGGATCAACGTCGGCATACTGGCGTTCGCCGTGTTCTGGGGGTTGCGCAAGTTGCCCTTCGGCGAGACGTGGGCCACCATCGTCACCATCCTGCTCTCCTGGGGATACGCCTTCATCGCCGACCTGGGCTCGCCCATTGTGCGGGCAACCATCACCTTGAGCATCTACCTGGTCACGCGGTTACTGTTTCGCGATCGTGCCGCGCTCAATGCTTTGGGAATCGCCGCGCTGGGTATTTTGCTGGTGGACCCCCGGACCTTATTCGAAGCCAGCTTCCAGCTCACGTTTCTGTCCGTCATCGCGGTTGCCGGCATCGCCGTTCCAATCCTGCGGCGCACCATCTATCCCCTGCAGAGCGGGCTCCGGAACATCGACTCGCCCGAATATGACTTCTCCGCTCCGACTCGGGCGGCGGAGTTTCGGGTTGAGTTGCGCCTGGTACGCGGAACGTTGCAGGACTTGATCGGCCGCCGGATGGCAAACTTCCTGGTGGTTCGCATCACCGGCGTTGTGTTGGCTGCCGCGGAACTACTTTTCCTATCGACGGTAATCCAGCTCGCCCTGGCGTTGCCGATGGCATGGTATTTCCATCGCGCCACCACCATGGCTCTGCCGGCTAACGCGCTGGTAATTCCGCTCGCGGGAGTGCTGTTGCCCAGCGCGGCCCTGGCCGTTGCTCTTTCCTATCTGGCGCACTGGCTCGCGTTAATCCCAGCCGCGATTGCCGGATACGCGCTGGATGCCCTTACCGGCACCATACGCATCATAGGCCACCTGCGAATTTCAGACGTGCGTGTGTCCACCCCGACGCTAGCCGTCTCTATTGCCGCGGCGCTTACATTTGGACTGGCCCTCCTGCTCGCGAGACGGCGAGTTTGGGCCGGAATCGGCGTGGCTGGCCTGCTGGCTTCTGCCGTTTGGATCGTGCTGTTGCCGCCGAAGCCGCAATGGCGTCCCGGCGTCTTCGAAGTGACGGCGATCGACGTCGGCCAGGGAGATTCTTTGTTGCTGATCACGCCGGAAGGCAAGACCCTGCTGCTGGATTCCGGCGGCCTGACAGGCAATGTGCGCTCCGACTTCGATGTTGGGGAGGAAGTGGTTTCGCCGTATCTCTGGTCACGCGGAATTCGCCGGCTGGATGCGGTTGCCATTTCCCACGCGCACAGCGACCACATGGGAGGAATGCGCAGCGTCATCGAGAACTTTCGCCCGCATGAACTCTGGTACGGGGTGGAGTCTCCGAGTCCGGGATTTATCGATGTGGAGCGGGCCGCCCGCACCTTTCACGTGCAGTTGATGCCGTGGGTGGCCGGCCAATCGTTCGACTTCGGAGGGGTTCACGTACGCGTGTTAAATCCTCCAGCGGGGTGGCAGTCGAGCAATCCGGATGACGAATCTCTAGTTCTGCACATGCAGTATGGCGAGACTTCCGCCTTGCTAGTGGGAGACGCGCACAAGCGAATCGAGAAACTACTGATAGAAGAGTCCCCCCAAGCGGATCTGCTTAAGGTTGGACACCACGGAAGCGCGACTTCCAGCTCGCCCGAGTTCCTGGCCGCCGTCAAACCGCACTACTCAGTCGTCTCAGTGGGATTCTACAACTCGTTTGGACATCCCCGGTCCGAGGTGATGCAGCGTTTTGCCGAAGCCCATATTCCGACTTACCGCACCGACCTCGCCGGAGCCGTTTCGTTTTATCTAGACGGAAAGAACGTCACCGCTAAGCCGGTTCCTCGCTGACGGCCTCGTCCTCATCGGTTGTGGGATGATTACGATACTCCTCGATGGTCTGCAGTGCTTCCTCCGCCTGGTCCGGCCGCACCATCACGACTACACCACCCACGCCGGGCAGTATGTCCTGTGGAGCTTCACGGTTTTGGGTCATGGCCTCGATGCCTGCCGATTCCAGCAAACCGCGCACCACCATTGCTTCTGACTCTTCGTCGGTATCGAAAACCTTTACCAACTCCTCGTGCCCATCTGCTTTCTCTGCCATAGCTCCTCCATCGGATTCGATGCAAAAGGCAGGTCTGGCGCCGTTTGCAATATTCCTGGTTTGCGGCTGAAATCTTGCCGTTTCGGTGTATGATGCGCCCCAACAAGCCCAAGAGCGGGCCTTGGTGGGGGACCCTGTTCGCCCCCCCCACGATGCTGCGCAACGGTAGGGTGACGGCGCACATCAAATTGTAGCGAAAAGTAGCCGGCACGACTTGACCGGCTGTCCTAGGTGGCTGGTTTCGCCGGAGGGTATCCATGGGGCTGTCGGAACGCAAGGAAGTTGTTGCACCGCGGACCGCAAGTAGCGAACAGCTTGAGCAGGAAGAAGAACGTCGCAAGCTGCGCCGGTTGCAGATCATGATGAACATGGTGATGTCGGTGATCGGCCAGGACCCGGGCCTCACCGTGGAAGAGGCGGCGGAACTGGCAGCGAATGCCAAGCGAGCTGCCTTGGCCATGTTTCCCGACAAGGAATTCGCCTACGACATTCTTTACAAGCCGCGTCTGCAGCGGCTGATGGCCGAGCGGTTCCATCTGCAATGAGGCCCTATTTGCTGAGGCTGGTCAGGTAAACCGTCAAGGTTCCCCAGAATAGCTTGGCCCGCATCTGGACTGGCAGGTGCCGGTCGTCATCGGTGTACCAAATCCAAATGCGGCCCTTGTTCTTCAGCAGCGTTCCCGAGTCACCCTCGGGACCAACCCGGATCGTCTGAAACGTTCCCGCCGGAGTTTTTATCTGTTCTTTGCCTTCGACGTGTGCCTGTACCTTTACGGTCTGGCCGCCGTCGTTGAGAGGAAACGTGTAGGTCGCCCCCGGTTGTAGAGGCAGACTGGCAAGGTAAAGAACTCCGGAAACGACGTCGGTGACACATCCCGGGATGTCGTTTTCCGTTCTCTTCTGCTGATTGGTTTGCAGGTTGTGTTCTTCCAAAACGGCTTTCCCGCGGCTGTAGTCGTAAGTAATGACCGTATCGCGGCGATGGGATCCCTCCTCCGTGTGCTTCATCAGCCGGGAGGAGCAAAGGCTCTTGCTGTCAAGATAAGCGTTGAAGCGGTCTTGCACGCGATACAGCAGCGCAACCACTCCGCTGGAATCGGCCGTCGCCGCGACGTGTTCCTGCGAACCGGAGCGTT
Organism: Acidobacteriaceae bacterium; assembly: GCA_003165795.1. Taxonomy (GTDB): domain Bacteria; phylum Acidobacteriota; class Terriglobia; order Terriglobales; family Acidobacteriaceae; genus Bog-257. The sequence goes on from PMWW01000086.1 coordinate 55,102, forward strand.
CGATACGAAGGGTTGCAACTCCAGCCGTCCAAAACCGCCACTCGCCCTCGTAGTGCAACGTCTGACCGTAGGGAAATTGAAATCCTGGCCTTAGGGGCTGGATATGCGACGCCGAGCCGATTTTCGCTTCCGGCTGCCCTTGCGAAGGAGAGTGCGCCGTTTGCGGAAGCAGGTCTGCCGGCGCGACGAAACCTGTCAGCAAAATAGCCAGCACCAGAAAAGAGCGCGTGATAGAAGTCACCTTCACCCGGGAAGCCAGAGGATTTTCGCAATGAGGACGGCCAGCATCGCGGCGGTGCCGAGCAGGGCATTGTACTCGCGATGACGGAAGTATAACTCACCGGAGAAACCGGCTGTCACTCCGCGAAACCACAGAGTACGCGGCAGCAGGCTGGGCACGCTGCGGAGGTATTCGGCATAGCCGGGAAATTCGCCACGGAGATAGACCTGCTCGGCGCGGATGACAGGAACATAGACCGCGACAAAATAGAGAAGTAGCGCAACCGCAATCCACGTATCGCGAGCTGCGATGACAAATCCCAGTCCGATGATGATCGAGCCGAGATATAGCGGATTGCGCACGTAAGTATACGGTCCGGTTGTTGTGAGTTCGCGGTCCTTCTTCACCTGTCCCGAAGCGAGACCACGAATCAGCAGACCGAGACCCGCCAGCGCCAGGCCGACCCACACCGATTGCCAAGTTGGTTTTGCTCGCCAGATGTAGAAAGCCGCAAAGAGAAATCCCAACGGCACTCGAATGCGGCGAGCCACCCGGCTCCAGGTCAAGGGAGGCTTGCCAAGTTGGCGGTCAGCCACGGTCCTCCCCGCGCAACTGGTCAGCAGCGGCGATCACGGCCTGCGGATCGATCGATACCAGCCCCTCGTCCGGACGGTCCGTGTGGGTTGTGTTGTCCACGCTTTCGGGATTGCGTAGGACCACGCTTCGCGTGCCGTAAGGACCGTTGCGATCAGGCCGGGTGGGTCCAAACAAAGCGACTACGGGAACGCGCAGAGCGGCCGCCAGATGCATGGGGCCGGTGTCACCCCCGACAAATAGACTGGCACGCCGGGTGAGCGCGATCAATTCTGTAATGCTGCACTTGACCGGGCAGGCAATCTGGCCACTCGACTCGCGAACCGCTTCGGCGAGCGCTTCTTCTCCCGGCCCATGGTTCACCACGACCGCAATTCCACGCTCTGCTAGTGCGCGAGCTACTACACCAAACGATTCCGCTGGCCAGCACTTCGCTCCCCAACCCGCGCCCGGATTCAGAATTGCCAGCGGCTTGCCACTGACGGTTCCACCGAACTGATCTGCCCAGCATTCTGCGGTGGGGTCCAGTGGGAAGGGAGGCTCCGCATACAGCAGCTCCTGGCGGGCGACAGCTGAGACGATCGCCAGCCCTTGATCCACGACATGCGTCCCACGGGGATCGACCGGTCGTGTGTAGAACATACTGGCCGGTCCCTCTCGCGGTTGGGAAGACCCTATGCGAATTTTCGCGCCTGTGGCTCTGGCCGCCAGTGCCGAGCGGAGCGCACCTTGAAGATCGAGCGCCAGATCGTACTGCATATTCTTGACTTCGCGCCGGAGGGCCCTAATCTCCCGCCACGTATCCTGCGCCAATAACTCTCGGCGCCAGGTCTTGAAGTTCGCGACATGCACCCAGTCGGCCAGCGGTTTTAGCGGCGATCGCGACGCCGCGTACTCACTTGGGCGTGAGCACAGCAATTCCGCCCATCGCTCTTCGATCAGCCATCCGACCTTGATGCCAGGCTTTGCGTTTCGCAACGCTGCGATTGCCGGCATCGCATGGATGACATCCCCCATCGCACTCAAACGGACCACCAGGATGCGATCGGAAAGCGGGATTGCAGGGCGACCCCCTGCCGCTGGGGAAGATCGGCTCTGGTCCTGCGGGAATACGGGAGCGCTCACCGTAAAGTGCGCCCTCCGCCTCCGCGCCGTAGTTGGGTCAGAAAGTTCGTTGTGGAATGGTCTTTAGGATCGCCCACAATCTCGATGCGGCCGCCATAGGCCAACACCTCGTCGCGTTCGGGAACGTTTTCGCGGGTGTAGTCGGTACCCTTGGCTTGAATGTCGGGATGAATTTCGCGAATCAACCCACGCACGTCGGGCCCATCAAATATCACCACCGCATCGACATCAGACAATGCCGCGATAATCTCCGCTCGCTCTGCCGCAGGCATGAACGGACGTCCTTCTCCCTTGATCTGCTGGACGCTCTCATCGGAATTCATGGCCACCACAAGTTTCCCGCCCAGCGCCTTCGCTCCCCGCAAATAGCGGATATGTCCGACGTGCAGCAGGTCGAAACAGCCGTTCGTCAACACGATCTGCTGGCCGCCACGGCGCCATTCAGCCACGCGATCGCGCAAGGCTTCAGGCGAGAGAATTTTTGTGTCGCTTGCACTCACGCAGATACCGTCGCAGAATACTGATCGATCGCAGCCAGCAACTCTTTGCGGGAAACGGTTGCCGTGCCGCGCTTCATTACCACGATGCCGCCGGCGAAATTTGCCAGCCTGGCTGCGGAAGCAGTGTCAGCGCCCGCTGCCAAAGCAGCAGTAAAAGTTGCAATGACGGTATCGCCTGCGCCCGTCACATCGACCACTTGATCGGAGCCATAAATTGGGATCGTAAGCGGAGCGGCGTCCTTCTCAAATGCCACCATGCCATCGCGGCCTCGCGTGATGACCAGCGACTCCAGCGCCATCTCTGTCATCATTCTCTTCGCTGCGGAAAAGAGCTTCTCATCGTCGTGACCGATCCTGATTCCCAACGCCTCTTCCACTTCGGGCTCATTGGGCGTCGCTGCCGTCGCTCCTTCGTACTGCAGAATGCGATAGCGGGAATCGACTGTGATGGGCTTGTTCTCCAGGCAGCCATTCGATTTTACAAAGGCCAGCAACCGCGGTGTGGCAGCGCCGTATCCATAGTCGGAAATGAGAAGGGCGTCCGAAGCCGTGGCGTATTCACGGGCGGTGTTCACCAGGTTAAGCAGTGCGGGATGCATGTCGTCCAACGGCTCCGCTTCACGGTCCACGCGTACCACTTGCTGGCGGCTGGTGTGCGACATGCCGGCAAGGATGCGGGACTTGGTGGTGGTTATGTGTCCCTTGAGTCTTTGGATGCCGCTGGTGGAGACTTTCTTTTCGCGCATCCGTTCCAGCAACAGGCTGCCAACTTCGTCATCCCCTACCACTCCGACGGGCAAGACATTGACGCCCAGGGACGCCAGGTTCATTACCGCATTGGCGCCGCCACCAGGGAGCACGGTGCTCTCCCGGTGTTTCAGGATCAGGACCGGCGCTTCCCGCGACACCCGAGCAATCTCGCCAAAAACGAATTCGTCGGCAACCAAGTCTGCAAGCACCGTGATGGAAACTTCGGAGAATGACTGGACAATCTTCTTCCAGCGTTCGCTGTTTTTAGGATGCCTATTCATGAACTCAAATGAACGCCCGGTGCATGGATAGGGCCACCGGGCGCTGCACAACCCTCGATTGTCTCACGCAGGCCGGGGATTGCGCTCTCGAATCGTCGCCAGGAGCGCATCGACAACCGCCGCAGAATCTTCCAACCGCATTTTGACGGGCACGATATACAACGGCTGCAGAGCGGCAACTTGCACGCCGAGGTTGATTGCATCTTTCTCGGTAGTGACCAAGCAGGTTGCACCCGACTGCCCGCGAAGTTTCAACAACCGGCGCAAATCGGAATCGCGATAGAAATAATGGTCGCGAAAGCTGCGAGTGCCAGCCAGCACGACACCCGCTGCTCGCAACTGATCGAAGAAAATTTGCGGCCGCGCGATCCCACAGAACGCGAAGCACGCCTCTTTCGTGGCGGGAGGAACAATGCCTCGCTGCACTCTCCAGACAAGCTGCTTTGCGAGCCGAAGTTCCGCGCTGGACGTATCATTGGTCAGCACAACAGCGTCGGCCCGCGACAGCGAAGACAATGGCTCACGGAGTCTTCCACCCGGCAGCAACGAATCTTTCGCATCAGCTGACGTGATCAAAACGATGTCGAAGTCGCGCGCCAGTCGGCGATGCTGGAGGCCGTCATCCAGCAGGTGCAACTGTGGACCGAACTTCGCCTCGGCGAACTGCCCTGCGGCATAACGGTCCTCGCCCACCACGACCGGAACCTGCAGCTTGCGAGCCATCAGCAACGGCTCGTCGCCGAAGTCCCGCGGCGAGCCGCCAGGATCAACCAGAGCCACACCTCTCGTGGCACGACCATAGCCGCGGGAAAGCACATCGAACGGGATGCCACGTTGCTTCAGCAGTTCGCCCAGCGTGATCAGGAGTGGCGTTTTGCCCGAGCCGCCGACGGTCAGGTTCCCGATGCTCACCACCGGTCCTTGCAGCCTGTGAATGGTTAAGGAGCCGCGGTCGTAGAGTCGATTCCGCGCGCGCACTACCGCGCCGTAGAGCGCAGAAAGCGGATTCACGCGCGCTTCTCCGACGAAACTCTTGCCGTGGCCGCAGACGCGTGTTCCAGCAGCAGGCTGAGCAGCGCGCTCACCGTTCTTTCCGTGGCGCCCCGCTGGGAGTTCACCACCTCAAAGGCGCGTCGGCCGAGAGCCGCCCGTTCGTCGTGATTTTCGAGCAATTGGAGAACCGCCGTCGTCAACGATTGTGGCGTAACGACTCGCAAAGCGTCGGCCTGGCGAAAGACTTCGACGATGTCACGAAAGTTTTCCGTGTACGGACCAACCAGAATGGCCGCTCCAAATTGCGCGGCCTCCAGAACGTTGTGTCCGCCGCGCGGTACCAGGCTGCCGCCGATGAAAGCGAGATCAGCAAATTGGTACAAACTGGCCAACTCGCCAATGGTGTCGAGAAGAAACACGCCGCCAGCGATCGGTTTCGTTCCGTCCCACTGCGAGCGCCTCTGCGACCTGAGTCCCGACGAAGCCAGCAAAGACGCCACTACATCAAAGCGTTCGGGATGGCGCGGCGCGAACACCACCAACGCGCCGGGATATCTTGACACGACCTGCCGGAACGTCTCCAGCAACATCGGCTCTTCACCTTCGAGAGTGCTGCCTGCTACAAGCACCGGACCGACCTCTTCGCGTTGTAAAGCCGCGGCAAATGATGACACGATCGCAGGCTCCGCTGGAGGTTTCGCCTCGAACTTCAGATTCCCGCTGACGTGGACGCGTTCAGCCAGCGCTCCGATCTGAATCAGACGCCGCGCGTCCTCGTCGCTCTGCGCCAGAAACAGATCAACATTCTTCATCACGCGCACCAGTAGCCCATGAAACCGCAAATAGCCAGGGAGCGAGCGGTCGGAAACGCGGGCGTTCACCACGGCGACCGCGGCTCCCGACAGTTTCGCCCACCGCAGCAGATTGGGCCAGAACTCGCTTTCCGCCAGCACCAGCAGCTTGGGACGCAGCGCTTGCAAGTACGCTCGCACAGCAAAGGGCAAGTCCAGCGGAAAGTAGAAAACGTTATTTTCGCCGAAGCGCTGGCGCGCCAGCTTCTGCCCCGTGTCGGTGGTGGTCGAGACGACGATGCGCCATCCTGGAAGCTGCCCTTTCAGTTGTTCGATGACCTGCAAACTCGCCAGCACCTCACCGACGGAGACAGCATGAATCCAAATTGTATTGGGAGAAACATCGTGGAAGAGCCGGTCGGGAACCGTACCCAGCCGCTCGCTCCATCCGGTGCGATACTTGCCGTGACGCAACATCTGCAGCAGCCACCACGGCGTGCTGAGAATCAGCACGCCGAACAATAGGACGCTATAGAGCGAATACACGTTGCGATTGTAAAGCTTTGGCGAAGGGAGAGCGCCCGCTGCGGGCAGTTGCTGAGAAACCTGTTAAGACCAGGCCCCTCGCCGACTAAGAGTCGGCTCGCGATGACTAAAACGAAGACTTAACGGCGCACCTGAAGGTGCACCCCTTCAAAACCGACTGTGATCGGGCCTTATGGACGGCCTGAAGAGACTGTGTCGCGACCGGTGGCGCCGCTCTGCGGCTTAGACTAATTTCCCACTTGACCGGGGGCTTACCCCACCCGGCTAACTTCATCCCGCCGCTGCGCGGCTAGTTTATTCGGTTTTTCTAGCACTTTGTTCCACCACAAACTTTCTTTTCCAGTTGCGACACAGTATCTAAAGGCCGTCGCCTTCAAAGACCTCACCAAAAAGTTTGCCCTACGCATTAATTGCCATACCGAAAACAGCGTTGGCGGCATCCAGCATCGCCTCCGAGAGCGTAGGATGCGCATGGATGATACTCGCCAGCTCTTCCGCGGTGCATTCCATCTCCAGCGCCACCACGGACTCGGCAATCAGCTCCGTCGCGTTCGGCCCGATAATGTGTACGCCCAGAATCTCTCCATACTTGGCGTCGGTAACAATTTTGATGAAGCCTTCGTGCTGGCCCACGATGCTGGCGCGCGAGTTGGCAGTGAAGGGGAACTTGCCAATCTTGACGTCGTAACCCTTTTCCTTGGCCTTGGCTTCGGTCAGACCGACGCTGCCGATTTCCGGATGGCAGTATGTTGCATTGGGAATTCGCTCTGGCTTGATCGTCTTGGTTGGTTTGCCTGCGATGTGCGTGACCGCGACGATGCCTTCCATCGCGCCCGAATGCGCCAGTTGCGGATAGCCGACCACGATGTCACCGACGGCGTAAATGCCGGGCTCATCGGTACGCATGTACTGGTCAATCTTGACGAACCCGCGCTCCAGTTGGATTTTGGTCTTCTCGATGCCGACGCCTTCCGTGCGCGGCGCGCGGCCAACCGCGACCAGCACCTTCTCGGCTTCCAGCTTCTGCTGTTTACCGTCGACAGAGAACGTGACCGCCACGCCGTCCGTCGTCTTCTCCACCTTCTCGACCTTGGCGTTGACGAATCCGTTGATGCCGCGCTTGCGGTACACCCGCATCAACTCCTTCGAGACTTCTTCGTCTTCCACCGGAACATAACGCGGCAACATTTCCAGGATGGTCACGTCCGCACCGAAAGACTTGTAAATGCTGGCGAATTCCACGCCCACCGCACCTGAGCCGATCACGATCAGCGACTTGGGAATGTCGTTGAGGCTCAACACTTCGATGTTGGTCAGGATGCGGGAGTCGGGCTCCATCCCAGGCAGCATCCGCGCCACCGAGCCGGTCGAAAGAATGACGTTCTTCGCTTTGATAGATTTCTGCTCGCCGCCTTCGAGGGCAACGGTATGAATCCCATCTTTCGCCGGCCCCGTCAGCTTGCCGTAGCCGCGGACGACGTCGACCTTGTTCTTTTTCATCAAGAACTGCAGGCCCTTGGCGTGCTTGTCTACAATGCCCTGCTTGCGCTTCTGGATCGCGCCCCAGTTCAGGGTGACGCCGGACGTGTTCTCCAGCCCAAGTTCCGCGCCTTCCTTCACGTGGTCGTAGACCTCGGCGTTAAACAGCAGCGCCTTGGTGGGAATGCATCCGACGTGCAGGCAAGTTCCGCCCAGCTTGTCGGCCTTCTCGATGAGAGCTGCCTTGAGTCCTAACTGTCCGGCGCGAATGGCCGCAGTATATCCGGCAGGCCCGCTGCCGATGATAGCTACGTCGTAGATTGTCTCTGGCAAGTTCGTGCTCCAGTTCTAGGGGGATGATTTCGAGATTCGTCCGTTCAATCGCGCGAAACAACGGCGCTCGAAATTCCGGACTGCCTTCTAGTTGGGAATAATGGCGACAAGCGAATAGATGATTGTAAATCACGGGAAGAAGCAACGCCCCGGACGCGGGCAGGGTAGGTTCTTGATCCGCAGCAGGTTATACGCCTCTCGCACGGCGCTCGGGCCGCCGTTTTCAATGCTATGCTGGGCAGAGTCAAGCCATGAAACGCGTTGTCGAAGAACCTGCTGTCACGGCCGATATGGCAGCCGAGCCGCGCCGGGCCGGGCTAAAGCTGGTCGGCAACGCCCTGTTCGTTCTGCTGATTGTGATTGTCGCCGCCGCGGGCGCAATCTCCGGCCTGTTGCTGGTCTACTCCACCGACCTCCCACAAGTTACCGAGCTGGAGCACTATCGCCCCAGCACCATAACTCAGCTGTATGACGATCAGAATCGCGTGATTGGACAGTTTGCGTTGCAGCGGCGCGTCATCGACAGCTACAATGATTTTCCCAAGGTGCTGCGCGACGCGCTGATCTCCACCGAAGACAAAGAATTTGAGAGGCACTGGGGCGTGGATGTTTGGCGCGTGTTTGGCGCGGCCTGGCGCGACGTGATCCTGGACAGCCGAGCCCAGGGTGCTTCGACGCTCACCATGCAACTGGCGCGCAACCTGTTTCTTTCGCCCGACCGCAATTTCCGGCGAAAGATGCAGGAGGTGATGCTGTCCATCCAGATCGAGCGCCGCTTTACCAAGCCGCAGATTTTTACGCTGTACGCCAACCAGATTTATCTGGGCCACGGGGTTTACGGATTCGAAGCGGGCGCCAATTTCTATTTCAGCAAGAAGGCCAAAGACCTCACGCTGGAAGAAGCCGCCGTCCTGGCTGGGCTGCCCAAGGCGCCGAACTACTACTCGCCGATCAACAATCCGGAGCGCGCTCTGCGCCGCCGCAACCTGGTCATCAACAATATGCTGGAGGATGGCAAGATCACGGCCGCGGAGGCGCTGCGAGCCAAGGATGCCCCTTTAAAACTCAATCTGCAGGCTGAGCCTAACGACATTGCCCCGTACTTTGTGGAGGAAATCCGGCAGTATCTTGAGAAAAAATACGGCGCCGAGGAAGTGCACGAGGCTGGACTGCGGGTTTATACCTCGCTCAATCTGGAAATGCAGCGCGCCGCCCAACAGGCGGTACGTGACGGCCTGGCGGCTTACGAACGCCGTCACGGGTGGAAGGGCAACCTGCTGAACATCGTCGCCAATGGCGACGCGCCGGCCACCTATCACCATGTCGACTGGGACGGCAAGATCGTGGCCGGCAACTACATTCACGCGCTGGTGACCGAAGTCGATCCGTTGGTGGCGACGATCAAGTTCGGCAACTACGAAGCGCGGCTCGGCCCCGAGGAGATAAAGTGGACACGCCATCCCTCGGCGCGGGAATTTCTGACCGTCGGCGATATCGTTTACGTTAAGGTCGACGAACTCAGCGGCACCTTCAGCCGGGTTTCGCTGGAACAGGAGTCAGGTGTGCAGGGCGCGCTGCTGGCGCTCGACAACTCCACTGGCGACGTCAAGGCCATGGTCGGCGGTCGCGACTTTGAGCAGTCTAAGTTTAATCGCTCCACCCAGGCACTGCGCCAGGTGGGCTCTTCCTTCAAGCCGTATATCTACACGGCTGCAATCGATCAAGGACTTACTCCAGACGATACCGTGCTCGATGCGCCAGTCACGTTCAACACTTCTTCGGGACCCTACACGCCGCATAACTACGACGGCAAGTTCGAAGGCGTGATTACCTTTCGCCACGCCCTGGCCGAGTCGCGTAACATTCCCGCGCTCAAAGTGACGGAGCGCGTTGGCGGCATCAAGACGGTCATCGAGTACGCGCGCAAGTTCGGCATTACGTCACCCCTGCTCCCGTACTTGCCGGTTGCGCTGGGCGCGGCTGACATTACGCTGGCGGAGCAGACTGCGGCATTCACTACATTTCCCAATGACGGCGTGCGTGTAACCCCGCGCTACATCCGCAAAGTGACCGACTACGAAGGCCGCGTGCTGGAAGAAAACTATCCCGAGGTAAAGGACGTGGTCAGCGCGCGCACGGCGCGCATCATGACTTACATGTTGCGCGAGGTGGTGCTGCACGGCACCGGCTACGCGGCCAGCAAGCTCAATCATCCGTTGGGAGGTAAGACCGGGACCACTAACGATTTCACCGACGCGTGGTTCGTGGGATTTTCTCCGTCTCTGACTTGTGGAGTCTGGGTAGGCTTCGACGAGAAGAAGACGCTGGGCAACAAAGAGACCGGGGCCGCCGCGGCGTTGCCCATCTGGATGGACTTCATGCGGGTGGCGCTGCAGGGCCGCGAGTCGGAAGATTTCGCCGCACCTCCGCCAACCGCGCCCAGTGCGGTGGTGCAGAAGGTTGACACGCCCGCGGGTGCCGCGGGCGATAGCGAGGCCCACTGATGCGACTTTTCTTTCGCTATCTGGTGCGGGTGCTGGTACTGGTCGTGGTCTTCATGGCATCGGTGCTGACTGCGATGCGGTTCGCGATTCACGGCCGCCAAACGACGATTCCCAAGCTTGTGGGTATGACGTCGGGCCAGGCCGAACGGGCGCTGGCCGATCATGGTTTGGTGTTGGAAGAGGGCGACCGCTTCTTCAGTTCCGATGTGCCGCCGGGCAGAGTAATATCGCAGGTTCCGGCGCCAGGGATGCAGGTACGCCGGGGCTGGCATCTCCGGGTTGCCGAAAGCATGGGGCCGCAGCGGGTCGTCATCCCCGACCTTCTGGGCGGGAGTGAGCGCGCTGCGGAGATCAATATCCGGCGCCGAGGTCTTGAGCTAGGGAGCATTGCGACGGCCACGATTCCCGGCGCTCCCACCGATCAGATTGTGGCCCAGAGCCCTCCGGCCAAAGCGGTGAACGTCTCGGCGCCGAAGATCAGCGTGCTGCTGGCAGCGCCGGAAGATCGGAACTCCTTCGTCATGCCTGACCTGATCGGTCGCGGCGAAGATGATGCGGTCAATGAAATTGTGGGCGCGGGACTACGCGTGGCGGGGATCTCCAGCCAAGCGGCTCCCGCGCCAACCACGAATACGGCCGATTCCGTGCCGTCGGGAACGCGGACGGTGGTCAAGACCTCACCCGCAGCCGGCCAGAGAGTGTATGAAGGCCAGGGGATTGGGCTGCAGGTAACGCAGTGAGGCCGCTGTTCGCTGTTAGCTCTTAAACGGCACTCTAGCTCACTGATGACAGGAGGTGACATACCCCTTGGACGAAGCAATTGTTTGAGGGCCTTTGTCCTTCGCTAGCCAAGAAACCAATGGCTAATGGCTAATGGCTAAGAGCCAAAGCGAAGAGCGAGCAGCGATAGCGGCATTTACATCTCCGACGCAATGATCGCGTCGGCTTCAATCTCCACCAGCATCTCCGGCGCGACCAGCGCTGAAACACCAATCATGCTTGCCGCAGGCCGAATGTCGCCGAACACTTCACCGTGAGCCTTGCCGACTTTCTCCCATTGGCTGATGTCGGTCACGAAGGTGCGAGTGCGCACCACGTCGCGCAAGCTGGCCCCTGCCTGCTCCAGCGCGCGACCAATGTTTTTCAGCGTCTGCACCGCCTGGGCGTAGGCGTCACCTTGCCCAACAATCTTGCCGTCTGGCCCGGTGGCGACTGTCCCTGCCACCGAAACGAATGGGCCCACCTTCACTGCGCGCGAGAATCCGACGATGGGTTCATAGGGAGAATTGCCTGAGATGTTCTTGCGTTCCATGCTGCCTCCTCCGGGAACGAAAATTGTGCCACATTCGCAGCCTCAGCTTTCGCTTGGTTTGCCTGCAATTTTGGCAGTCAACGCTGGAGTGTGCTGACAGCCGCCGCCAGGAGCGCATACGCATTAGCTCTTCAGCCAACCAAACCCGCATGAATAGTGCTCCAAACTAACGTGCTCCAGTAGTCGTGGAGTGCTCGCGAAGCAGATCAACAAGGCGTGCGCTTCCTCCAGAACGAACCCGCTCAGTAACCAGTCGCGCAAGAATTGCTTGCACTGGAAAAGAAAGTGGGATAAAAACTCGCATCACATCAAATGATTGTGCAAGTCGCAAGCGAAGGAGACAGGTAAACAAATCATGATCCCGGAATCGCACGCGCTTCAGGAATTGTTCACCGACTTGATCCACCAGCATTTTGACCGCGACATCGGACTGCGCGACTCCGAGGTCCAGGACTACATCGTCAACATGCTGGCTGAATTCTGCGAGTGTGAGCAATTGTTCAAGGTGCGTGACGCCACTGGTCGCCCGCTGGGCGATGTGGGCGAGATGCTGCTGGAGGCCGATCCCATCTACGGTCCGGCTCCCTCCTTCGACCGCGAGCGCCAGGTGCGCAAACACATTGGCGACTACATCCTGTTTTTTTCCGGCATGTTTCCCGAGAGCATCAACCACTGTCGCTTGCGGCGGCAACGGCTGGAGAATTTTGTCGATTTCATGAAGGCAGGTAAGGAGAGCTACTACATCGTCTCCAAGTTCGACCAGTTCGAATATGCCCGGCTGGCGCCGCTCTTCGCTAAGCTGGCCCGTGAGTTTGAGTCCTGTGTGTACGGTCTGAACCTGGTCAAAGGCGATCTGGAAGAAATGCAACATCCTATTACGCAGCGAGCGAAAGAGATCGTGATGTAACGGTCACGGTCGCAAGAAGGCACGGAGAGCAGCCGTGCTTTTTTGTTTGTGAGATCCTGTTACGAATTGCCGCCAGGCACGTCAAACAGGTCGTAGAGACAAAGGGACAGCGACGGTCGCTCATTCTCCTAAGAGCGACTGCGAGGTGGTGCGAGAAGCCCGGGGGCAACTCCGGGCCTTCTTGCGCGCCGGATTTCTGCGATACTGGAGTAGACTCGCCGCTACGCGCCAGGTCGCCTCAGGGGGCGATCCGGCGAAACCAAGCGCTCTGGCAGGCGCAATAATTCTATGGACCCGAGCGCAGACCCCAAATCCGTCAAAGTGAACGTCACCACCGGCACCGGCGTGGAAATCGAGTGGAAGGATGGCCATCGCAGCGCGTACAGCTTTCCCTTCCTACGCGATGCTTGTCCCTGCGCCCTGTGCAACGAAGAGCGCGAGAAAGACGGCCGTCACCCCGGCGATCCGCTCAAGCCGATTGCGGGCGCGTTGCCGATGTTCAAGGCGGCGGCCCGGCCGACCGAGGTTGAGCCGGTCGGCAAGTATGCTATTCGCTTCTCCTGGAACGACGGCCACCAGCACGGCATCTATTCCTGGCAGTATTTGCGTGACAACTGCCCTTGTGCCGAGTGCAAGGCGCGCCGCGCCATGGACGCGCCGGCCCTCAGCAGCAGACCCAACTGATCGCGAGCGCCTGCAACCTTGTCGTCGTACCTGAGCAAACTGAATCCGCAGCAACGTGAAGCCGTCGAGGCGGTGGACGGGCCGGTGCTCATCCTGGCCGGCGCCGGGAGCGGCAAGACCCGCGTCATCACCTATCGCATCGCCCATCTCGTCGATGGCATAGGCGTGCAGCCCGACTCGATCCTGGCGGTGACCTTTACCAACAAGGCAGCGTCGGAGATGGCCAGCCGCGTCGAGTCGCTGGTAGGCGCGCGCTCGCTTTCGAAGCCGCTGATCTCCACCTTTCACTCCTTCTGCGTGCGCCTGCTGCGCCGCGACATTGAGACGCTGCAAATCGGGGGGAAGGGTTATCGCAAAGATTTTGTGATCTACGACGAGTCCGACCAGCAGAACCTGGTCAAGGCGGCGATGCGGCGGCTTGGCATCGACGACAAGCAGCTGACGCCGCGCAACGTGCTCGGGCGAATCTCGTGGGCGAAGAACCACATGCTCGATCCGCAGCAGGTCTATCTCGAGTCGGCCGATCCTAAGACCGAACGGATTGCCCACATCTACGAGGTCTATAAACAGGAGCTGGCAAAATCGAACGCGCTCGATTTCGACGATCTGCTGCTGTACGCGGTGCGCGTGCTGAAAGCGTCAGGCGAAACGCGGGAGCGCTACAACCGGCGCTACCGTTACATCCAGGTAGATGAATACCAGGACACCAATCGTCCGCAGTATGAGTTGATGCGCATGTTGGCGGGCAGCGAACATAATGTCTGCGCCGTGGGCGACGAAGACCAGAGCATCTATTCGTGGCGCGGCGCCGACATCCGTAATATTCTCGAGTTCGAGCAGGACTTTCCCGAGGCCCGCATCATTCGGCTGGAACAAAACTATCGCTCGACGCAGAACATTCTGCAGGCGGCGTCGGCAGTCGTGGCCAAGAACGTAAAGCGTAAGGGAAAGAACCTCTGGACCGAGCGCAGCGGCGGAGCGCAGATAGGCTACTACGAAGCGCCCGACGGCGAGAACGAAGCGCTGTTCGCCGCCGATTACATTGCCAAGTATCTTCGCCAGGGTCAGGCCGACAACGGCGAACCTCCACGTGCCGCCGTACTGTACCGCACCAATTCGCAGTCGCGGCTGGTGGAAGAGGCGATGCGCCGCTATCAGCTGAACTACCACGTTGTGGGAGGTTTCAGCTTCTACGAGCGCGCCGAGATCAAAGACATGATTTCGTATTTGAAGGTCCTTGGTAATCCAGACGATTCGATTGCGCTGCAGCGTGTGATCAATACCCCGGCGCGCGGGATTGGCAAGACCACGATGGAGATCATCGAAAATATCGCGCTGGAGACGGGAACCTCCATGTGGGGCGCGATCGGTGAGGTACTGAAACGCAGGCTGCTTCCGCTGCGAACCTTGTCGTCGCTAAAGAGTTTCAAGGAGCTGATTGACGACGCTCGAGCCATGCACCTGGGAAGGTTTCGCGAGCGAGTCGCGGAAACGGCGGTGGCAAAGGGGGAGCCAGCCGAGTCTGCCGCCGACGCCGACGACGATTTGCAGCACAATATTGACTTCTCGCCGGCGGAGTTCGAAGCCGCCGCAGAGCTCGAAGCGGAAGACGCGACAGCGTTTGCGCCGGAGGCCTTCGCGCCGGACAGCGCAGGCGAGAGTGCGAATGCGAACGAAGAGGGTGTCGAAGGCTTCCGCGCGCTCGGAGACGCCGCTTCCACGGCAGAGTTGCTGAAGTTTCTGATCGATCGCACTGGTTACATCAAGCAGCTCGAACAAGAGGACACGCCGGAGTCGCTGGCCCGCATCGAGAACCTGCGGGAACTGGTGAATGCTGCCATGGACTCGCGCGACCGGGGCGAGACGCTTAATGAATTTCTCGACCATGCCGCCCTGGTGAGCGATGCCGACCAGTATGACGAGAGTTCGCGCATCACCCTGATGACGCTGCATTCGGCGAAGGGCCTGGAGTTTCCGCTGGTCTTCCTGATCGGGCTGGAAGAGAATTTGTTCCCGCACTCCCGCACGCTACTGGCGCCCGATGATATCGAAGAGGAGCGACGGCTGTGCTACGTGGGAATGACTCGAGCCATGGACACGCTGATTCTGACGCGGGCTCGCTACCGCCGTCGCTATGGGACGGACATGCCCGAACCCAGCGTTCCATCGCGGTTTCTGGAAGAAGTCCCGCCAGAGCTGTTGCAGGACCTGGGTTCGCCTCGACGGCCCGTGCAGACGGGTGCCGGCGATCACGGAAGCACCAAACACTACGCTTACGAAGATGAAGATCAGCGTCCCCAGTATGGGAGGCGCAACCAGCCACAGCGCAATGCCTACAGTGGTCCGGCATACAACTCCATCGACAACATCGCGGAGTTTTTTTCCTCGCGCGGCAAGAAGTTCTCACGCCCCAAAATCGAATTGCCCGCGGCCCCGGGAAGAACCGGATTTCATCCTGGACAGCGCGTACGTCACCCCAAGTATGGCGAAGGCACCGTGTACAAACGCGAAGGTGATGGGGAAGATGCCAAGATTACGGTACAATTTCCCAGATACGGTTTGAAAAAGCTGGTCGAAAAGTACGCCCAATTGGAAAAGGCGTAACTCCGTTAGTGAAGGAACGCAGAGTTCATGGCAAATACCAAGAGCATTGCCGATAAGGCAGACCGCAAGAAAGTAAAGCGCACCGCGCGCAAGAAAGCTGCTCCCAAGGCGCCTCGCACCTACGCTCGCGGCGCGGAGAAACGTAAGGTGAAGAAGCTGGCCCGCGGCACGTCGAAGCGTTAGTTCGCGCGCGGCTGCCAATACCCAACCGACAAAGGCTCCAGTCTGCTCAGTCAGGCTGGAGCTTATTTCTTGGGAGTAGGGTTGGTGGAATCAGCCGGGCCGGTCGCCGCATTCGACGACGCGCTCGGGTGTGACTCGTCGAGATTGACTAACTCCGTGCCGGCCGGCTGCTGCAGGGCGAACTGGTCATCGTGAAGGGGTTCATTGATCATCAGTTTCACAACCGTCAGCCTGATGGAATATTCCTCCTGCGGACGGTCGATCTCGATTACATTAGGAAAGCTGATGCCGTTGTAGTCTTTATAGACCTGATAGATTGCGTCGGTTGCAATATTTCCCTGCTGGTCATAGATTATCTGGCGATGCGGTATCAAGGTGGTGCGGTCGAACACGATCTTGCGGGACAGATGCCAATCGCTACCCGAGCGGCGAATGACATCGATGACATAGTCAGGCTGCTCCAGTTCTTTCTTCTTCTTGGCGTCGAAAACTATCTCCGTGCTATCTTCCAGCACCGCGATGTCATTTGTAGGGTCGATTTCGGGCAGCAGCAACGCATTGTAGATGACCTGGGGCCGCAGGTTCTGCAGAGGATTGGCGGCCGGATTAACGACGTCGTTGTGACCAAGATAAAACTTGTTCTTGGCCGGTATCGATAACCTAAATTCACTGCCATCGCTCACCATGTCGAACGCCTTGTTGCGCACGATGGGAAACAGCCCGATCATGCGTAGCATGTCCGGCTTACGCACCAGGATGTAGCCGCGAATTTCTTGGTAATCGGTGATCGTCCCTTTTTTCTCTCCGCCCACGGACGTCGCGATGTCGACGGTAGCATTCAGGGTCTTGATCTTCGCGACCTCGGTATTAATACGATCCAGGAGTTCCTCTTTGGTGGCCGTCTGGAGCTTCGCCGTGCTGGAGCGGATTTCCACTGTACGGGTGCGGAACAGGCACCCGGTTTCACCCAGAACTAGGGCGGCAAGAGAAACGGCGACAAGTAATCTGGATCCACTCATGGTCGGGAAGCTGAATCACGTAGTATACGGGAGATGCGCAAAGCCGCCCCTCAGACTCAAATCAGCCAGTCCCTACTGGCTGGCCGCCACCGCTTTTCGATAGGCGGCAACGTTGCGCGCATGTTCTTCCGAATCGCGCGCAAACCGATGGTGGCCGTTGTTGTCGCTGACGAAAAACAGGAAATCGGTTTGCGCGGGATGCATGGCAGCTTGCAGCGAAGCTACTCCGGGGTTGGCAATGGGTCCTGGAGGCAAGCCCGGATACTTGTAGGTGTTATAGGGCGAATCAAATTGCAAGTCTGACGCGTAAATCGTTCCCCGATAGCGCCCGGCCACCAGGGCAGCATAGATCACGCTAGGATCGGCGGCCAACAGCATGTTCTTTTCTAGCCGGTTGTAATAGACGCCGGCGACCTGCGGGCGTTCATTGGGGTCCGCGGTTTCTTTCTCCACGATGGAAGCCATGGTCACAATGCGGTGCATGTCGGGGTTGCCGAGCAAACCGATCTTTTGCGCCTCCTGCCGGAAACGCCGCACCATGGCGGCCGCCATGTCATGAGCGCTGTCAATACGCGTGAACTCGTAGGTATCGGGGAAGAGATATCCTTCCAGCGATTTCGCGGCGGGATCGATATCGCCAAGCAGGAAGAGGTCGCCCTGGGCTGCAGTGATGAAGTCGGTCGCGGGCCCAAGTCCCGCCTGCTCAACCGCCGCGGCGATGTCGTAGATGTTGTAGCCTTCGGGCACGACTACGGTGCGAGCGTAAACATCTCCGTGAATCAGGCGGTCGCGTACTTCCAAGGCCGTGGCTGGCTGATCAAACTTGTATTCGCCAGCCTTAAGCGTATTGACTCCCTTGACGTAGTGCAGCATCAGGAACGCGTCCGCGCTACGAATGACGCCTTGGCGCTGCAGTTCGCGGGCAATGTGGCGAGTGCTCCAACCGGGGCGAAGCAGCGCAAACGTCGTTTGCGCCGGCTGCAGAGGCCACAGCGCCGCCCAGGCAAACCAGAGCGCCGACAGGAGTACGGCCACCAACGCGAGTGTGAACAAGATTCGCACGAGTTAGCAGTTTAGATGAAGCGCGGAGGCTTGGCGCTGCTCTACTGGGTTCGGGGAAGATGATGGGATGGTTTGCCCGGTCTTGAAGGGGTACGCCTTCAGGCGTGCCGGAAAAGTGAAACTGCAGTCGGCTTTAGCCGCTGAGGGACCCGGGTTGGTTGCGCGCATCATGAAAAATGTCCGACATGGACATTAAGTCTACAATTCGAGCCCTCACGGGCTGAAGCCCGGACATTCCTCGCTGAGTCTACGCCACAGCTTAAAGCTGTGCCCCTTCAAGAACAAAAAACGCACTGACTAAAGAGTCCGCAGGTCATCGGTTCTGCGACTTCCGGAACTCCAGGAACGATTGCAGAATGAGCACCGCGGCCACCTGGTCTACCACTTCGGCGCGGCGGCGAATGCTCATGTCGGTCTGGCGCAGCACCCGATTGGCCTCAACGGAAGTGAGCCGCTCGTCGAACAAGTGGACCGGCAGCTTGAATTTGCGGCGCAGCTCCCCCGCAAAGACGTGCACTTTTTCGGATTGAATGCCCTCCGCCCCGCTCATGCGTAGAGGCAGCCCCATCAACAGTTCGCCAATGCCATACTGCTTGATCGTGCGCCGCAGATGGTCAAGGTCGTTCCGCTTATTACTGCGCCGATAGGTCGGCAAGCCCTGCGCGGTCACGCCCAGTTCATCGCTGACCGCCAGGCCGATGGTGCGGGAGCCGAAGTCCAACGCCAGAATGCGTTGCCGTGGCTGCGGAATCGAGTCGCTCGCGGAGACCTTTTCCATTTTGGATACAGCAAAACTATCATGTTCGGAATCTTATGGTTGCGAGTTACTATAAGCAAAATGTCAGACCAGTTGCTGGACAATCCGAAACCGGCCCGCAAGCGGGCGGAAGATCCTGATACGGGAGCCAATGCGGCAGATGGTTCAACCCCAGTGGCTGAGGTCATCATCAACCGCTCCAGGGGAGCGGAGCGGGAGCGACGGCGTATTCAGCACCTGCAGGCCACCGCGCTGCTTATTATAGCGAGCGCGACGGTCCTGACGCTGATCTATGTAGCGAAATTGCTCCTAGTTGTCATTCTGCTCTCGATACTGTTTTCCTTTGTCCTGGCGCCGATTGTCGACATGCTAACGAGGTTCAACCTGCCGCGCGCGGTAGGCGCTCTGCTGTCGGTTTCGATGCTGGTCCTGGCACTGGGGGCGGCCAGCTATCTTTCCTACAGCCGGGCCCTGGCGTTCATGTACGAAGTCCCCAAGTACAAAGCCCGAATCCAGGCATTGGGAGCCAAGATCCGCGAGCAAGCGCAGGAGATCCAGCAAACCACCGAGACCATGCTGCCATCCTCCGCCGAGGACCGCAACGCGGTAACCGTGAAACAGTCGAGCAGCTGGACGGACATGGTGAGCAAGAACGCCAGCTCTGTATCTGAGTTGGTGCTGGCGGTTACCTTTATCCCGTTTCTGGTTTTCTTCATGTTGAGCTGGCAGGACCATGTGCGATCTTCCTCGGTCATGCTTTTCAGTATGGAGAACCGCAACACCGCCTACGTGATGCTGGGATTGATTGCCCGCATGATCCGATCATTCATTGTCGGAAACTTCATCATTGGCGTTTTTCTCAGCGCCTGCAGCATCGCTTTATTTGGATTGATGGGCCTGCCTTACTTCTACTTCCTCGGCGTCATCAGCGGATTCCTCAGCCTGATCCCCTACCTCGGTGTGATGTTTGCGGTAATTCCGCCACTGATCGCCGATCTCGGACACCTCACGACGGGAATCTTCCTCCTGGTTGTGTGCCTGGTGATGGGGTTGCATCTGATCGCCATGAACGTGCTCTATCCCAAGATTCTGGGCAAGCGCCTGCAGCTGAATCCTCTGGCGGTAACGTTGGCGCTGCTGTTCTGGGGATGGCTGTGGGGCGCGATGGGGCTGATTCTCGCAGTGCCGATCACCGGCGCCTGCAAAATCATCTGCGATCACATTGAGCGGCTGCGGCCGTATGGCGCGTGGCTGGGAGAGTAAGGTCGCTATTCGCTCCGCGCTCTTCGCTTAAGACTCATGCGCTGGAACACTGCTTAACCCTGGAGATTTGCCGGTTCAAGATGGCGGTTCTTTGGCGGCCTGTTACAGCCTGACGGCCAGCACATCTAAGTCTGGCGGAGAGCGAAAGGCGAGGAGCGAATAGCGAAAATGGCGAAAAGCGCTGGTTCGCCAGTAGAATCAATTCTTGGCAATTATTCTCCCTTGACGGAAAACTGGAGCTCCTAATGGCACACNNATGCTGCTCAACGAATACCGCCTGCAACCCTGGAAGAAGGAACACCAGGAATTCATCGTGCAACAGATGGAAGCGTATTTTTTTGGTGACGGTGGGGGGAAACCAAAGGAATACGTCCCGCCGCCGCAGTAGTCTGGAAAGCCCACCCCATGATCGTGGCGATCGAAGGACCAAGCGCTGCCGGAAAGACGACTTGGTGTCGCTCCCACTTCCCGCATAACTGCCTCGAAGCTGCGCCGGAGAAAATCGCCGCACCTGATCTCTACGCCGCTCCAGCCGAAGTCGGAAAGTTCTGGGTCAACTATGCCGTGGAAAACTGGCAGCGGGCGCTTGCCATCGAACGAGAGCACGGCATCGCCGTCTGCGATGGAGATCCGTTTCACCTCTATTACTCGTGGGCGCTGTGGAAGTCGGGAGCACTAACCAAGACATTGTTCGAAATTGAATCCGAACTTTACCGCAGTGCGTTCGAAAACAAACAGGTCGGCTTTGTCGACCATGTTCTGTGGTTGGATGCGCCCATTGACGAACTGCGCCGCCGCGCCAAGGCCGACACCAAGCGCCGCCGTAAGCGGCACGAGACTTATCTGGCGCTTATGCTGTGGATGAAGGCATGGTTTCAGGAAAGGGAGCGGCTACTTCCTGGTACCCTGCACCCACTTACGGATGGCTTGCTGCTGGAGGCGTTGAGCGCTGGTTCTACCACGCAGCGGTATGCCGCGGCGTTGATGGATGGAATGGTTGCTCGGCTCCGGCAGCTGTAGTCCAGGCTCGCTCGGTGTTGGTGTAGCCCAATTGGTTCGGGCGACACGGCTCTAACGATGAAAAGCGGGTGAAACGCCAGAGTGGATTTCAGGCAGGGTGCTACCGGCCGAAGCCGGCCCACTTAATGTACTGAACGACTGTGGGCACGTATCCATACGTTTCTTTGCGTGAGGCAAAGCCGCGACCGACGGGCCACCGTTAGGCAATTGATGAAGATACATTTACCGGGCCGAAACGGACAGCTGCCGCTCTCCTGGGTCTTTCCCGGACAGCTTGGACCATTGATTGCCGCGTCTGGGCCTCAAGTCTTTGCGGTTCATCACAATGGCCTAACAGGTCGATGGATGCCACTATGGTGCTATGGCAATAGAGGGAACGTGTTTCCCTGTTTGTGCAATCTTCTTCACACGTGGGTTGCCCAAGATCCTTAATGTCACACAGGCTGTTGCACTTAGGAAGTAGGGGTTTGGTGCCCGGCTTGCTCATTACACAAACGGAGAGTTCGACGCATCCTCCAGGAGGCCACTTCCCTTGATTGCAAGACTGGTTCGCATTTCGCTCGCACTGGCAGTTATTACGTTCGGGACTGCGTTGCTCGCCCAAGTCCAGAACGGAGGCTTTGAAACCGGAGACTTCACAGGCTGGACAGTGAGTGGCGACACCTCATTGATCGGCGTGTGCAGTGTAAGCACGTGCCCGGGCGGTTTTGCTCCCTACCAGGGGACCTACGCAGCCTACTTTGGTCCTGTGGGCGACACTGCCACCATTTCGCAGTCAATCGCCACGACCCCGGGAGTGCAGTACACCTTGGATTTCTACCTGGCTAACCCGGTCGGTGGCACGCCGAATTACTTTTCCGCGAGCCTCGGCACCGCTTCCTTCAGCGTTACCAACTTCGGAGTGGCGTTTGGCTGGCAGGAATTTGACGTGACGGATACCGCGACCAGCACCCAGACCGAACTGTCGTTCACCTTCCGCAACGACCCGGCGTACTGGTTCCTGGATGATGTGTCGGTGAGCTCGTCGGGAGGGGGGACGACCCCTGAGCCGGGAACGTTTGTTCTGTTCGGCAGCGGACTGGTCGGAATTGCCGCCCTAGTTCGTCGCAAGCTGCGCTTCTAGGCTCCCTTTGGTTATTGCGATAGGTAGCGAATGCGGGGAGCGGTTCCACCTCGAGCGAACCGGAACTAGACTTTGCGCCACGATGTCCACTCGTCAAGTGGATATCGTGGCCAATTTCTGTGTGGTTGCCTAAAGAAGCTCTGACTAAAGTCTGTCCGCAAGTGTTTGCTGTGAAATGGGGGTTTTGGCCCTCAAAGCATGGCGATGGGCTTGACCAGATTGTTCCTAGGTAATGCGCCGTGCCACCTTCGGGTGGCTTTTCTTGCTTCCGGGGGCAGCAGCTGGAGTCTCGCTCCGTGGCGGTTTTTGCGTTCTCCTCCACCATCTAGAATGTAGCTGGTCGGAGGGGATGTAGATCGCAATCAATCCAGACTATGCCTGTTTTGAACTTTGATACTCGGGATTGGCGGCGCGGCAGCTCTGAATGGCAAGCGGGTGGAATTAGGCATCTCCACGGCACGGTCTCGGGGCGGCTTGGCCCCCAGCCAACACAGGCTACTGACGGCCCTTCTCCATCGTGCTTGTCCGCCAATGACCGGCGCCATCCTCTACGTCGGGACCAGAAGAGATGGCCCTCGCTTTACTGGGGATATTGCTTCTAGTCCGCCTGAGCAACCGTTTTCTAGCCCAGCGCATTTACCTCCCTCCTAAGAAACGGACACTGGGGAGCCAAGGCGGCTGGCGGAACAGAAAAATACTATTACCACATTGTGGGATATTGCCCCGGAGCGCTACCTTACGTAAACTCCCGATTCGCTGATGGGCCCTCCCGGCAGGGGTGACCCTGACCCTGTCTGAGGGCTGCCGCCCTTCACAGCACCGGCGATTTCCAAGAAATTTGTGGGGGTGCAGGGCCATGATCTCTTCGCCTTGTGCTTTCTTACACTTGGATCGACGATCCGAAATCAAGAAAAAACGGCTTTGGGAATTTGCAGTGCCCGCGCGTCCGGACGTGTTTACAAGGCAAGTGGCGCAGTCCATAATAAGAATCGGTACGATCTTCGAATGACGGGCCTTCATTACAGAATAAACCAGTTAGTTTCAGTATGTCTCACAGTGTGGGAGGAGTTGCATGGAGTCAATTTCCGACAGTACGACGGAAGGCGATCATCGCAAGCGCATTTGGTTTTTCCCTGACAAATTCTGGCAAGCCACCAAGAACATGCCGAAAGACGAGGCCTCCGATCTGATGGCCGAAGTCGAACGCTACGCCGCGGCAGGAGATGTTCAGGCTCTCAGCAAATACCCATTCGTATTTGTCGGCGATCCCTACAAGAAAACCAAGAAGCCGGCTGCCTAAGAAAGTTTTCGTCAAGAGACTTCGGCTTTGCGTTGCCTGTATGCTGCCGTCCGCGATGAAGCGGTCGCCTTTGATTGTAGCGGCTGGATCATGATTGGCAGATGGCAAGTCGCCTCCAGAAGATATCGGGCCCGAGCGATGCGTTCGGCGCTCGGGCTTATTTCTTGCAGGCCCTGGGCATAAAGCACCACGACTCCGTTCTGTCGTTCGACAGACACGCGAGCGACGGTCTGATCATGTTCGAAATCGAATGCATTCGCCAGCCGTAGCGTTCCAATGATCGGCAGCAGTTCCGAGCGTCGTTTTGCACTGAGTCCCACAAAGTAAGAGTCGCCCATCTGAGGAAGTGCGCCCCGATGATATCGGGCCGTCGCCGCCACACAGCGCAACTCTTCGGCAGTCCAGCCCAGAGGGGAATCTAACTTACAAATCATGCGATAGGCACGCTTCTGGTGGCTGTTGGCGCTCTTGCTTCTCCCCACCTCGTGCAAAAGGGCTGCAGCTTCAAGGATGCGTCGATACTCAGGCTTAGCGGCAAGTGCGTGACATTGGGACAGCCCATCGTAAAGTTGCAGTGCGATCTGCGTAACCAGGGCCGAATGCGCCGGATCGGGATCGAGGAACGCGGCCCAGGTCTTCAGCTTCTCCAGCGCCGCCTGTTCGAGCGCTGTTCCACTTGGCAACTCGGAACGCCACACTTGCCACAGCGAGTTCTTGCCCAGCATCTTTGCACGATAATAATTAAGCCGCTTCTGCCGTTCGTCGATGATCCGCTTGTGCCAGCGCACGCGCTCTTCAGCCGGGATTCCGGGGTGCGCCCGGATCATGGAACGTAAGACGTCGAAGTCGTGGACCTCACCCAAGGCGTCCTGCAAATCCCGCAGGTCCTTGGCCCACTTTTCATGACGCTGCGGGAGGAAGTTCTCCACCGTGTAACGAAACCGTTTGATTCCGATGCGTAATTGGTGATAGCCAACCTGACTGCGGTTGCGCATCGCTTGCCGGTGCAATTCGCGGGCTTCGCCCCATCGCTCCAACGCGAGATGCTGAAACACTGGACCTTCCAGCGGAACCTTGGTGGTGCGCTTTGCCAGGTGAGCGTTCAACGAAGCCCAATGTTTGCGGTCGAACTGCCCTAACGCTTGCTGGGCAGCCGCTTTCAGCGCGGTTTCTTTGTGCGCCAACAAGTCCAGCAAGCTCTGGCGGGCCGTGTCGGCCGGCTCCAAGAGCTTGGTCACCCATTCCAACATCACTTGCGTATCGCGGAGTTCGCCCAGGCTGCCGAACAACGGCTTGGCCAGCCGCTTCATCTGCTTCCATGCAGGATCGGGGTCAACCGACAGAAAACCGTCTGCCATGGAGCGGCAGCGGCGAATGGCCACACGCAAGTCGTGTACCGGATCGGCAGCGAAGCTCTGGCTGGCGTTGTCGCATTCTTCCAGTACGCGGTTCGCCCAGTGAGCGAGACCCGCCTTCTTCTCTTGGGGGTGGGAAGCCGGCAGCATGAAAAGGAAACCTGTTGAGTTTATACAGCGTTCCTGCGGCAATGGAACAGCGGAAACAAATCACGGTAAGACGACTGGCGCCGCGCAGACTGAATCGCTCACAGATAAACGCGCTCGGCACTCCTGATGTCCCGATAGCGCTGGAAAACCGCTCGATCACTTTCCAATCCGAGCACCGACTTGATACTACTGCCGCGGAATGTGAACGACAGCATCTTCCACCAGTTGCGGAGAACGAACAGCGGTTCGTGAGAGATCACCGCCGGTATGTGTCGCGTCTTCATCCAGCGCTCGGCGCGCCAGCGTTCATATTCGATCTCTTCCGGCTGCAGGTGCCGAGTGGCAACCACCGCAGTGGTGCCGTCGTATTCTTCCATCCGATCGATCATGATCAAATTCCGGGCGCGAAACTCTTTCGTCATGGGCGTTCCGGGATAGGGCGTGGGATGCTGGATGTAGGGCCAATCCACGTATTTGCTGGCGAATTCCAGGTTGGCTTTGATCGATTCGCGGGTATCGTCGGGATTGCCCACGATCAGTCCGCCCACGACATACATCTTGTTCTGGTGGAGGAATTCGATGGCCCGCAGCGAGGCGTTCCCTGTCGCCTGCCCGTTTTGGCGGAACTCGTTCTTGGCCGCCGCCTTCAGGAATTGCAGGTCGTCCTCCAAAATGTTTTCGATGCCGAGGAATACGTAGCGAAAGCCGGCCTCTCGCATCAGCGGCGCCAGGGTGTCGCCGTGCATCGCGATGGGCGAAGTCATCGCCTGCACGGTGTAAGCGATGTCGTTCAGGCCGGCGTCGATAATGGCCCGGCACAACGCCTCGAAGCGCTTGATGTTAAGACTGATGTTGTCGTCCACGATGAAGATGGCGCGTGCGCCGTGGTCGCGCGCGTCACGGATATCGGCGAGAACGCGGTCGAACGCGTAAGTGTGGAAGTTGCGACCGCGCATTTCAATGATCGAGCAAAAGCCGCAATCGAACGTGCACCCGCGCGAAGTCTCCACCACATCAACCTGGCGTCCCATCATGGTGTAGCCGGCCAGCACGCGAGCATCGCGCTCGGGCATGCGAATCTCATCGCCCTCCAGGCTGTGTACGGGCCGTGCTGGATTCTCGCGCCAGCCGTCCTCCGTCCGGTACGAAAGTCCGAGGATATTGCCGAAGCCCTGGCCGCTTTCCATCGCTCGCAGCAGCTCCCGGAAGGTAATTTCTCCCTCGCCGCGCACAACGCAGTCCACGCCGCTGCCGTCGGCCATGTAGGCCTTGGCCGCCAGACTCGGGTCGTAGCCGCCTACTACGATGCGCACCCCGGGATGCAGCGAGCGTACCAGTTCGACAATCCGCAGCGACGTCTTGCGCTGGAACGTCATCACCGACAACCCCACGACATCCGGAGCGTGTTCCCGCATCAACCGCTCGACGGTTTCACGAACACTCTGCTGGACGAGGATCAGGTCAGCTACGGCGACCTGGTGATGAGCATCGAGATTCCCCGCCAGCGAGCACAACGCTCCATTCGGCATGCGCACCGCTACCGTCGGCATGTGCTCGAACGAGTCGGGCATGGACAGAAGGAGAACATTCATAGCGTTGTCGCTCCTGGCGGATCTGGCGATGGTTCCCCACGAACCGGAAGAAACTATTGGCATACATGCTACACCGAAATCGACGGCAAAATCTGGGGGATCGACAAGACCATCCGGATAGCGCCGGAAGAAAACTCCGACGTCTTACCGGTACGAAGTTCAGGCGGAATCTTGCGGGCTGAAGAGGGACGGTTGACCGATCCAAAGCCTGTTACTCATACGTCCAGCAAGGCTGGGACGCAACCTTCCGTGCAATCGGGACTGGATCTCGTTGTACGGTCCGACAAATCGCAGGCCTGCAGGCAGACAAGGATAGGCCCGCCGAAGCCATCGCAGTGCTCGTTCCGCCGAGCGTTGTTCGCGCTCTCCGTAAGCAAATTGGAATTCTGCGCGCAAGCGCGCCGACAGCAGGCGGGTAGTCAGCGCACCGTACCAGAAAGGTGCTCGCACTCTTAGTCCCGCGCCAGCTTGGAGTTCGCTTGCCAACCGACGGGCCACGGAGCTAACTCCCACAATGTCAGACTGCAGCGTCGCGTCGAAATACTGTGTGAAGCCTTGCCAGTCTGCGGGCAGGCATTCGCGGGGAATGCCGAACAGCGCTGCCGTCTTCAGGCTCTCCGCGTAGTACTGCTCGCGCTCAACCTGAGTCAGTGAGGGCAAGACCAGTTCGTAGGCGAGTAGTGCGCTGTCTACCAGCGTCGCATACACCCATCGAAGCGCGGCAATATCATTTGCCTGGTAAGAACTACCTTCGACAAAGCGGCCTGTCATCTCCGGCAATCTGCCGCGAATGGGGTCGTGTCTCCGATGGAAACGGCGGGCCGCGTCAAGCGCCGCCTCCGTCGGGGCAAAAACCACGGTGAACATAATACGGAACGTCCGATGGAAGCGGCCGATAGGGTCGTGCAGGGTCCTGGAGTGCTCCGCAATAGCAGCGGCAACCCACGGATGGGCAAGCTGCAGCAGGGCGGCCCGGCCCGCTGCCAGGAACAGCGCAGACTCCCGATTGACCCTCCAACTGACGGAGTTGGGCCCGAGGATACCTTCGGCGGCACTGGGAGCGGAATTCTCCGTTTCCCGCAGCAGACGTTCCAGCTCGGCAGATGACACGATGGGAGAAGTGCCTTCCAACATACCAGGCTATCGTATCCCTAAGAGAGGCAGCTTGTTGGGCGGCAGGCTTTACCCAAGAAAAACCCAGCCAGAATCGCGCATCCTGGCTGGGACGGAGCACGGACAATTTACTCAGAAGGAGATATTCTCGATCACCATTCCTATCGGCGGCTAACTGGAAGCCTTTAAAAGAATTCGGAAGGTCCGCTCTCGGAGTAAGCCTCCCGCCGATTCCAGGTTGAGGGCGAGAGCGGCTAAACTCCTTTCACCGGCCCCCGTTTACTCCAGAGTTAGCCCCCATTTTGTGGGATAGTCCCTGTAGCCCCGCAGTGATACTTTCTCAGTTAAGCGACTTCGAAACTTTCTGGCCACTGCCCTAGTTTCCTTTCGATCGTAGCGCGCCTTACGGTCCTAGGAAGGCTGCCAGCTATTTTGGCTGAACGAGAGCGGCTGCGGTTCTCGCCCATCGGGAGGGCAGGATGATGAAGAAGAGCTCGAACTCTGGCCATG
The DNA here is from genome assembly GCA_003165795.1 of Acidobacteriaceae bacterium. GTDB lineage: Bacteria > Acidobacteriota > Terriglobia > Terriglobales > Acidobacteriaceae > Bog-257. Next base: position 83,172 of record PMWW01000086.1, read on the forward strand.
GCGGCTACGAACATCAAGCGAGTATCTGTAAGGCGTTCGCCAACCCAACCCGTCTACAGCTGATCGACCTCCTGGGCCGTAAGGAACGGTGGGCGTCAGAATTGCAAGCTGGACTGGGTATTTCCAAGGCTAATCTCTCGCAACACCTTTCTATCTTGCGGACGGCCGGCGTGGTCTTGACCCAGCGGGAAGGCAAGCAACTGTACTGTGGCATCTCCATGCCCGAAGTGCGGCAAGCCGCCACGCTCTTTCGAACCCTGACAAAGGCAGTCTCGCGGACAAAACGCCGAAGCGAGTAATCGGGCACCTGCATCTGGCACACTACGTTTGTTGCGCACTGAGCGCGACTGCGCCCAACGCTTCAGTCCTGTTTCATGCCGCGCCGACAGGGCGCAGCTGTCCCAACGGTTAAACTGAAACGGATGGCCCGCACCACGATCCTGGACTATCTCGACAACTTTCAGCGCCATGCCCGCGAAGTAGCCTACGTCCATCGTCGTGGCTACCGGACGCAGCGCTGGACCTATGGCGAGGTTCTAGCCAACACCTACCGTTTCGCTCGCGCGCTAGAAGCGCAAGGCATCGGGAAGGACGATAAAGTCCTGATCTGGGGCGAGAACTGCGCCGAGTGGGTAGTCGCCTTCTTCGGATGCCTGTTGCGTGGCGTCGTCGTCGTTCCTATCGATAAGATCGCCGCTCCTGATTTCGCGGAACGGATCGCCCAGCAAGTGGATGCCAAGCTCTGCGTCGGCTCGCCGCAGAACCAGATTCCCGGCGTGGCGTCTCTTCCTCTCGAGTCACTGCGCGATTACCTCGCGCCGTATTCCGATTCGCCAGTCACTCCTCCGCCGCTCACCCGTGACGACATCGTGCAGATCGTATTCACCTCGGGCACGACGGCCGAGCCGCGTGGAGTGGTCATTTCGCATGGCAACGTCTTGGCCAACTTGGAACCGCTGGAGCGCGAAATTGGTAAGTACCTGCGCTACGAGCGCATCTTCCATCCGCTACGCTTCCTGAATCTGCTGCCGCTCAGCCACGTCTTCGGACAATTCCTTGGCATCTTCCTTCCTCAACTGTTGGCCGCGACCGTCATCTTCCAGGACTCGCTGAACCCGTCAGAAGTTCTACAGGTCATCAAGAAAGAGCTCGTTTCGGTGGTCGTCGCTGTACCACGCTTGATGGAATCGCTGAAGGACAAAATTGGGCGCGATATGGAAGTGGCCGGAAAGCAGTCGTGGTTCCCGCGTCAATTTGCCGCCGCGAAGGACGAGCACTTCGTAAAGCGCTGGTGGCGATTCCGCCGAATCCATAGTCAGTTCGGCTGGAAGTTCTGGGCCTTCATTTCGGGCGGCGCTGCGCTCGATGCCGAGACGGAAGAATTCTGGCGGAGGCTGAGCTTCGTCGTGATCCAAGGTTACGGCCTCACCGAGACCACCTCGCTCATCTCGCTGAACCATCCCTTCCACACCGGTAAGCGTTCGATCGGTAAAGTGCTCGAGGGCCGCGAGATCAAGCTCGACCAGAACGGCGAGATCCTGGTGCGCGGCGCGAACGTCGCTGCTGGATATTGGCAGGCAAAGCAGCTTCAGCCGGTGCTGACGGATGAAGGGTGGTTTCGCACCGGCGATGTCGGCGAGCTCGACGCCGAAGGCAATCTCTACTTCAAGGGCCGCCGCAAGAATGTCATCGTGACCCGCGAAGGCATGAACATCTATCCCGAGGACTTGGAGGCTGCGTTGCGTCTGCAGCCTGAAGTCCGCGATTGCGTGGTGGTCGGTCTGGAGCAGGGCGGTAACGCCGAACCCTGCGCCGTCCTCATCTTGCGCGACTCCGCCGATCCATCACGGCAACAAGACTTGCCGATCGCTCCAGATCCGCAGGCCATCGTCAAATGCGCCAATCATCAGCTTGGCGACTATCAGCAGATGCGGCGCTGGCTGGTTTGGCCTGAGCAGGACTTCCCGCGCACGCCTACGCAGAAGCCCAAGACTGCGATCATCCAGCAAGCGGTGCAGCAACATTTTGCCGCGGGCGATGACGGAGCTGCGGCTCCTCAGGGCGCGCTCGCCGACATGATTGCCCGCATCACCGGACGCAGAGTCGACTCGCTCGATCCCGAGGCCAAGCTGGAAGGCGACCTGAATCTGAATTCCATGGATCGCGTGGAACTGATGAGCGCTCTGGAAGGCCGTTACCAGGTCGATCTGAACGAGGCCAACTTCACCAACGTCAGCACAGTTGGCGACCTGGAACGTCTGCTGCGCCAGCCGCAGAAATCGCCGCAGCGCGGATACCGCTATCCGCGATGGGCGCAGCGTTGGCCCATCACCTGGATTCGCACCTTCATTTACTACCTGCTCACTTGGCCGGCGACCATGATCATGGCCCACCCCCAGATCGTTGGCCGCGAGAACCTGCGCGATGTCGATGGCCCGCTGCTCATCAGTTGCAACCACGTTACCTACGTCGACGTGGGTTTTGCGCTGCTCGCACTGCCGCCGCGCCTGCGCCGTAAACTGGCCGTCGGCATGTGGGGAGAGCTGCTCTGGGAGATGTGGCGCCCGCCGGCCTCGAGGAATCCGTTCATGCGCCTGTCCTACAAAGTGGGATACTACCTTGTCGTCTCGCTGTTCAACGTTTTTCCGCTGCCCCAACAGTCGGGAGTGCGCGAGAGTTTTGCCTACGCGGGAGAATCGGTCGATCGCGGCTACAGCGTCCTGGTCTATCCCGAAGGCGTGCGCACGCCCGACGGCAAGCCGTCACCGTTCCGCTCGGGAGTCGGCATGCTGGCCGCACGCTTGAACGTTCCGGTGCTTCCCTTGCGAATCGACGGCCTGTACGAAATGAAAATGGCTGGCCACAAGATCGCGCGCCGGGGACAGTTGAAGGTCGTCATCGGCAAGCCCATGCGTTTCCCGCCGGAAACGCCGCCCGAGGAAATCACCAACCAGCTTGAACACATCACCTGGACGATGTAAAACGGAACCGTCGGCTCCGAATCTCCGGCGGTCCGATTAGAATCGCGCCGCCATACCGCAGCCAAGGCGCTAATTCCGACATCGGCGATCAACTCGGCGTCGAGCTTCAGGGTTGGCAATGCTATTTTCGGATTCTGCCAAGTCCCGACGGTGCTGGAACTTTGAATTAGTGGGTTTGGCGTAGACTCGGCTTTAGCGAACCGTCTTGTACAGACCCGTAAGCACGGCGGGTGACAAGGAAAGAGCGTTCGCCTACCTATGCCAACTATTTTGGTTGTTTTTGAGTGGGCTTCTGCCCAGGAGGACTTTGCTTTGAGGACTTTTCCCGCGGCCCCTCGAACTTGCAACGCGCGCGGACTGCAACCATGATCGTCGGCACCGGCATTGACATCGCCGAGGTTCCTCGCGTTGCCGCTTCCATCGAGCGCTTCGGCCGGCGCTTTCTGGAGCGTGTCTTCACCCCGGAGGAGATTCGCTATTGTGAGTCAAAGGCCAATAAGACCGAGCGCTACGCGGGACGCTTTGCCGCCAAAGAAGCCGCCATGAAGGCTATCGGCACCGGCTGGAGCCGCGGCGTTACTTGGCAGGATGTCGAAGTGCAGCGAGTTCCCGGTCAACGGCCCACCATGGCCTTCCACGGTAAAGCCGCCGAGTTCTTCCGCCAGCTCGGAGCCTCTCGCGCCCACTTGTCGATTACCCACACGCAAGAGTCGGCCATGGCACAGGTCATCCTGGAGTCGGAGTGAGGGGACGACGCTTTTCCTGCCGCACTCCGACTCGCAAAGCTTCGTCCCATCTACTACTCTACTTCCCAAATGGTGCTGCACCATCCTGCCGCAAAAAGGTGCTCCAGTCCGTTACTTTGACGTATTGCCATCGGCCCCCCGAACGTCTCACTTTCGGCAAGGTCGAAGCGACCCTTCCAATAAAGGCGGTTATAGATAAACTGATTAAACACGCACGGCGGGCAGGCCGCATAAACCTCAACCGCTAAGTTTCCTGCGTCGTCGGTCGCCAGCTCGATTACCTGAGCATAACTCTCCCAATCTTCAGGTGAGTACTGCTGTGCATTCGTGAAGATCCAATTGCCGTTTGACTGCCATGCCTTCATTATGAAGGCATCAATCTCCGGCCCGAGAGGGTTATACACGTTGGCCTGGTAAGCGATGTAAAGATTTCCAAGGGAATCCTGCACCATCGCGGTGGGGCCGTAGCCAGCGTAGTAACCCTGAAAGGCGTACAGAACATTTTCTGTCCAGCCATTGTCCGCGGGCACTAACTGGAAGATCGTGCCGTCGGCGAACGCTCCTCCGCCGCCTGTGGTTCCATACAGGTTCCCATCTCTACCGATTACCAGCCCAGTGGGTTGGGAGCCATCGTTCCCTCCCGTGAAAGTGTAGATGGTGTTCACGGTCCAGCCGCCAAGCGTGCGCGTCAGCTGAAATAGGTAGCCTGATCCATAGGTTCCTCCTCCACTCTGAAAACCGTACAGGTTTCCCGCCTGATCAAAACCGACACGAGGACGGTGGAATTATTAATACGCGGGAAGGGAGAAAGGACGTTTTCTGTCCAAGGGCACAGGGCGGTGAGGCAAGCCGTCGGCTGCGGCGTCAGGTTGTAAATCAATCCATACCCCTGGGCGCCCCAGGCGAGGCCATAAAGAGTTTGGTCGGGGCCGAGGATCGGGCCCCAGGGGTTGCTCCCGTTGGAGCCGCCGGCGAAGCTGTACAGGTTGGTAAGCACCCAGCCTGAGCCCTCTTGAGTCAGCTTGAATGCGGTACCGTCTCCGTTGTCGCCGCCCAGAAAGTTCGTGCCCTCCAGGTTGCCTGCGCGGTCTGCTACCACGCCGGTTGGAAGGCCGCCATCCGAGCCGCCGGTAAATTCGTGAGCTTTGCTGAAGCCATACGGATTTTGGTTGCAGTCCATAGTGGTGGTGGTGCCTGCGCCAACAATCGTGAAGGCTTCGGAGGGGATAGTGCCTAGCGTGTTTTCCTGGGCCAATGACGGGCAGCCGGGAGACTGGCATCCAACTCCGCTGTTCTCGTCCCAGTAAACCGGATCGCCGCTGGGGACACTGGCATTCCCAGAGTGAGCCAATCATTGCCGCTCAGCGCGGGGCCGGTGAAGTTACCGGTCTCGAGGCAAACATTGAACCCGAAACCGTTGGTGAAGCAGCTCGACTGGGTCAGGGTGACGACTCCGTCGAACAACTCGTTACCGAAGGCCGCCGCTCCGATCTGTACTTCGACATTCGAGATGGTGTCGCCCGGGTCCAGCCACGCCCAGAACTGGATGCCCGAGACCGTGGCGTTGCCTTGGATTGTGTCGCTGACCGTGAAGCCGAAGTTGATGGTCCAGGCGTCAACCTCTCCATTGACCGGGCCGTTATCGTAGAGGATGTTGTTATCCAGCGGACGGCCTGGCGAAAAGCGGGAGCGAGAGAGCGCCGGCGGCCTCACCGGCATGTGCGACATTGTGGGATGTGCCAGGCGCGAGTTGAAGGCCGGCATCATCGCCGCCTGCCGCGCCGTGGGAGGCACCGCGTTCTGCGCCGCCGTCGTTACCGCCAGCGCCATCATCAATGCAAAAGAAACAGCAACGGAAATCAGGTTGTGGAAGGTAGCATTGCCGGACATCGCATTTTCCTCCTCACGCGGCTGGACTTTGACGGACCTGTGGGACGGGCGGATTCGGATGCCGGGGAGAAGGTAGCTCGAGGTCTTACTTTTCGCCGTGGCGATGGGACTGGAGAGAAAAGGCCGGGGAATCGTCTCCCCGCAGCATCCACCAGAATCTCACTCCTGCGATGGGTCCGCTGTCAGTGACGGCTGTCGCAGCTGAAGGTGATAACGGCAGTGAGCTGGCTTAGTTCGCCAGATGAGAAAGGCCCCAGGCCCTTGAATCACGATGCCGGCTATCAATCCGCAGAATTTTCAGTTACGCCGTTATCTCAAATACGACGCCGTCGCCGTTGGCGCCGCCTTCATCTGTCGTGCCGTAGAGATTGCCACTAGCATCCATAACGAGGCTGCACATTGGATAGGCCCCGGTACTATCGTTCTGACCAGTGAAGTCGTGAAGAGAGGTTTATGTCCAGCCATCATTAGAGGGTGCGAGCCTGAAAACGCTTCCATATCCATACGCGCCGCCGGTGGGACGTCAGCGGTCCCCACTTTGCAGGCTGAGAGCTTCATTATGCGAAAGGATCGCCGGCCGATGGTACGACGGCACGCCGCATCCCTGGGAGTTCAAGCGAGCTTGGCATCTCGAGCCGTCTCTCACCGATCCCGACACCGTTTACGCAGGGGTGGAAGATGCTGCTCTGTTCCGCTCGACCGACGGCGGGAAAAGTTGGCAGGAACTCGCGGGTCTGCGCGGCCACGGCACCGGCCCACACTGGCAGCCCGGCGCTGGCGGCATGTGTCTGCACACCATCATTCTCGATCCCAGCGATCCCAACCGGATTTACATTGCGATTTCCGCTGCGGGCGCGTTTCGTTCAGACGATGCCGGCCAGACGTGGAAGCCGATCAACCGCGGCCTGCATTCGCAATACATCCCCGACCCGAATGCCGAGGTTGGCCACTGCGTTCACCATGTCGCGATGCATTCGTCACGCCCAGGTGTGCTTTTCATGCAGAAGCACTGGGANNACTGGGACGTGATGCGCAGCGACAATGCCGGCGAATCCTGGGAAGAGGTCAGCGGGAACTTGCCGACCGATTTTGGCTTCGTGATCGACGTCCACGCGCACGAGCCGGAGACGATTTACGTCGTCCCCATCAAGAGCGACAGCGAACACTTTCCGCCCGATGGCAAACTGCGCGTTTACCGCAGCCGCTCCGGCGGAAACGAGTGGGAGGCGCTGACCAAAGGCTTGCCGCAAAGCGATTGCTACGTCAACGTGCTGCGCGACGCGATGGCGGTCGACTCGCTCGATTCCTGTGGCGTGTATTTCGGCACCACAGGTGGGCAGGTGTACGCATCATCCGACGCCGGAGACAACTGGGCCCCCATCGTGCGCGATCTTCCGGCGGTACTTTCGGTCGAGGTGCAGACGCTGCCATGATTCGGGTCGTGCTTCCGCAACATCTGCGGACGCTGGCGCACGTTAGCGGCGAAGTGAAGCTCGAAGTCGAGGGCCGGGCCACGCTGCGCTCGGTCCTCGATGCACTTGAATCCGCTTATCCCATGCTGTGTGGGACGATTCGCGACCACGTCACCCAGCAGCGCCGACCGTTCTTGCGCTTCTTCGCCTGCGAGGAAGATCTGTCCCACGAGCCTCCCGACACGCCGCTGCCTGACGCGGTTGCCTCGGGGGCGGAGCCTTTTCTCATAGTGGGAGCTATCGCCGGCGGCTAGCATATTCATCTGTCATCCTGAGCGAAGCGCCCGCTGGTTTTATTCCGAACCGCCGGTTTTGCGGGTCGGGCGGGCGCGCAGTCGAAGGACCTGCTGTTCTGGGCCTCGCGCACCCTCTTAGGCCCTTTCATTGCCGGTTCGTAGTAATCTCAACTCGTTCATGATTGATACAATGGAGAAACCCACCTCCGCTCCACGTGCGATTCAGACTTCGCCGGGGAGCGTCGCCCTAGCGGTCGCTCTGATGAGCTTTGCCGCGCTGCTTTTGGAACTCAGCCTCACCCGGCTGTTTTCCGTGGTGCTGTTTTACCATTTCGCTTTCCTGGCCATTTCGATTGCGCTGCTCGGCTTGGGTGCGGGAGCCGTTTTCGCCTACCTCCGCCGCCAATGGCTGGCGCGATGGTCCATCGGCCAGTTAGGCGCCAGGCTGTGCGTCGCCAACTCGATTTTCATTTTCGTAGCACTAGAGATCGTGGTGCACACGGCGGTCTCGCTGCATCTCGATTGGCCCAACTTCTGGCGATTGACTTTGCTCTATCTGGTTTCGGCAGTGCCGTTTTTCATCACCGGACTGCTGTTCTCCGTGGTGTTTGCTCGTCATCCGGCGCGCATCACCCAACTTTATGGCGCCGATCTGCTGGGCGGTTCGCTGGCCTGCCTGGCGCTGGTGCCGCTGTTGAATATCTTTGGCGGGCCCAACACCATCGTGTTCGCCGCAGTGGCTGTCGCGCTGGCTGCAGTCGTTTGGTCCGCGCCTGGCAAACGTCTCGCCCCGGCATGTATAACTGCGGCGCTACTGCTGCTCGTCGCTGCCAACTTTCACAGCAAGCTGGTCGACGTGGTCTACGCGAAGGGCATGAAGCGCATCATCCCGCTGTACCAGCGATGGAATGCGATCTCTCGTATTGAGGTGGATGACCAGGGTTGGGCGAAGGCCATCGTCATCGATGCCGACGCCAGTACCTACCTGATGAACACCGACCCGCATCATTGGAGCGACGATTATCGGCACAATCTCATGTCGGCCGGAGCGTCGCTGGCCAACGTGCTGCGCCCCCATGGCGACTTCGCCATCATCGGACCGGGCGGTGGTGTAGACGTGCTGCGCGCCGTGGCGAACGGCAGCCCGAACGTCACCGGCATCGAGATTAATCCCATCATCGCCAACGACATCATGCGCGATCGTTTCGCCGACTACACCTATCACCTCTACCAGATTCCCGAGGTGCACATGCACGTCAGCGATGGCCGCTCCTTCGTTCGCGACAGCCGCGACCGCTTCGACGTGGTGGAGATGACGCTGGTCGACACTTGGGCTTCCACCGCGGCGGGCGCGTTCGCGCTCAGCGAGAACAACTTGTATACGGTCGAAGCCTTCCGCGAATACTTCGAACACCTGAAGCCGGACGGGATGATCGCCATCACGCGTTGGGAATTCGCCAAGCCGCGCGAGGCGCTACGCGTGGTATCGCAGGCCATGGAAGCGTTGCGGGAGATGGGCGTCGAGAACACGCAAGATAATTTCATCGTGGTCAGCGATGGCCCGCTTGATACCGACGGGCGTCCGGTGGTGGTGCTGGCGAAGAAATCGCCATTCACGCTGGAAGAACAACAGGCGGTTCTGAATCACATCCAGGGCAAGAACGAGGATCGCGCGAACCTCAATCTGACTGTGCTGTATCTGCCTGTCACCGCAGACCGGCCGGGGATGGCGCATCCCGCATTTGCTCAACTAATCCGTGGCCAGGATGCTGGTGCTTTTTCAGCGACTTATCCCTACAATGTTTCGCCGGTCACCGACAACGCTCCGTTTTTCTTTTTCACCTTGAAGCCGGCACAGGTGTTCCGCGGCTCCGACCAAGGCGGCATCGACTGGAAGGTCAACCTCGGGATCGCTATTCTCGGAGTCGTGCTCCTGATTTCTGTCCTTGCAGTAATCACCTTCCTGGTGGTGCCGCTGGCGTTGTCGCCGGAAACCCGCTCGGGACGTAGTCTTCGCGTGCTTTACTTCATCGCCATCGGTCTCGGCTACATCATGGTAGAGATCGCATTCATTCAGCGCTTCGTACTCTTCCTGGGTTATCCGACGTATGCGCTGACCGTGGTCGTCTTTCTGATGCTGCTCTCCAGCGGAGCCGGCAGCTTGCTCTCGCGCCGCTGGTTCAGCGAACCGACGCGAGTTCTCATCGCACTGGTATTTATCGTTATCGCTTTGTCGATCTACGTCCTTGTCCTGCCGCACCTGCTGGAAACATTGATTGGTCAGCCCTTTACGGCGAAGCTGCTGATCAGCGCATTGCTACTGGTCCCGCTAGGCTTTGCCATGGGCATGCCATTTCCCAGCGGACTGCGCGCTCTGTCGTCTGCAAAACGCGACGAAGATCGTGACGAACATGGAGCGGTGGAGTGGGCGTGGGCCATGAACGCCGCGTCCAGCGTGTTGGGCTCGGTGCTGGCGATTGGGGTGGCCATCCAGTTTGGCTTGACGGTGACACTGGCTTGCGGAGCTGTCGCCTACCTGTTAGCGATGCTGCTGTTGCCTATGTTTGGGAAAAGAGCGGCGAGCAGATAGCGGCGAGCGATACGTTTCACCCTGATTTTTCGCGGGGTTAACGCGTATGAATCTTATGTCGTTGCGTTAGAATGTTGGGCTCGCGGGAAATTTTTTCGGCAAATACTCTTGCCCACTTGCAACAATGCCAACCTGAGTTGTTATAATCACTCGCTTGGGTGATACGTGTCACACCAGGCTGAGGCAGCCGTCGCCGCAACCGCTTGAACCTGGGTCCCGATTGGGGTATTCGGAACCCGAACCTGCAAGAGTGGAAAGCTTCACATAAATAAATGGCCCAGATCTTCCATCGTAGTGCGAATTCAATTGCGCGGCTCTCGATCATCGGAGTGGTGGTGATCGTGTCGGTGCTGCTGTGGGCTGGCCTGGAAATGCAGCGTTCGCCCTATGCCACTTATCAGGACGTTGCCCAGGCGCAGCCGGTCCCGTTCAGCCACCAGCACCACGCGGCGGGCGACGGCATCGATTGCCGCTACTGTCATACTTCTGTCGAGAGTTCCAGCTTCGCCGGCATTCCTCCCACCAAGACCTGCATGAATTGCCATTCGCAGATCTGGACGAACGCTCCCATGTTGGAGCCGGTGCGCGAAAGTTTTCGTACCGGTCAATCGCTGATTTGGACCCGGGTCGACGATCTTCCCGACTTCGTTTATTTCGATCACAGCATTCATGTCAACAAGGGCGTCGGTTGTTTCAGCTGTCACGGACAGGTGGACAAGATGCCGCTGATGTACGCGGCCAATTCGCTGCAGATGGAATGGTGTTTGAACTGCCATCGCGCGCCGGAGAAGTTTCTTCGTCCGCGCGATCAGGTGTTCAACATGAGCTATCAGCAGCCCAGCTCCGATAATCCCGTTAAGTTAGACGACGGTAGTGTCTTCACCGATCAGATTGCGCTGGGCAATGAGTTGAAGCACCGCTACCACATTCGCACCGTACAAGACATTACCAGTTGTTCCACCTGTCACCGCTAATTGCGTTGGAGTTGATAGCGGCTTGTGCAGTTTGTCAGTGGTTGCGTTCGGGAACCTACGAGGAAGATGGAAAACGAAAGTTTGAAAAAACCTGAGGCAGTCTGTCCGAGCAAGATGGAACTCGCCGAAGTGCAGCAGAAGCTTTCGCGCGCCAAGAACGGCCCGCAGTATTGGCGGAGCCTGGAAGAACTGGCGCAAAGCGATGGCTTCTTCGAGATGCTGCACCGCGAGTTTCCGCGCCAGGCATCGGTCTGGCCCGAGGGCGCTTCGCGTCGCGACTTCCTCAAGCTGATGAGCGCTTCCATGGCGCTGGCCGGACTGTCAGCCTGTGTCAAGCAGCCGCTTGAGCCCATCGTCCCTTACGTCCGGCAGCCGCAAGAGATTGTTTTGGGCAAGCCGCTGTTCTTCGCCAGCGCCATGCCGTTCGGCGCTTACGCGACTCCTGTGCTGGTGGAGAGCCATGAAGGCCGGCCCACCAAGATTGAAGGCAATCCCGAGCATCCCTCCGGTCTGGGAGGAAGCGATGTGTTCGCGCAAGCTTCCATCCTCGACATGTATGATCCCGATCGCTCGCAGATCATCACCCATCTCGGCGACTTGAGCACCTGGAGCACCTATGTTTCCGCGCTGAAGGGGGCGTTGAATGGGCAGAAAGCGCTCAAAGGCAACGGGCTCCGCATTCTCAGCCACTCTACCAGTTCGCCCACCATGGCTTCGCTGATGGACCAGGTCGCGACGGCGTTTCCTGAGTCGAAGTGGGTACAGTGGGAGCCGGTGAATCGCGACAACGTGCGGGCCGGATCGCAACTGGCATTTGGACAATACGTCGAGACGCGTTACAACCTGGAGAAGGCTGACATTATTCTTTCGCTCGACGGCGATTTTCTCTCCAGCGGCTTCCCGGGATTTCTGTACTACGCTCGCGGCTTTGCGGCGCGGCGCAATCCCGACTTGAAAGAGAAGATGTCGCGCTTCTATTCCATTCAGAGCACGCCCACCAACACCAGCGGCAAGGCTGATCATCGCTTGCCAGTGCGTGCTTCCGAGGTAGAGCAACTGACGCGCGCCATTGCTGCCGGATTAGGCGCAGGCGGAGGATCGGCTGCGGCGAAGCCTGAACATCAGCAGTTCGTCGCTGCGCTGGTCAAGGATCTGCAGAAGCACAAGGGAGCTTCGGTCGTCATTCCCGGCGACAACCAACCGGCGGCGGTTCATGCGTTAGCACATGCGATGAATCAAGCGCTGGGCGCGAGCGGCAATACCGTGATCTACACTGACCCGGTCGAGGTCAAGCCGCAAGACCAGACGGCCGCTCTGAAAGAGTTGGTCGGCGAGATGAATGCGGGCAAAGTTGATCTGCTGCTCATCATGGGCAGCAATCCGGTTTACGATGCGCCCGCCGATCTCGGATTTGCCGACGCCATGAACAAGGTTCCGCTGCGCGTCCAGCACAGCCTTTATCAGGACGAAACCTACGATCACGTGCACTGGCACATCAACGCCACGCACTATCTGGAACAGTGGGGCGACGTGCGTACTTTCGATGGCACAGCCTCGCTTACCCAGCCGCTGATCGCTCCGCTGTACGGCGGCAAGAGCGAGTACGAGTTCATCGTGCCGCTGGTTGGGTCGCCGGAGACGAATGGCTACGAGATTGTTCGCAAGTATTGGCAGGGCCAGCAGAAGGGCGGCGACTTCGAGACAGCGTGGCGCAAGGCGCTCTATGACGGCTTCTTCGCCAACACAGCAGCGGCCGCGAAGACGGTCGCTCCCAAGGGCGGCAATATTCCCGCGACCGACACAGGCAGCGCCGAAGTGATGGAAGTCATCTTCCGCCGCGATCCCATGATCTACGACGGCAGCAAAGCCAATAACGGCTGGCTGCAAGAAACGCCCAAGCCGATCACCAACCTCTGCTGGGACAATGCCGTCCTCATCAGTCCGAACCAGGCGAAGAAGTCGGGCCTGGTGACCGGCGACATTATCGAAATCGACGTCAACGGCCGCAAAGTGAAAGGCTCCATCTGGCCGCAGCCCGGACATCCCGATAATTCCATCACCGTTTTTCTCGGTTATGGACGCACTAAGGCGGGACGCGTTGGCACCGATGTTGGCTTCAGTGGTTACAAGATTCGATCGAGCGATGCTCCCTGGTTTGCTCAGACGAAGATCAAGAAGGTCGGCGAAGGTTTCGGCTTTGCTCATCCGCAGGGCTTCCAGTACATCGATCATTCCGATCTTCCCAGCTTCACCGAGCCGCTGAGCAACCGGCACATCATCAGGAAAGCGACGCTGGCGGACTTCATCCAGAATCCCAACTTCGCGCACGAGGGCATCGAGTCGCCCGGCCCGGAGATGACGCTCTACACCAACTATCAGTACACCGAGTTGAAGTGGGGCATGACCATCGACATGAACTCTTGCATCGGCTGCAAGACTTGCATTGTGGCCTGCCAGGCCGAGAACAATATTCCGGTGGTCGGCAAGGAGCAGACCATGCGCGGCCGCCAGATGCAGTGGCTGCGCGTCGATGTGTATTACGAGGGCGGCACCGAGAATCCCACAATGTATTACCAGCCGGTGCCGTGCCAGCAGTGCGAGAACGCGCCGTGCGAAGTAGTTTGTCCGGTGGGCGCGACGGTACACAGCACCGAAGGCCTGAACGACATGGTGTACAACCGCTGCGTCGGCACTCGTTATTGCTCTAACAACTGTCCCTACAAGGTGCGGCGCTTCAATTTCCTGCTGTTCCAGGATTTCACGACACCCCAGTTCAAGATGATGCGNNTGCGTGCAGCGCATCACCCACGGTCGGCTGACGGCGGAAAAAGAAAATCGCAAGGTCACCGATGGCGAAGTCATCACGGCTTGCCAGCAGGCTTGTCCGGCGGGCGCCATCGTGTTTGGCGACTTGAACGATCCCAACAGCCGTGTGTCGAAGATCAAGGCGCAGCAGCGCAATTACAACCTGTTGGAGGATTTGAATACGCGTCCGCGCACTTCGTACATGGCGGTGGTGCAGAACCCGAATCCTGAGCTTGAACAGTCGGAGTCCAGTTAGCGATGCAGCAGGGACCAGAGGAAAAAACGATTCTGCAGGACGTGCCTTGGCCGGATGAGCCACCGGTAATGGCGCCGGGGCAATCGTTCGGCAGTGTAACCGACACCATCGCCGATGCCGTGTTGCAGCGGCCCATCGGTCTGGGCTGGTTGCTGGGCTTGTTTATTGGCATGACCCTGATAGGCCTGCTGATGATGGCGGTTACCTATTTGTTCCTGGTTGGCGTCGGCATCTGGGGCATTGAGATTCCCGTGGCGTGGGGCTTCGCCATCATCAATTTCGTGTGGTGGATCGGCATCGGTCACGCGGGCACGCTGATCTCGGCCATCCTGCTGCTGCTGAAGCAGACCTGGCGGAATTCCATCAACCGCTTCGCCGAAGCCATGACGCTGTTTGCCGTGGCTTGCGCCGGCATGTTCCCGCTGCTGCACATGGGCCGTCCCTGGCTGGCCTACTGGATGTTTCCTTATCCCAGCAGCATGGGCGTGTGGCCGCAATTCCGTAGTCCCCTGGTGTGGGACGTCTTTGCGGTTTCGACGTATGCCACGATTTCAGCGGTGTTCTGGTATGTGGGACTGGTGCCTGATCTGGCCACCATGCGCGAGAAGGCGACTCATCCGGCAGGCAAAAAGTTATACGGATTGCTGGCCATGGGCTGGCGCGGCTCGGCGCGTCACTGGAAGAACTACGAGGCGCTCTACATTCTGCTGGCCGGCATTGCGACGCCGCTGGTGCTCTCCGTACACACCGTCGTCAGTTTCGATTTCGCAGTCGCGATCATGCCCGGTTGGCACACCACGATTTTCCCGCCCTACTTTGTGGCGGGCGCAATTTACTCCGGCTTCGCCATGGTGCTGGTGCTGGCGATTCCCATTCGCCACTTCTATCACCTGGAAGGCATGATCACCATGCGTCACCTGCAGAACTCGGCCAAGATCATGCTGGCCACCGGGTTGATCGTGGCCTACGGTTATGCGTTCGAGGCTTTCATCGCCTTCTACAGCGGCTCGACTTATGAACGTTTCATGATGCAGAACCGCTGGTTTGGACAGTACTCCATGTTTTACTGGATGCTGATCCTGTTCAACATTCTGATTCCGCAAGTCCTGTGGTTCCCCAAGATTCGCGCCAATGTCAGGTGGCTGTTCAGCATTTCCTTGGTCATCCTGGTCGGCATGTGGCTGGAGCGCTTCGTAATTATCGTGACCAGCCTGTCTCGCGACTACCTGCCGTCATCGTGGGGTCATTACACTCCCACACGGTGGGACTACGCAGTGCTGGCCGGCACCATCGGCTTCTTCGCCACGGCGATGTTTATCTTCATTCGCATCATGCCATCGATTTCGATCTTTGAAATGCGGGCGTTGCTGCCGGAAGCGGAGGTGAAAGCCAAGTGAGTCACGCACAGCTCTCACCGGCAATTTACGGCTTGCTGGCCGAATTCGATACGCCCACCGATCTGGTGGACGCCGCCAAGGCTGCCCATGCGGCTGGCTATCGCAAGTTCGACGCCTACAGCCCGTTTCCCATCGAGGAGGCCAGCGAGGCCGTCGGCTTTCACAAGAGCCGCGTGCCGTTGATCGTGCTGGTCGGCGGCATCCTGGGCGGGGCTTCCGGATACGGCCTACAATACTGGATCAACTGCATCTCTTATCCGCTGAACATCGGCGGCAAACCTTATCAGTCGTGGCCGGCGTTTATCGTTCCGACGTTCGAGTTGACGATTTTGTTCGCCGGACTCTGCGGAGTCTTCGGAATGTTTGCCCTGAACGGCCTGCCGATGCCACATCATCCGCTGTTCAACGTCGACCGTTTCTCCCTGGTGACCCGCGACAAATTCTTTCTTTGTGTGGAGGCCGCCGATCCCAAGTTCGATATGGACGGCACGCAGCGGTTTATGGAGAGTCTGCGGCCAACCTCGATTTCGGAGGTGCCGCATTAATCGGCTAGCGCAATTCAAGAATCAGCAGCCGACGCCGGTGTTGCGTTTCCGCCATCGCCCCAGCTCGCTCGGCAAGTTGACGGCCTACGCGCTATTGGTCTCGGCGTTACTGCTGCTGGCCGGCTGTCGCGAAGACATGCAGAACCAGCCCTATTACCGCCCGCTGCGTGAAAACGATTTCTATGCCGACAAGCGATCGGCGCGTCCGATCATCGCCGGCACGGTGGCTCGCGGACACTTGGATGCGGACACTTATTTCTACACCGGCAAGGTCGGCAACAACGACGGCGACTACCTGCCCTTTCCGGTGACGGCTGAGGTCATGGCCCGTGGACAACAGCGCTACAACATTTACTGCGCGCCCTGTCATTCGCTGGTGGGCGACGGAAACGGCATGATCGTGCAGCGCGGTTACCGGCATCCGCCGTCGTATCACATCGATCGCTTACGCAAAGCTCCCATCGGCTACTTCTTCGACGTCATGACCAACGGCTTAGGCGCCATGCCCGACTATGCCGGGCAGGTTTCAGCACAAGACCGTTGGGCGATCGCGGCCTACATTCGCGCTCTGCAACTGAGCCAGCACGCCACCGAGGCTGACGTTCCTGCGGGACAGCAGATCGCCAGCGCGCCGCCGGCGGGGGTGACGATCATGCCGGCCTATGACACGCAGGGAGCCACGACGGCGGTCAAGGCAGCGTCGCAAGCGGAAGCGCCTCCGGCCAAGGGAGGCGAGCAGAAAAAATGAGCAACGAAACTGCAAATCTCCGCCAAGCCGACTACGCCGTTCCCGCCCAGGCGGCGCAATGGCAGAAGCGCTCGCTAATAGTCGGCGTCGTCGGAGTCGTGGTCTGCATCGTGGGAACGGTGATCTCGCTGGACCAATTCCTGCGCGGCTACCTGATCGCCTACATGTTCTGGCTTGGGCTCAGCCTGGGCTGCCTCGGCCTGCTGATGGTGCAGTATCTTTCCGGCGGATTCTGGGGCCTTTCGATCCGGCGCGTGCTGGAAGCTTCCAGCAAGTGCCTGCCGCTGATGTTCGTTTTGTTCCTGCCGATTCTGTTTGGACGGCATCATCTTTACGAGTGGATGAACGATCCCTCGCTCACTGAGCACAATCGCTGGTACCTGCATACCGGGGGATGGGGCGGCTGGTTTGCGCGCTGGATCATTTATTTCGTCATCTGGATTGCGTTGGCCACGGTGCTCAACAAGCGCGGTGACATGCAAGACAGCCCACTGCCGGGAGGAATTCAGCCGCGCTTCCAGGGATTGAGCGGTTTAGGACTGGTGCTGTACTCGCTGTCGCTGTCGTTTGCGGCGGTGGACTGGGTGATGTCGCTCGATCCGCACTGGGGTTCGACCATTTACGGTCTCATCTTTCTCGCCGGACAAGGTCTGTCGGCGCTGGCCTTTTGCGTCATCATGCTGACCCTGCTGACGCGCTACAGTCCATATCGCGAAATCATCAAGCCCACGCAGTTCCATGACCTCGGCAAGCTGATGCTGGCCTTTGTCATGCTGTTCGCCTACTTCTCGTTCTCGCAGTGGTTGATCATTTGGGCGGGTAATCTGCCGGAAGAGATCAGCTGGTACTTGAACCGCATACGTGGCGGATGGGGCGTGGTGGCGCTCATCATTATTCTTTTCCACTTCGCCTTGCCCTTCGCGCTGTTGCTGTCGCGCGAACGCAAACGGGCGGGCAGCCGCCTCATCGGACTCGCGGTATTTCTTATGTTCATGCGGGTAGTCGACATCTACTGGTACGTGGTGCCCAACTTCGCCCATGAGCGCGGTCACTTTTATCTGAGCATCTGGTACGTCCTGGTACCGCTCGCCGTGGGCGGCGTGTGGCTGGCGTACTTCTTCTACAACTTCCGGCAGCGGCCGCTGTTGCCGCTTTACGAGCCGCAGATACCAAACTTCTTGCAGCAAGGATCGGGACATGGCCACTGATCACACCAACTACGATCCTTTGCGCAATCCGCAGGTCGACTACGAGCGCGCCGATCTTAGCCCGGCAGGCATTCTCTGGTTCCTCATCGGGCTGTTCCTCGCCGGCGTCTTCATCGAGCTGGTGATCTGGGGAATGTTCCGCTTCATGGCGCGGAGCGAAGCTTTGTTTCCCGAGGGCAACCCGAATCCCATGATGAGCGCGCAAAAGCAGGCTCCGGCGGAGACGCCGCGCTCGGTTTTGCAGAACACGCCGCCGGTGAATCTGTCAGTTTTCCCTGAGCCGCGTTTGCAGGTGAATGATGCCGGCGAGATGGGCCAGTTCATGGAGTCGGAACAGAAGCTGTTGAACACGCCGCAGCCGTTTACCGATACGAGCGGGAACGTGCATCTGCCGATATCGCTGGCGATGCAACTGGTCGAGGAGCGCGGACTGCCGGTGCGTCCTAATTCGCCGCCCGAGGCAGCCGCGCAAACTGCGACTTCAGGCGGAGCGCCTGTGGCATCTGAACCGGGTGCTTCCAACGGAGCCGGCGTACAGCCCAAGCAGCCCTAAGGCTGCAGAACTGGATTTTGCAGTGAAGAGGTTCAAAATCACGATGGCTTTGGCACTTCTGGCGACGACGACTTCATTCGCCGCCGCCCAGGCGCCTTCGTCATTCCAGGACCGAAGCACGCAGCCCGCCTCGCAGGTCAATCCGGCCGACCTGTCGAACGTCGGGATCGATCAGCGCCTCAATCAACAAGTGCCGCTGGATCTGCAGTTCCAGGACGAAACCGGAAAGACGGTGAAGCTGGGAGATTATTTTCAGTCGGGGCGGCCGGTGATCCTGAACCTGGTGTATTACACCTGCCCCATGCTGTGCAGCGAGGAGTTGGCCGGCGAGGCCAGCGCGCTCAGCATGTTGAAGTTCACTCCTGGCAGAGAGTACGAAGTGGTTTCGGTCAGCTTCAATCCGGATGAAACTCCGAAAGATGCCGCCGAGAAGAAGCAGATTTACATTGCCCGTATGAACGAGCATCTGGAGCACAAGACCAATGGCGACGGCTGGCATTTTCTGACCGGTCAGCAGCCGCAGATCAAGCAGTTGGCGGATGCGGTTGGCTTCCGTTATCACCGCGACCCACGAACCGGGCAATTCATTCATGCCGCGGGTATCATGCTGGTGACGCCGACGGGCAAGCTCGCACAGTATTACTACGGAGTTGAATTTTCGCCGAAAGACATTCGCCTCGGCTTGATCGAGGCGTCGCGCGACAAGATTGGCACACTGGCGGACCAGGTAGTGCTGTACTGCTATCACTACGACCCGAACACCGGGCGATACGGCGCTGTGGTCACCAACATCATGCGTTTGGCCGGAGCTGCCACCATGCTGATTCTCGGCGGATTTCTGATTGTGATGTTTCGCCGCGATAAACCGGGGTCCCCGACGCGCGCCGCCCTTGCGCGTGACGGGGTGGCAGACTCGCACGGCGGCGACAAGGGAACAGGACGGGCCTGATCGATATGTGGAAGAACCTCCCACTCTTTCCTGAGCGTGCCTCGGCACTGGCATGGCAGGTGGACGGACTTTATTTTTTGCTGGTCGCGGTGTCGGCGTTTTTCACGCTGCTCATCTTCGTGCTGATTTTCGTCTTCGCCGTCAAGTATCGGCGCTCGGTTCATCCTCATCCGGTGCAGATTGAAGGCTCGCTGCCGCTGGAGCTGGCGTGGACGCTGATCCCGCTGGGCATCTGCATGATCTTTTTCGCCTGGGGCTCGCTCATTTATTTCCAGGAGGCCCGGCCGCCGCAAGGCGCCATGGAAGTTTACGTTGTCGCCAAGCAGTGGATGTGGAAGTTTGAGCATGAGACCGGGCAGCGCGAGATTAATCAGTTGCACGTGC
This sequence comes from Acidobacteriaceae bacterium, assembly GCA_003165795.1. GTDB lineage: Bacteria > Acidobacteriota > Terriglobia > Terriglobales > Acidobacteriaceae > Bog-257. The sequence continues at coordinate 102,906 of PMWW01000086.1, forward strand.
CGCTGGGCCGCGATGTCAAGATGATCATGAGTTCGCAGGACGCCATCCACAGTTTCTATGTGCCGGCGTTTCGCATCAAAGCTGATGTGCTGCCCGGCCGTTATACCAGCACCTGGTTTCATCCTACGAAGGTCGGGACCTATCACTTGTTCTGCGCCGAATACTGCGGCACCGACCACTCGGGGATGATTGGCCAGGTGATTGTGATGGAGCCCTATGCCTACCAGGCATGGCTGAGCGGCGGCGGCGCGACCGGTTCGCTGGCGGAAAATGGCCAGCAGCTGTTCCAGCAATTAGGATGCTCAACCTGCCACCGCTTCGACACTCAGGGGCGAGGTCCGAATCTAACGAATATCTTTGGCAAGCCGGTATTGCTGGACGATGGCCGCACCGTGGTGGCCGACGAGAATTACATTCGCGAGTCCATCCTGAATCCCGGCGCGAAAATCGTTTCTGGCTTCAAGCCCATCATGCCGACTTTTCAAGGCCAGGTATCGGAGGAAAACTTGATGGCGCTGGTGGCCTACATCAAGTCGCTATCGCAACCGGCGAGTGGACCGGCAAGCAACCAGGCAGCCGCTTCCGTATCGTCGAACGGGCAATAAGGTTTTAGAACCCTGAAGGTGTGAGACATGGCAACCGCTGTACAAAGCGTCGAGCGCGAAAATTACCTGAATTCGAATTACGGCATCAAGTCGTGGCTGCTGACCTCAGACCATAAGCGTATCGCGATGCTGTACCTCATCTCGATCACCGCCATGTTCTGGATCGGCGGCTTTTTTGCCATGCTGATCCGCCTGGAGTTGCTGACGCCGGCCGGCGATCTGGTTTCGTCCGACACCTATAACAAGCTGTTCACGATGCACGGGATCATCATGGTGTTCTTCTTCCTGATCCCCTCGGTGCCCGCCGTAATCGGCAATTTCGTGATTCCGCTGATGATCGGCGCCAAGGACCTGGCGTTCCCGCGAATTAACCTGCTGAGCTGGTACATCTACATGGCGGGAGCCATCACCGCCATCGTCGCCATGGTGACCGGTGGCGTCGATACCGGCTGGACCTTCTATACGCCGTTCAGCACGACCTACTCCAATACTCACGTGATCGGAGCGGCCATTGGTATTTTCATCGCCGGCTTCTCCTCCATCTTCACCGGCCTGAACTTCATCGTCACCATTCACCGCATGAGAGCGCCCGGCATGACCTGGCGTCGGCTGCCGCTGTTCTGCTGGTCGAACTACGCGGCTGCGCTGATCATGGTGCTGGGTACTCCGGTAGTCGCCATCACCTTGCTGCTGGTGGCGCTGGAGCGGGCGTTCAACATTGGCGTCTTCAACCCGCAACTGGGCGGCGATCCCTTACTGTTCCAGCACTTGTTTTGGTTCTACTCCCACCCCGCCGTGTACATCATGATTTTGCCGGGCATGGGCGTCATCAGCGAAATCATCGCCTGCTTCTCGCGCAAGCGTGTGTTCGGGTATGAATTCGTCGCGCTGGCCTCGATCGCAATTGCCGTTCTCGGCTTCCTGGTCTGGGCGCACCATATGTTTGTGGCGGGAATCTCGGTTTATGCTGCGCTGGTGTTCTCGCTGCTGAGCTACCTGGTTGCCATCCCGTCGGCGGTGAAAGTCTTTAACTGGACGGCGACCCTTTACAAAGGTTCGATACGGTACGAGACGCCGATGCTTTATGCCTTCGGCTTCATCGGGTTGTTTACCGTTGGTGGATTGACGGGCGTATTCCTCGCGTCGCTCGGCATCGACGTGCATGTCACCGACACCTACTTTGTGGTGGCCCACTTCCATTACGTGATGGTCGGCGGCATGGTGATGGCCTACATGGCGGGACTGCATTTCTGGTGGCCCAAGATCAGCGGCCGAATGTATCCCGAAGCCTGGGCCAAGCTGTCGGCATTGCTGGTTTTTGTGGGATTCAACACTACGTTCTTTCCGCAGTTTATTCTGGGGTATATGGGTTCGCCGCGCCGCTACCACGCGTATCCGCCGGAGTTCCAGGTGCTGAACGTGCTCTCGACGGCCGGAGCGTCGATTCTTGCCGTGGGCTATGTGCTGCCCATGATCTACTTCCTCTGGTCGCTGCGTTATGGTGAACTCGCTCCGCCGAATCCGTGGAATGCCGTCGGCCTGGAGTGGATGACTCCGTCGCCGCCGCCCACGCACAACTTCGACGAAACTCCCATCGTGACCTGGGAGGCTTACGACTACGAGCACCAGCCGCAAGAGGAGGTCAGCGTTGGCCACTAGCGATATCCAAGTCGCCGAACACGCGCTGCAACACCACTTCGCCGACATGGAGCAGCAGCAGGAAACTTCCACCTTCGGCATGTGGATGTTCCTGCTAACCGAAATCATGTTCTTTGGCGGACTCTTCTGCGCCTACCTGGTGTACCGCGCCTCCTACTATCAAGCCTTCGTCGAAGGCAGCCAGAAGATGAACATCTGGCTGGGCGCGACCAATACCGCCGTGCTGATCTGCAGCTCGCTGAGCATGGCGCTGGGAGTTCGCGCCGCCCAGATGGGCAAGCCCAAGCTGATGGCCATCCTGCTGCTGATTACGATGGTCTTTGGCTTCGGCTTTCTGGGCATCAAGGGGATTGAGTATCACGAACACTGGGTGCATCACGAATTCCCCGGTCCCAATTTCCACTTTGAGACCGGCGATCCCGCACATCCGGCCACTGACCCTCAGCATACCCAAATTTATTTCTCGCTCTATTGGGCGATGACCGGCCTGCACGCTTTTCACATGATTATCGGCATAGGCCTGGTTCTGTGGATCATGATTGCAGGCTTGATGGGGGCCTTTACTCCCTCGTATTTCACTCCGGTGGAAAACGTGGGCCTATATTGGCACTTCGTCGATCTGGTGTGGATTTATCTTTTTCCGCTGCTCTATTTGATCAGCAAGAAACACGGCGGCTAATCATGCATAACTTACAAGACCGTTTCCATCCCGGTTCGGCCCAAGAACATTTTGACCCCATGTCCCACGTGGTGCCCATCCGGATGTACGTTACGATCTGGGCTGCATTAATGATCTTTACCGGCCTGACGGTTTTTGCGGCGACGGTTGAGTTGCACGTTTTCAATATCGTGCTGGCGTTGCTGATCGCGACCATCAAGGGCACGCTGGTGGCCCTGTTCTTCATGCATCTGCGCTACAGTACCAAGCTGACCATGGTGACGGTCATCGCCGCGATCTTCTTTCTGTTCATCTTGTTTGGACTCAGCATGACCGATTACCTTACGCGGGCGTGGCTGACAAATACCATCCACTGATATCTTTGTGTCGCTCCACTCCGCCGCGGCGGGGCGTTTTGTTTTATATCTGGCTCTGTTGACATCATCGCGTGCCGCCCCTGCGGGGCCCAATTATGAGATTGGGGCCTACCAGTGCTGAAGCGCTGGGCTGAACTCTTCCGTCCCGCTTCGCGGGACTCGATCGTCGTCCATCCTGCTGCTTTCCAACTCCGGCCTTTCCGCAAGGATGTCAGGTCGTGCCCTGATACAAGCCGAAACCTGAGTCGCCTTATCTCACAATGTGGTATAACCCCAAGATTTGATCTTCTGTATCTTACTCTGTGATACATAGGAGGTCGCCGGCCGCAGATACCCGTCCAGAATTACTTTCCCCGGTTTCATCATCCTTTAACAATGATGGATGTAGTCTTATCCATGTGATCCCAGCATACGACAGTTCCTCGCCTGCCGTCGGCTACAATACAGCCGTGAAACAAACCATCTTTACCGTGGAAGACGACACCGATATTTCGCGCCTGGTTCGTCACCACCTTGAATCCGCCGGATATGGCGTGCGCACGTTTGCCGCTACCGCCGGAGTGATTGCCGAGGCCGAGAAGCAGGTCCCGGCGCTGTTCCTGTTAGACATCATGGTTCCTGGAGGCGACGGCCTCGAACTGTGCCGCCGTATTCGCCAGACGTCGTCGTTGGCCATGACTCCGGTCATTTTCCTGACCGCGAAAGTCAGCGAATCGGACCGCGTGATTGGCCTCGAACTCGGCGCTGACGATTACATTCCCAAGCCCTTTAGCCCGCGCGAACTCGTGGCCCGCATCCGCGCCGTGCTCCGGCGCTTCGAGCGTCCGCTGGCGCCGGCGATCGTGAAGGCCGGCGATATCGAGATCGACAGCGGGGGCATGACGTTGATGGTCCGCGGTCAACTTACCCAGACCACGGCCACCGAGTTTCGCCTGCTCGAATACCTGGCGCGCCACCCAGGACGCGTTTTCACCCGCGACCAGTTGCTCGATGCCGTCTGGCGCGATACTCACTACGTCACGCCGCGCTCGGTCGACGTTTATGTGCGGCGCATTCGTGAGAAAATCGAGGAGAACCCAGACGAGCCTCGTTATCTAAAGACAGTGCGTGGAGCGGGCTACCGATTCGAAATTCCTAAACCTTGAAGAGCCTCATCGTGAAGAGTCGCATCTTCCTGAAGTTGTTTCTCGCGGCCTTGGTAATCATCGCGGCGTGTACTGTTTCCCTTGATTTGCTCATCGGCCATGCCTGGGAGAGCATGCTGCGCCGCGAGATTGAGACTTCGCTGCGACAGAAGACGCTGATGTTCGCTGCGCGCGTCGCAGGTGCACCTCCGGCATCGCTGAATCCAATCACTAGCCAGGCTGCCGCGGCCGCGGGGACGCGCATCACCGTCATCGAGGCCAGCGGCAAGGTCCTCGCCGACTCCGATGCCGAGCCGGACAAGATGGAAAACCACGCCTCCCGGCCTGAGTTTGTCTCCGCATTACAAGGACAGATAGGGAGTTCCACCCGTCTCAGCAAAACCACTGGCGTTGAACTGCTCTACGTGGCGGTCCCGATTTCCGGGGGCGCGGTGCGCATGGCTTATCCGCTCAATTCCATTCGTGAAGGCAATCGGCAGATTCGCAGGGACCTATTGGAGGGATCTGGGGTTGCCGGATTATTGGCCTTGCTGCTGGCTTTTGTTGCAACCCAGTCCATTGGGCGAAGACTGCTGCGGATCACGGACTTCGCCGAGCGGGTCGCGGCTGGCGATCTGTCGGCGCGAATTCAGGAAGAGTCGAACGACGAAATCGCCCATGTCGCTTCTGCCCTGGATAAGACGGCGCGCAAGCTGGAAGAGGGTTTTCGTGCCGTGGAAAACAGTCGCCAGACACTGGAGACGCTGCTGAACTCGATGCAGGAGGCGGTGATCGCAGTCTCCCAGGACGAACGCGTGCTGTGGGCGAACGAGCGGATGGAGCGCTTGCTGCCGAGTGGAATCCGGCTGGGAGCCCCGTTGGTGCAGTCGGTGCGCGATCCTGAGATTCTAGCTTCGGTGCAAAACGCTCTCAGTCATCGCGAGGTGACCATGGCTCGTGCGGCCAAGATTTTCTCCGGCCGCATTTTCGACGTGACCGCCGCTCCCATGCCGGGCGGAGGCGCGGTTGCCGTGTTGCACGATCAGACCGAGATCGAACGGGTGGAAAAGACGCGGCGCGATTTCATTGCCAACGTTTCGCACGAGCTTCGCACGCCACTGACCTCGGTTCAGGGTTACTCGGAAACTCTGCTCGATAGCCACGCCATGCCGGACAATTTGCGGGAATTCGTCGAGATCATTCGCAAGAACGCCACGCGAATGGCACGGCTTACCGAGGATTTGCTGGTGCTGGCGCGAGTGGAGTCGGGCGAGCAGAAGCTCAACTTCCAGTTCGCCATGCCGCAGGAATTACTCGACGACGCGGTGCAGACCTTTCAGGACCTCGCAGCCAGCCGGGGTATCGAACTGTCGGTGATGAACATGGCAACCTCCGCGGTGTTGGTGGATCGCGACGCCATTCACCAGGTGTTCTCCAACTTGATCGATAATGCCCTCAAGTATGGCGATCAGGGCGGAAAGATCGTGGTCGGCGGCTGCGAGACGGAAGAAGGCGTGCAGTTCTACGTTCGCGACTTTGGTTCTGGCATTCCCAGCGAACATCTGTCGCGCTTGTTCGAGCGCTTCTATCGTGTGGATAAGGCACGCTCGCGCGAGTCGGGAGGAACGGGCCTGGGGCTGGCGATTGTCAAGCATGTGGTGCGGGCGCACTCCGGCACTATTCATGCCGAGAGCGAACTGAATCACGGCTCTACCTTCTATTTCACCTTGCCTCGGCAGCCGGTGCCCGTTCCAGCTTAGGGAGTTTCACACTTTGCCGTTGTCATCACGAGCAGGCTTCAGCAGGCGATGGGTCCGTTTTTTCAAGTTTCCTCAGCGCAACATCGTAGCAATTCGAATACGCCTGCCTGTGAATTAAAGTGAACTTCACGCAGATTTCATTGACAATTCACACCGCCCTTTTATCCTTCAATTAGTAACCCACCCACCCGCAGTGCTGGCTCACGAACGCCCGGGCCCAGACAAACGTGCTGGTGCGTGCGGCAAGTTCTTGAGAACCGAATGAGCACAGCCGAGACCGTTCCTACTACTCCTGACGCCATCTGCGCCCAACTGCACGAGCAGACGCTTCAAGCCTGCCGGGTAGCACGAATTGCAGCCGGCATTGTTGCCGAAGGAATTGCCACCGGCGTGCCTTCTCTTTTGGATGGAGTTCGTGAGCGCGAGAAGGAACTCGACACCCTCGACCGCGTTATCGATCAGGGAGTGACCGCGATCATAACCCAGGTGAGCGAAGCTCAGGCCCGCGAGCTGCTGGCATGTCTAAAATTCATCATCGACCTGGAGCGCGTCGGGGATCTTCTGCTCAACTGCAGCAATCGGGCGGCGGCCGTCGGTAGTCGCATTGAGCTGCGGGACATTCGCGACCTCACCCTAATGGCATCGCGCCTGGAGAAGATGCTCGGCGATGTGCATGATGCCTTCAGTCAGCGTGATCTCAATCGCGCCCTATCGGTGTTGCGTTCTGACGCCGAACTGGATCGCTTGCGCAACCTCATTTTCTTGCGCCATCTGGAGAACCAGGAAAACGCACCGCGCCAGGAGAGCTTCCACGTGCTGTTCATGACCCAGGCCCTGGAGCGCGCCGGGGACCATGCCAAGAATCTTGCAGAAGAAGTGTGTCACTTGGTCAGCGGACACAGCGTGCGACACGTGCTGCGCGCCTATGACAAGCCGGTCGAGCAAATGTTTATCGAGGACCTCAGGCGGCGCCAAAAAATGTAAGCGCAGCAATTCAGAACACAGGGGGCGGTGCTTCCGTCGGCCGGGCAACGCAACCTCTTCGTGTGCTCGTCTTCACCCGAAATTCACCCGTGTGTAACAAAATTGTAACAATCCTGGCGTAGAACCACGATTGAACTCATCTCAGCCAAAATCAGGAGGATACTACGTGATTCGCTCTCTCAGGGTGCTCCTCTGCATCGCTGTGCTTGCCACTTGCGCGTTGGCGCAGACGACTTTGAACGGAGCCGGTGCAACCTTTCCGTACCCCATCTACTCCAAGTGGTTTAACGAGTACCACAATCTGCATTCCAATATTCAGATCAACTATCAGTCGATTGGCAGCGGCGGCGGGATTCGTCAGGTGCAGGCGGGCACGGTGGATTTTGGCGCCAGCGACGGCCCCATGGGCGATGAGCAGATTGCCCAATCCAAGGTCAAGGTACTGCACGTTCCCACCGTTCTTGGAGCCGTAGTTCCGGCGTACAACATTCCCGGCGTGAACGGCGAGGTGAAGTTCACTCCCGACGTGCTGGCCGACATCTATCTGGGCAAGATCACCAAGTGGAACGATGGCAGAATTACCAAAGTCAATCCCGGGGTGAATTTTCCCGACCAGAACATTACGGTCGTTCACCGCTCCGATGGCAGCGGGACAACTTACATCTTCACTGACTATCTCTCTAAAGTGAGTGCTGACTGGAAGAATGTCGTCGGCAAAGGAACCTCGGTGAAGTGGCCAGTAGGCATCGGCGGCAAGGGTAACGAAGGCGTGGCGGGCTCGATCCGGCAGCTACCCGGCTCCATCGGATATATCGAACTTATTTATGCCCTGCAAAACAAAATTCCATTCGGCTCCGTGCAGAATTCCGCTCACAACTTCATCAAGGCCAGCTTGGAGAGCACGACCGCCGCGGCCGAGGGAGTGAAAATGCCAGCCGACTTCCGGATCTCGATCACCAACCCGCCGGGCAAGAACGCATACCCCATCGCCAGCTTTACCTGGTTGCTGATTCCCACCAACCCGGCCGACGCCAACAAGGGAAAGATACTGAAGGATTTTCTCTTCTGGATGGTCGACAAGGGGCAAACCATGGTAGAAGCGCTCTCCTACGCTCCCTTGCCGAAAGAAGTAGTGACCAAGGAGAAGGCGGCAATTACATCGCAAATCCACTGAGCACACTAGTGACTAGCGATTAGCAACTACAACCTACGCCATAAATTACTGCTGGTCCGGTTTGGATCAGGGCACGGCTTCGACAGTTTGCTGAAAGTCGAAATCGCAGTTTCTTTGCCGGCTGAAGCCGCTCGGAATGACAAAAATAGAGGGTTTAGACTAGGGCGGCGCACGTGAAGGTGCGCCCTTCAAAACATGTCGACTCCAACTTTTCAGCAAAAGCTGGATGGAAGTACCGGACTTGAGCCCGACGAATCTTGCGTCATAATCACTGTGGCTTTAGCCACGGAGGCTCCCGGTCGATATCCATGCCCGCCGGTTGGCCCACTCATTCCTGCCTTTGGAATGAGTGGGGCAGTGATCGGCTCGGCCTCGGAGTGGTGTGGCTTCGGATTCGCTCTTGATCTCCCACACATTCGAAAACCGCGAATGCGTGGGGCACCCGCACGGTTATTTCCCCTCCAGTTTGTCCACCCTTCCCTGCAGAGCTTCCAATTCCAGGTCCATCGTTCGTAAAGCATCCGAATGACTCCGGAGTCTCGTGATTACCGGCGAGGCCCACTTGTGAAACTCGGTGAGCAAGGCGGTTTCGATCTTCTCCATCCGCGCTCCTATGCGCTCTTCACTTGCGGAAACTTCGGTGGCAATCCACTTTTTGTCGTCGTCGGTCAGCATGGCGCTATTGTATTACGTCCACGGGCGGAAGAGGATTTGAAGAGTCGTAGATTTGGCTACGCTTTGCCTTACTCTTTGGGGGCGCCCGGAGATCCCGCATGACTGCTTCCTGTTTGTCCCCAGCTTCCTTGCAGCTATCGCCTTTGCGACAGCTCTGCATCCATAAGGTCTCGTCGGTCAGTAGGTCGTCTATAGTAAAGGTCAACGAAGTCTTGCCCATTACAGTTGCGGACACGATACATGAATTACGAAGGGGAGAATATTGTATTTGCGTAAAACCTGATCCCGAAGCGTCCTTGAAACGACTGTCCTCAACCTTATTGGCAAGCTCAAAACACTTCACTTTTCGTTCGAAATAGTCTGGCCCGCGATTTGACTTGCGGTTCGGGTTTTGTGCCCCAATTGCAAGCCGTTTGCATTAGACAAAGGGCAGCGCAAGTGGACATCAGCAGGGTTTTCATATAACTCCAGCAATGTTTAACCCGCTTTATTCGTGAAGGCGCTGAGAGTGGTTTGTGGGGCGACCAGATTACGCCGAACATAATGGC
>PMWW01000027.1 GCA_003165795.1 Acidobacteriaceae bacterium
CACTGTAATGGCGATTTATCGACCGCCATCCCGGCTCGACGCCGAGGACAAGTAGCTACGGTGTGATCTCCCAGACGAGACCACATCCCGGAAAGCAGGTTGTGCCCGTTAGTCCGCCTAAGTTCGCTGTGCCGTACAGGTTGCCTCTGGCGTCCAGGACGACGTCGCTTAGAGGGGTGATATCCCGTCAGATTCACAACGCCGTCGCGGAAATTGAAGTTAAAGAGATCGGTATAGCTCCAACCGCCGTTATCTGGCATCAACTTGAAAACAGAGCCGGAGCCATAGGTGCCTTCACCGGCGGTTGTGCCGTAAAGATTACCCGCGGTATCTATGGTGAGACTGGCGAAAGGACCTTGATTGGGCGCACCGGGCAGACCGTACAACACGCTGAAAGTCCAACCTATGCCGGATGGCGACAGCTTGAACACCGTCCCGCCTCCGGCGGCTCCAGCACCTGCAGTGGTTCCATACAGATTGCCGAAGCCGTCCAAGATCAGCCCGCCAATTGGCAGCTGCCCGTCGGTCCCCCCTTGAAAAGTGTAGAGGGTTGTAATCGCCCAGCCGGATCCCGATGGCGATAGCTTGAAGACGGTTCCGTCATCGTAGGCGCCTCCATGTTGAGTGGCCCCGTAGAGGTTACCGGCAGAATCGAAGATCACTCCGCCCGAGGGCCACTTCCCGTCGCTGCCGTCCGTAAAGCTATAGATGGGACTCTCTGTCCATTCGCCCGGCCCCCCGTCAAGGGGTGGTGTCAGCGTGAAAACAACTCCATTGCCGGTAGTACCTCCATCGAATGTCGTCCCGTAGAGGTTTCCAGCCTGGTCAAACACGGGAGGGCCAATGCCGGGATTACCTCCGTCATCGGACCCGTGGAATTGATAAAGACTGGATACCAGCCACGGGCAGTTCGGATTGCTGCACGCTGGTCGCAAGCTATAAACTCCGCCACAATAGAAGTAGCCGCTGAAGCATTGCCCTCCCGAGGTCATACCGTAAAGGTAGCCATGAGGACCAAACACGACGCGGCCTTCGGGGTAGTCTAGCCCCGACGCAAGTGTCTGCAGGACCCAGTTGCCCCCCGTCTGCTTGAGTTGAAAAACCGTTCCCTGATTATCCATTCCGGATCCGTAGGTGGTCCCGTAGAAGATTCCGGTGCCATCGGGAGTCAGACCTGCAACGGGTTCGGCGCCGTCTTCTCCGCCGGTGAAAGCGTGCAGGACAGTAAATGTCTGCGCCTCTGCTGTTCTCCCTGCAGCCATTGTCAGGCCATAAACCAGGACTGTTGCGCAGGCTGCCTTAGACAAGCTACCGCGCAGAATTGATGTCGAAAGTGATTGTGGGTTCACTGTCTTGATCTCCTCTACGAATGCGATCCGTTGAACGTTTCCTATTTGCTAACGTGTGGATTGTCCCACATCAGGGACCTAACCGCTAAATGTTTCTGGCGAAATCAGGCGATTACACAAGCAATCCTGAAAAGGGGCGATCCCGCTGGATTACTTGTGCTATGGCGATTTTGCGCCAGCTATTCCGCTACGGCGTGATCTCCCAGATCACGCCACAACCCAAAGGAGAGCAGAGGCTGCGATCTCCTCCACGGGAGGCCGTACCCCAGAGATTGCCACTGGCGTCGATGACCACGCTGCCAATCGGCCAACGGCCGTCGTCGAGGCCCGTGAAGTCATAAAGATCGGTGAGCAGCCAGGTGCCGTCCTGTTGCGGCGCGACTTTGAAGACCGATCCATAGCCGTGAGTGCCGTCACAGTAGGTGGTCCCGTAGAAATTTCCGGCTGCATCCATGGTTAAGCTGCCGTGCGGCCCTCCTGATCCCCCGACAATTCCAGTGAGGGTGGTGAGCGTCCAGCCCGTGCCCGAGTGGACCAGTTGCTACACCGTTCCACCGCTGGTGCCGGGGCCACCAGAGACCGTCGCTCCATAAAGATTGCCCATTCGGTCGAAGATCAATGCCCCTTCGGGACCCGCGCTGTTAGCGCCACCGCTAAAAGTAAACAGCGCCCGAAACTTTGAAATTCCTTCCAGCTGTTCAGATCCAAAAACAAATGCCCGCAACCTCAATGTAGTAGCGCCATGCTCCACGTTGATTCCAAATATTTATGCAACGAATGCTGTTAAGTTGAGGTATATTATTCGCCGCCGTGGAGGTGCTTCAAATGAAGTTTCTTATCGCGTCGCTCACCCTTCTCTGCCTAACACTTGCCACCGTTCCAGCCCCTGGCCCAGGGGAATGTCTATGACAACGGTCCTGTCAACGGCCAGGTCGATGCCTTCACCATCAACTTCGGGTTTTCGGTGACCGACTCTTTCACCGTGTCCAATGGCAACGGCAACATCGGCGGCATGGACTTCTACGCCTGGCTGGAGCCGGGCGACGTAGCAACCTCGATCGAGGTCCAGATCGGCAATCAGGCGTTCGGCAATAACTTGATGGATATGACCGTCGCGCTGACCCAATCCAGCTGCTTCGTGAACCACTTCGGTTTTGAGGTTTGCCGGGAATCCAGCACCTTCAACGGCCCGAGCTTGAGCAACGGAACCTACTGGGTAACCCTCAGCAACGGCATCGTCAACGACGGCGATCCGATGTACTGGGATGAGAATTCCGGCGCGGGCTGCATGTCGCCGGGCTGTCCGTCGCAGGCCCAGAACGATACGGGATCGATCCCTTCGGAAGCCTTCACCCTTACCGCGCAGGGCACGACCACATCCACCGGCTCGACGCCTGAGCCCGGCAGCATCCTGCTGTTCGCTTCAGGCTTTTTTGGTGTGGCTGCTCTACTGCGGCGCAAACTGTCCTAGCAGATTGCGGCATAAACCCGAAGCGACCTACATCGTTAAAAGAAGGGCCTTAGCTAGGGCGATCTATTTTTCGACGATTTCTTGAAATTGAGTTTTTCACCAGCCACAGGCCATAGCGCTCACTGACCCACAATGAGTGTAATGGCGATGTTAGTGCGCCGGGATAAACCGGCATGAAGCAGAGAATGCAAAATTCTTACGAGAAAGGACTAGCGATCTACTCGGCCCCGAGTCTTGCGCTGCTACCGCGAGGGACACAGCGAAGCGTAGACAGGGGTATAGGCGGGGTGGGTTATTGAGCTGCGAAAACATACAACCCGGACGCCGACGTGGTTAACATGCGCGGAAGGCAGCACGAACAGGCGCGATAGCGCGAGCTCCTGTTCAGTCCGGCGTAGTCGAAGACCCCAGACACGCCTAGAAGCTTCATGCACGAGAACCGGGAGACCTCGGAGACACCTGCCGTCCAACCAGGCAGCAGGCCGGCGGGCGAAGGCAAAAGCCACGCGGCTCGCATGTACGTCCCCGAGGAGTCACACAGCGGCATAGTACCTATGAACCATTCGAACAAAGACGGAACATTGCCGGCGGAGAGTGGGGAGGGAAGGCCGTTGATCAAGGAGAACGCTAGTCAACCTAACACGTACCCGACACAGAGCGGGAAGGGCGTGTCCCAAGGGCTGGCGGGCGTGCGGAAAGCAGCAAGGGAAAACAAGGCGATGAAGTTCACTGCCTTGCTCCACCATCTAACCGTCGATCTGCTACGGGGAAGCTTTTACTCTCTCAAGAGGAAGGCCGCACCGGGAGTGGACGGCGTCACTTGGCAGGAGTATGAAGACGGACTAGAGGATCGGCTAACCGATCTTCATGGCCGAGTTCATCGCGGAGCGTATCGAGCGAGGCCCTCGAGAAGAGTGTACATAGAGAAAGAAGATGGACGGCAACGCCCACTCGCGGTCCCGGCTATCGAGGACAAACTTGTCCAACAAGCCGTGGCCACCATCCTCAACCAGATCTACGAGGAAGACTTTCTCGGCTTCTCCTACGGTTTTCGCCCGGGGCGCAGCCAGCATCAAGCGCTGGATGCGCTGTCGTACGCGCTTCTGAAGAAGAAGGTGAACTACGTTCTGGATGCCGACATTCGAGGATTTTTCGATAACCTCGACAAAAGTTGGATGATCAAGTTCGTGGAGCATCGCGTCGCCGACCCCCGCATCCTGCGACTGATCCAGAAATGGCTCAAGGCTGGGGTGATGGAGGCAGGCAAATGGTCGGACACGCAGACAGGGAGTCCGCAAGGTTCGGTGATTTCACCACTCCTCGCGAATATTTACCTGCACTACGTTTTCGATCTCTGGGTGGACGTCTGGCGCAAGAAGTGGGCGCAAGGCGACGTGGTAGTCGTCCGCTACGCGGACGACATCATCTTAGGATTCCAGCACCAAGCCGAAGCCAATCGATTTCTGGAGAACTTTCGGGAACGGCTGGGAAAGTTTGGGTTGGAGCTCCATCCCGACAAGACGCGCCGGATCGAGTTCGGGCGGTTTGCCGAACAGAACCGGAAACGAAGAGGGGAAGGTAAGCCGGAAACGTTCGACTTTCTAGGTTTCACGCACATCAGCGGGAAAAATGGATTAGGGCGATTCATGGTGCGGCGCACCACGATCCGCAAGCGCATGCGAACCAAGCTGCGAGAGGTGAAGCAGCAACTCCGCGAGCGCATGCATGATCCCGTGCCCCAAACCGGACAATGGCTCAAGTCGGTCGTGCAAGGCTACTTCAACTACTACGCGGTACCGGGCAACCTCGCCAGTCTGGGGGTGTTTCGGGATCGGGTGCTGGCGCTCTGGTGGCGAACTATTCGTCGCCGGAGCCAGAAACGCCGGATCCCATGGACGCGCATCCTCGTTTTGGCTCAGCGATGGCTTCCTCAACCGCGCAAGCTCCATCCCTTTCCTGACGCTCGCTTCGCCGCTACTCATCCGAGATAAGAACCGGATGCGCTAATAAGCGCCCGTCCGGGTCTGTACGGGGGGCAACCAGTGATGGTTGTCCCTACCGTGATCG
>PMWW01000170.1 GCA_003165795.1 Acidobacteriaceae bacterium
GAGGCCGATAAGACGGCCGACAAAACGACCGACCAGAAGGTCGATAAGACGGCCGACAAGACGGTCGACAAGACGGTCGATGAGAAAGCCAAGACGCCGCCGTCTCCAAAAGCTAAACCGCCAAAGAAGGTGCCTGCGGCTGGTGGTTAGTCAAGTCTTCCATCTTTTCTCCGTTCTTGGGAAAGGGCGGGAGATGAGAATCACCGAAGCTCGACCACTACAAGCAGGTAAGCAATAGCTCCCGAACAAAAGCCAAGCCGCTGATCCAAGTTCCCACGGGCTCGCTGCCGCCGATGGTTGCTGCAGTGTGCACTTTCATTGCTTCTATATCTCCCGAGTGACGTGCAAACCGGAAGTTAAGGGCCGGCGCTGTTGACCCGTATCGGACAAAATAGCTAAAATAGCTGCTAGTAGAGGGAAAAGGTTCTTATGAAGCATCCCGAGCGTCCCAAGCGTCAATTCGTCCGCCAAGAAAAAAACGCGTCATCCGTTTCCCTGGATCGACATCACCGCGAATATAGGGAGCCAGCTTCATTTACAGCGACCGAGGTCAAGAATGAATTTGGCCGCATTCTGGAAAAAGCAATTCAGGGAGAAACGGTTGTAATAACGAAGCACGACAGCCCTAAGGCAGTTCTGATCTCGGTGGACCAGTTCAACGCCCTCAAGCACGCGCCTGAATTCAAGCTTGACGCGCTCAGCGGCGAATTCGACGCACTCCTCGCTCGAATGCAAAGCTCCAACGCGCGCACTGCGATGAAAGCTGCCTTTAGTTCATCACCGCAGCAGTTGGGGAAAGCCGCAGTGCTGGCAGCCCGCAAACATGGCTAGTACAGGTCGGCCATCCTGCATCTATGTTCTAGCCGGAGCAAACGGCGCCGGCAAAAGCAGCATTGGCGGCGCTGCCTTGTTGCAGCATGGAGTTGAATATTTCAATCCAGACGAGGCTGCTAGGCGCATTCTTGCTGCGAATCCAACCATTATCCAAGAAGACGCCAACAGTGCCGCATGGCATGAAGGCAAACGATTGCTGGAACGTGCAATCACTGAACGACTGAACTTCGCATTCGAGACGACCCTTGGGGGCAACACAATCCCAGCTCTGCTGGAGAGAGCGTTGGAGTCTGGAATTGAGGTTCGTGTTTGGTACTTTGGCCTCAATACACCTGAGCTCCACGTTACACGCGTGCGCTCCAGAGTTGAGAGGGGTGGGCACGACATTCCCGAGGTCAAGATTCGTGAACGGTATCACCGGAGTCGTCTCAATCTGGTCCGACTGATTCGGAAATTGACGGAACTTCGCGTTTACGACAACAGCGACGAAGCAGACCCTCACGTCGGCGCCCTTCCGGAACCAATAGTGATTCTTCATCTGGACAAGGGCAAGGTCGTCAATTCATGCGATCTCACGACAGCTCCCGGATGGACGAAGCCGATCCTGTTGGCGGCGCTGAAATCTTGCAAGTGAGAAGGCAGCAGTTGAATTTCCTCTCCCGATTCCGCTGGTCTCTTCAGGTCTTTGACATTTCCCACGAGAATTCGGTTTTCGTCATCGCGAAAGAAAAAGTTAGCTCCGTCGCTACCGCTGCTCACGAGAATGTTCGCTTTCAAGGTTGCCGCGCACGCCCGGTGCATTCTGGACGTACGGTGGCCACTCTTCGCTAATCCGATCCGGAGCAGCTATTGAGAACTGAATTAGCTCGCGAAGCGGTCGATCAGCAGGCCGTGCCGGAGCCCTCGGTCGCTGACGGAGAGCTTGTCCTTACTGAGCTTGTCCATCACCGTCTTGACGATGCACGCGCCCGCCAGGATCACGTCAGCCCGCTGCGGCTGCAGTCCGACAACTGTGCGGCGATCGTCCAGCGACCGAGAACGATAGAGCTCGATCTGCCGCTCTATCTCGCCGCGTTCGATCACCGAGCCCTGCACGATGTTGGGATCGTACTCCGCAAGCCCGTGCTGCACCGCAGCGATGTTCGTGACTGCGCCTCCCATCCCGACTAGCACGTCAGGCGAGCGCTCCGTCCCGAGCCGGGCGAGGTCGGCGCCGATCGCATCAAGCGTGGCACGGAGCTGCACAGGAGAAACTACCCCGCCAAGGCCGTACTGCTCGGTATATCGAACTGAGCCCACGTTCAGGCTGAAACGCTCTCCGACTACCGAACCGCGACCGAAAGTGAATTGCGTGCTGCCCCCGCCTGTATCGAATATTGCTAGTGATCCTTCCGCCAGACCGAGACCAGATTTGACCGCAAGATAAGCCAGGCGGCCTTCTTCTTCACCAGGGATGACTTCGATCCGGACACCGCAGCGCTGCTGGACCGCGTCGATAAACTGTTGGCTGTTGCGTGCAGTCCGCATCCCCATCGTGCCGACCGCCGCAATCGCGGTTACTCCGTTTTGTTGGGCCGCAGCCGCCATCGCGGCTATTGCGGAGACGGTGCGTGCCATAGCATCGTGACTGATCTCACCGGTTTTCTCCAGGCCCTCGCCGAGTCGCGTGATCTCAGCGCGATCCACTAACACTTGCCATGTTCCGTCCGTGCGCCTCTCACTGATATTGAACTTCACCGAGTTGGTGCCGACATCGATGACTGCGTAACGTGGCATGGCGAAGCTCCTCAGCTTTTCATCCCGACGAGTTGCTTGAGGCCTTGCGGGTAGTTGATGTTTTCAAACCGATCTAACCCGAGTTTGCGTACAGTGGCGATCACGCCAGCGGGATCTTCTGACTCGAGTGCGACGGTGCGTGTTTTCTTGCCGTCGGATACGACTTCGGTCATCTCGGCCATGCAGCCGTCGATCTTGTAATGGGCCCGCTTCTTGTGCACCTTCACTGCGCGCACGCGTCCGCCTGGCTCTACCAGTTCCGCGAGAAACTGCTCCATCGTATAGCTAGTGCGCGCCAAGGGTGGCGGGACGACACCAAGCGCGTCAAAGACGTTCTTCAATGCGGCAGCGGGCAGAGGAAAGGAGCCCTTCATCACCGGCTTCCACTGTTCCAGACCTTCGGAGTTGACCTGCTCAAGCTTCTTGATGTCCATCAGCAGATCGCGGACCTTGACGTTCTCGTCGGTAACGGGAGAAAGAAAGTAGAGTTCGTCGCTTTCTTGGACGCTATCCGGCTCGAGCGCAGCGAATCGGTCGTCCGACTCGCCAAAGCTTTCGCCGAAGGTTCGCCATTCCCAGCGAGGGATAATATTTTCCATCGTGACACTCCGATTGGCTGCGGAAAGGGTGGACGCGCACTAGAGTCCGCGCGCCAGACGCGCCGCTTAGTCGGCTGCGGCACGATCATCGCTACCGCCATTTCCACGGCACCCAATGTTTATATCAGATGGAAATACGTTGGGCACGGCGAAGGCCCTGGACACTAATCCGGCTTCCTCACAGTGTTAGAGGGTTGCGGAAGTCAGCTACAGCTACTTGGATGGGCAGATCCGCACCCTCATGACCCAACTCACGCAGATTCAACCCAACACCTTTCCCATCTTCATGACCTATGACACAAGCGTTCCCAGCTTGCCGATGATCCACCAGCTGCATGACCCGCATCGGGATCAAGAAAGTCACTGGCATTGCAAAACAAAATCAGTTCGTTGGTTTTCCGCGGAGTTGTCCGTTCTGACTTCTCGTTTAGAGAGCGGATAGGATGCCGGTCTTCTTGAAATCCTCCCCCTTGAAGAGGAGCGGCTCGCCGGTGATCTTGGCGAGCGCATAGGCGAAGCAGTCGCCGAAATTAAGCCCCGGCCGCGTGGCGGCCCTTGCCGAAGTCAAGGAAGGACTGGCGCGGGTAGCGGTGCAGTTTGAAAAATCAGGCTCTCAGCAACATCCGCAGGCATGGCCTTGCCAGGCCGATCTGCCCTCCTTCAC
>PMWW01000033.1 GCA_003165795.1 Acidobacteriaceae bacterium
TCCACCGCCGGCAGCTTCTGCTTCAACTTCAGCACCGGCTCAAACAGGTCTCCGTATTTTTTCGCCCGAGCCAGCACATCTTCTGCCTCAAACACCAGCAAGCTAGGGTCGCCTTTCGTCAGACAACTCTCCACCTCGCCCCACTTCACCGGAGTCGAAACCGTCGGCCGATCTTTTGCCCGCAGCGAATACACGCACACCGTGGTCTTGTGATCGTCGTTCTGGCTCCAGTCCACCAGCACTTTGCCGGTGCGCAGCGCCTTCTTCATGTCCGACACAACTTTGTCAGGATGCGCGCGCTCCAGGATTCGCGCCAGTTCATGCGCGAACGGCTTGGTCTGTTCATAGGTCACGGCGGTATTCAGCGGAACATAAACCTGCAGACCTTTCGATCCTGAAGTCTTGGCGAAACTTTGCAACTGTAGCTTGGCGAAGGTGTCGCGCACCCACAGTCCCACCTGGCAACATTGCACGATATTTGCGGGCGGTCCCGGATCGAGATCGAAGACCAAGAATGTTGGCCGTAAAATGTCTTTACCCAGCGACAAGCTGGTATGCAACTCAAGATCAGCAAGGTTGGCCGCCCACACCAGCGTCGGCAAATCCTCCGCCATGCAATAGTTCATCCACTTGTTATTGCCCCCGCTCCACACGCGCGCTGTCTGCACCCAATCGGGACGATGCTCCGGGCAATTCTTCTCGTAGAAAAAGGGACCGCTCACGCCGTTGGGATAGCGCTTCATGGTCAGCGGCCGCCCGCGCAAGTGCGGCAACAGCACGGGCGCAATGCGCACGTAATAGTCGATCACCTGCCCCTTATTGAATCCCGCCTCGGGATACAAAACCTTGTCCAGGTTCGACAGCTTCAGGTGCCTGCCCTCGACATCGACCACGGTCTCTTTGGCCATCATCTCCTCGCCTGTCTCAGGAATGATGCAATGCGCGCGGCGAAGTATGCAAGGGCGATGCGGCATGGATAGTATCTGTCATCAGACTGCAGCAGGATACACATAGCGAAACCGTACCGGGTAAAACCGCCGCCGGCTGCCCCGTCTACAACGCAGCCATGCGCCATCGATCAAACCCAGCCCAGCGGCAGCGTCTACCGCATCTTCGAGGTGTGCTAATTCAACTGCGAAAAACACAACAGTTATTCCTAACCCCTAGATCGCCCATGAGACATAAGTTTCCCATCTACTGACAAATTCCCGCCCCATGTGCTATATTGCAAGTAGAGTTTGACTAGGAAGAATGTTTCCAGTCCTTCCGCCCCAGCCTAATCGGCTGGGTTTTGTGTTTCTAGGCGGAATTAAGCCCGTCATTTCAATCCCAAGAGTCGAGGCTCCCGCTCCCTTTCGTTTGACTTGCCCGTCCCTCTCTGCGTAACGTTTCACTTTGCACAATTTACATCTTCCTGCTCTGGAGGCATGATGAAGCTCTGGTTTGCCAAACTCGCCGCTCTTTTCCTGCTGGCGGTCGTCCTGCCGCTCGCGGCACAGGACCTTGCGTCTTACGAAAGGCGAGTCTCGGTCAAGACCTTGCCCAACGGTCTGACCGTCGTTCTGTGGCGACGTCCTGAGGCGCCGGTATTCTCGTTCTTCACTCAAGTCGATGCCGGCTCCGCGCAAGATCCTCTCAACGAAACCGGCCTGGCGCACATGATGGAGCACATGGCCTTCAAGGGCACGCCCGACATCGGCACCACCGACTACGCCGCCGAGAAGCCCGCGCTTGAGAAGGTCGAGCAAGCCTACGCCGCCTACGAAGCCGAGCGCATCAAGCGCGTCGGTCAAGACCCGCAAAAGCTGGCGCAACTGCAGAAGGCTTGGGAGAATGCGAGAGACGCTGCGGAAAAATACGTCATCCCCAACCAGTTCGGCGAAGTCGTCGAGAGCCACGGCGGTGTCGGCCTGAACGCCTTCACCAACTACGACGAGACCGCCTACATGTACTCCATGCCGTCGAATCAACTTGAGCTCTGGGCCGCGCTCGAATCCGACCGCATGATGCATCCCGTGATGCGCCAGTTTTACAAAGAGCGCAACGTGGTGATGGAAGAGCGTCGCATGCGCACCGACAGCCGTCCCACCGGTCGCCTGGTCGAGCAGTTCCTGGGCACGGCGTTCATGGCTAACCCCTATCATCGGCCGACCATCGGCTACGCGTCCGATCTGCAAAGCTTCTCCGCCACCGACGCCGCTGACTTCTTCAAACGCTACTACGTTCCCAGCAACATGGTGATCGGGCTGGTCGGCGATCTCGATCCCGACGTCGTCTTCCCTATCGTCGAAAGGTATTTCGGCCAGCTCTCCAACACGCCGAAGCCGGTCGAGCCCTACACTGTCGAGGCGCCGCAGAACTCGGTGCGCGAAGTCACGCTGCAGGACCCGGCGCAGCCCTTCTATCTTGAGGGCTATCATCGCCCCAGCTATCTCGCGCCGGATGACGCGGTCTACGACGCCATCTCCGACATCCTTTCCAACGGCCGCACCTCGCGCCTCTATCGCTCGCTGGTGCGCGATCAGCAGATCGCCGCCGTCGCCGCCGGTTTTAGCGGCTTCCCCGGCAACAAGTACAGCCACCTGTTCGCTTTTTATGCTGTGCCCCTTCCCGGTCACACTACCGGCGAAATGCAGAAGGCCATCCACGTGGAGATCGAAAAGCTGAAGACCCAGGAAGTGACTGACGACGAGCTGCAGATGTTCAAGACTCGCACCAAGGCCGACCTGATACGCGGTCTCGCCGGCAATGAGGGCCTGGCGCAACAGCTGGCCTACTATCAGACGCGCTATGGCGACTGGCGCGAACTCTTCCGCTATCTCGATCGCGTCGACAAAGTGACCAAGGCCGACATTCGCCGCGTGTCGAACCAGGTCTTCCAGGACACCAACCGCACCGTGGGCGTCATCCAGACGCAGACCGCCTCAAGCCAGCCGGGACCCGGAGCCAGCAAAGGAGTGGAACAGCAATGAGCACACGCAGCGATATTTTCCTCACTGCTGTCATCCTGAGCGAGCGCGGCGAGTCGAAGGACCCCTATTCCCGTCTCGGCTGTCATCCGGAGCCGGCTTGGCGCGCGAACGCTCCCTCGATTTGTCATCCTGAGCGGAGCGCCCGCTCGGGTTTTCTGTCCCGCCTCTTTTGCGGGACGGGCGGACGCGCAGCCGAAGGATCTGCGGTTTCTTCCTGTGGCAACGAAGGGGCGCACCTTCAGGCGCGCCGTAATCGATCCCATCATTTGTCATCACGAGGGGACTTTAGTCCCCGAGGGATCTGCTTTTCTCGCCTCTCATCTTTGGTACTTGTATCGCTGTTCTGTTTGCTGTTGATCTCCACCCTTGGCTCCGCCCAGCAGATCACTCCCTGGAACCAAATCCAGGCGCCTCCACTTCCGGCCTTCACGCCGCCGGAACCCACTCGCGTCCAACTCGCCAACGGCTTGGTGATCTTCCTGCAGCCTGACCTCGAACTCCCTCTCATAAACGCCACCGCTCGCATTCGTGGCGGCGCAATCTCCGAGCCCGCCAGCAAAGCGGGACTCACCGATCTCTACGGCGAAGTTTGGCGTACCGGTGGAACCAAGACCAAGACCGGCGATCAGATGGACGACTTCCTCGAAGCCCACGCCGCCAAGATCGAGACCGACAATGAATCCGACTCGACCAGCATCTCGCTTGACTGTCTTAAGAACGATTTCGATGCGGTCTTCGCCATGTATCTCGATCTGCTGCACAATCCCGAGTTCCGTGACGACAAATTGCAGCTTGCCAAGGCCCAGATGTACACCGGCATCGCCCGCCGCAACGACGATGTCGGCTCCATCGTCCATCGCGAGAGTCTGGTCATCGCCTTCGGCAAAGACAATCCGTACTCGCGCATCGCCCAATACTCCAGCGTGGCTAAGGTCACCCGTCAGGACCTGGTGAACTGGCATCGGCAATATGTCTATCCCAATAACATCGTCTTCGGCATCACCGGCGACTTCGATCCCAAGGACATGGAAGCCAAGCTGCGTCCGGCCTTCGACTCGTGGCAGAAGGGTCCGGCTGCGCAGCAACCCGACATCAAGTTCACCGAACCCAAGCCCGGCATCTACTTCGTTCGTAAGACCGACGTGAACCAGAGCAGCATCAACCTGCTCGACCTCGGTATCGAGCGCAGCAATCCCGACTACTATGCCGTCACGGTGATGAACGAGGTCTTCGGCGGCGGCTTCTCTTCCCGGCTGTTCAACAAGCTTCGCTCCGAAAAAGGTCTCGCCTATGACGTAGGCGGAGGCGTGGGCTCCGGCTGGGACCATCCTGGCCTCACCAACTTCGAGATGCAGACCAAGAGCGCTACCACGGTGGAAGGTATTCAAGGCCTCGACGACGAGATAGACGATCTGCTGAAGAATCCGGCGACGCCTGCAGAGCTCAAGCGCGCCAAGGACGACATCCTCAACTCCTTCATCTTTCGCTTCGACACCCCGGAAAAGGTGCTGCACGAGAAGATGGCCTACGAGTTCTATCACTACCCGCTCGATTTCCTGGAGCACTACCGCACCGAAGTCGAGAAAGTGACGTCTGACGATGTGGCACGCGTCGCACACAAGTACGTGCACAAAGACAAGCTCGCGGTCCTGGTCGTAGGCAACGATACGGAGTTCGGCAAGGCGCTCAGCTCGCTTGGTCCAGTGCAGGATGTCGACATCACCATCCCACCACCACCGCCGGGCCTGATGGGGGAAGGTGGACAGGGCGGACCTCAGTAGGCCATACGACCAGGAGGAACAATTCGCACTAGCTAACGAATCGAAAATTGACACAGTATACATGCGCACATATACTGTGGAAATGAATGTCACTCTCTCTATCGACGAGCAGCTTGTCGCACGCGCACGAAAGAAAGCCGATTCTTTAGGCAAGAGCCTCAATCAGCTCATCCGCGATTACCTGCAAGTCCTGGCCGGAGGCGATGATCCAGAGCGCAGTATTGAGGAGCTCAAGCGCCTGTCGGGCCAGGGCCACGCTCGCGGCTGGCGCTTCAACCGAAACGAAATTCATGAGCGCTCGTAGCTTCTTCGACACTAATGTCCTGATTTATACGGACGACAGGTCCGCATCGGCAAAGCAGCGGCGTGCGCTCGATCTGGTGGCAGAGTACCGGCGTGCACGCACCGGCGTCGTATCCCTGCAGGTTCTCCAGGAATACTTCGTCGCCGTGACGCGGAAGCTGCACGTCGATGCGGCAATCGCTCGCCGCAAAGTTGAATTGCTGGCCGAGTTCGACGTTGTCATTCCAGAGTTGACCGACGTCCTTGCCGCCATCGATCTGCACCGCCTCCATGGGTTCTCCTTCTGGGACGCTCTGGTGTTGCGCGCCGCCCACCAAGCGGGCTGTAGTCTCCTCTTCTCGGAGGACATGCAGGACGCACGCGAGATCGATGGTGTCCGCATCATTAACCCGTTTAAGTAGAGAGAGCGTTCCCGCTTGTCATCCCGACCGAGGGCTTTAGCCCGAGCGGAGGAACCTGTGGTCCTTTCGCGCCGGCAAGAATCCGGTTTCCCGCTCTTGCTTACCTGGGGATTCTTGTCGCAACCACCGTTAAGATAGACCCATGCCCAACCGCATCCCGCCCGGCCAGAACCTGCTCATCGATGCCGATGACACGCTGTGGGAGAACAACATTTACTTCGAGCGAGCCATCGCCAACTTCATCTCGTTCCTCAATCATCACGAGTTCACGCCCGACCAGGTCCGCGAGGTGCTTTACGACGTAGAGCGCGAGAACATTCGCCTGCACGGCTATGGTATGAACAGCTTCGCGCTCGCCCTGGTCAGGTGTTTCGAGCAGCTCTCGGTCGAGCCGCTGACACCCGCTCTGCACGACACGATTCGCGGCTTCGCTTACGCCATCGCCGAGCATCCCATGGAAATCCTGCCCGAAGTTCCCGAAACTCTGGCCGACCTCGCGCAACGCCATCACCTCTTTCTCGTGACCAAGGGCAACATTACCGAACAAACCGGCAAGTTCGAGCGCTCGGGACTGAAGGCGCACTTCACCGCCATCGAGGTCCTCGCCGAAAAAGATGCGGCCACCTATCGCGGCGTCGTGGAGAAATACGGCCTGGTGCGTGACCTCACCTGGATGATCGGCAACAGCCCCAAGTCCGACATCAATCCCGCCCTCGAAGCCGGGCTGCACGCGGTCTTCGTCCCTCATCACAACACCTGGATGCTGGAGCGCGGCGAGGTCCGCCCCAATGTCGGCAACGGCCGCCTGCTGCAGGTGGAAAGCTTCGGCCACCTGCGTCATCACTTCTGACCTCGCTAACATTGGTTGTCATCCGGAGCGAAGCGCCCGTCGATTTCGCTCGCTAACCAGGTCCATTTCCGTTGTCATCGTGAGTGGGGGCGGCCCTGAATTTGGGCCGCCGGAGTCGAGGAATCTGCGATTCGACTGACGGCTGATAGCTGATGGCTGACGCTGCCCTTATAATCTCCCTATGGACGATCAATCTTTCCGCCGCCACGTCGACCAATCGCTCGACAACCTGAAGCGTAGTCTCTATGCCGCCGAAGCCGACGCCGATTTTGAAGTGGAAGAGAACGCGGGCGCGCTGAACATCAGTTTCGACCAGCCGCCCGGCCAGTTCGTCATTTCACCTAATGCTCCGGTGCGGCAAGTCTGGATTTCGGCGCTGTCCACCAGTTTCAAGCTCGATTGGTCCGACGACAAGAACGACTTCATCTTCCCCAAGACCGGCGAAGCCCTGAAGGAACTAGTCTCGCGCCTCATCTCCGAACAGCTCGGCGGAGAAAAAATCGTCATTCAATAGTCACTGCCACCCTCCGTACCACCACTTCATCCACAGTCCCTGGATCGCGATCTTGGCCGCGGCTTTCACGCCCTCACCGCGTCCGCTTTCAGCTTTTGCTTCAGATCGGCGGCGATCATCTGCCCGTGGAATCGTCCGTTCTCGATGAATATCTCGCTGGTTCGAATGCCGGCGACAATCACCCCCGCCAGATAAATCCCTGGCACGTTGCTCTCCAACGTCAGCCGATCGACCACCGGACGCTTGTCCGCCTCGCCGCTCAGCTTGATCCCCAGCGCGCATAGAAACTCGAAGTCCGGATGGTATCCCGTCAGAGCGAAGACGTAATCGTTCGCCAGCGCCACTTCGCCATCTGGCGTGTCGAGCACGGCGCACTCCAGCGTGATCTCGCGCACCGTGGTGTTGAAGTAGGCATTCACCTGTCCTGCCTTGATGCGGTTCTCGATGTCCGGCTTGATCCAGTACTTCACCGAGGGGCCAATCCCCGTCCCGCGATGCACCAGGGTCACGTGCGCCCCGTGACGCCACAACTCCAACGCCGCAATCGCCGCCGAATTCTTGCCCCCGATCACCAGCACGTTCAAGCCAAAGAACGGATGCGGCTCGCGGTAATAGTGCATCACCTTTGCGAGCTCTTCGCCCGGAATGTTCATGTAATTCGGGCGGTCGTAATAGCCGGTGGCCACGATCAGCTTGCGCGCGTGATATTCGCGCTGGTGGCCGTGCAAGTTTGTGGTGTGAACGACGAAGTTATTGTCGCTGCCTTCGACTTTCACTACCGGCTCGTACTGCCGCACGTCAAGCTGGTAGTGCTCGGCGACCTTGCGGTAATATTCCAGCGCCTCCTGCCGCGTCGGCTTCTGGTTGGGACTGGAAAAAGGAATGTCGCCAATCTCGAGCAGCTCCGGCGTGGTGAAGAACGTCATGTTGCTGGGATAGTTGAACAGCGAATTGACCAGGCAGCCTTTGTCGATGTTCGCGACGCTGAAACCGGCGCGCTTGGCGTCGATGCCGCAAGCCAAGCCAGTCGGCCCCGCGCCAATCACCACCACATCGAGCGAAAAATTATCGGAAGGTTCGAGAGCCATGAAGACAGGATATCGTGTCCCTCGTCCCACGAACACGCGGAAGGATTTCTTCCTTTTGTCATCCCGAC
This sequence comes from Acidobacteriaceae bacterium, assembly GCA_003165795.1. GTDB lineage: Bacteria > Acidobacteriota > Terriglobia > Terriglobales > Acidobacteriaceae > Bog-257. Next base: position 7,978 of record PMWW01000033.1, read on the forward strand.
CGCAGCGAAGCGGAGCGGAGGGACCTGTGGTTGCCTTTGGCTCGTCCCAAGCTTCTCTTCCTGCCCCCGCGCAGGTTACAATCGCCGCCATCCATGCTTCGCGTCCTGGCACGACTTCGCACGATCGCACTGATTGCGGCGGCTTCCGCCCTGGCGTACGCCGCGCCTACGGAGACAACTTTGCATCCCAAAATCGTCGATCAGCCGCCGTTCCAGGTGGAGGGAATCGCGGCCAGCACCAACAATGCCAAGGAGGCCGGTCCCGACGCCATCATTGGCAAACAATGGCAGCGCTTCCTCAGCGGGGACCTGCTGGATAAGATTCCCAACCGCGTCGATCAATCCATCATCGCCGTCTATACCGACTACACCAGCGATGCAAATGGCGAATACACGGTCATATTGGGCGCGAAAGTAAAGCCTGGCCCCAATCCCACCATCCCGGATGGCATGGTAGTCAAGACCGTCCCCGCCGGGCGCTATGCGATTTTCACCTCCGAGCGCGGTCCCGCCGCCAAAGTTGTGCCGGAGATGTGGCGGCAAATCTGGAGCTACTTCCAGTCACCGCAAAATGGCCCGCGTGCCTATCAATCCGACTTTGAGATATACGATCGGCGCGCCTCCGATCCCAACAACGCGCAAGTGGACATCTATGTTGGGTTGAAATGAGGCGAAGTCCCGTATTCTCCGGATCCATTTCGCTCCCCGCGAATGTTGAAGTGAAATGTCAACCCCCCAGCGACATTTGTCTTCCATGTTCATCCCTATCGCCACCCATCGACAAGGCCGAGTGGCTGCGGCGGTCAACCAAGAGGTCCCTCCGGGGTCGCTGTTGGACGGAAGAATTCGCTTCCTTACCGGCGTGATATTCTTGAAGCTTACGCCGAGGAGACGGGCGATGCCCCCTGAGTGGCGCTTAGCAGGTCGCTGAAAAAGTCCGAAAAGCAGATTCCTCGGAGACTGAAGCCGCCTCGGAATGACGAAAATAAGGGACCTATTACGGCGCACCTGAAAGTGCGCCCCTTCAAACACTCGAGAAGCCGGCTTTTTTCAGGAGCCTGTTAGAGAGACACCGTGAACCAGTTTAAGTGCTGCATCTGCGGAAATTATAATTCCGGGAAGCTACAAGTACACCGCGAGCTATTGTTTTGTGCGACCTGCGGAAGCAACGCACGGTTCCGCGGACTAATGCTCGGGGTGATGCGTCATGTCCTCAAAGACGAGTCGATGCCGTTGTTCGACCAGAAAGAACGCCGCGATCTAGTTGCAATTGGAGTGTCAGACAGCGAAACCTACGCGAAACATTTGGCGTCGAAATTCTCCTACACCAATACTTACTATCACACCGCGCCGCATCTTGACCTATGCGATCCCGAATCGGTTGGCCGGTACTCAAACATTGATCTAATCGTATGCTCTGACGTGATAGAGCACACCTTTGACAAGCCCCGCAAGGTGGTTCGAAGTATCTTCCGCATGTTGAAGCCGGGGGGAGTGGCAATACTGTCCGCCCCAACTTACTATTTAAGCGAAACCATAGAATGGTATCCCCATGCGAAAACGGTGGAAGTCAAGGAGCACCTTGGTAAGTATGAGGTGCACTGGACAGATATCGCCGGCATAGCTCGAACTAATATAAACCCATGCTTTCATGGCGGCCCGGGAAGTACCCTTGAAATGCGTTTAATCGCGCATCAAGACCTGGTGCAAGCCGGGTCAGACGAGGGATTTCACCTCGAAACGCTAGAATTCTCGCCGGAGTGGGGATATTCATGGCCGATTGTGCCGCAATATCCTGGGATCGATGCCCCGATGGACGGTCGCGTTCTTATATTAAACAAACCATCCAAAGCAGCGTAACTATTTTGCGCTTCCCGAGCAGGTCTTAGTCGGCACGCGAATTTCGTGGGACGGGGCCCCGTCGCATCACCCGATGCAGCACTCACCAGGGTTCGAAAAGCGCTTTCCGGTACCCGGCCTAGCAAGCTGGGATGGCGACTGCGTTCTCCTAACAGCGGCCGCCACTTTGTCTGTTGATTGCTGAACCCAGCGGTTCTACTTTGCATTCAGCAGCCGTATCGTCTCCAGCACCACGTCACCGGTGATCGCCAGCGACTGCGGGCTCAACTTGTCCACCGTATCTTCCGGCGTGTGCCAAAACACGTTGTGGTAGCCGTAAGAGAAGTCGATCAGGTCGACCACCGGTACGCCGATCTTGGCGAATGGAATGTGATCATCCTCCATCGGCGCGGTCTGCTGGAAGAAGTGAGACTGATAGCCCAGATTAGTGGCCGCCTGGTACACCAGGTCATTCAGCCAGGGTGTCGAGTCGGTGTCCTTCAGGATGTCGAGATCGGCGTCGCCAATCATATCGACCACAATGAACGCCTTGATCTTCTTCGCCGTGCCGTCTTGCTGCCACTTCTGCGCCAGCTGCCGCGTGCCGTAGACGCTGTCGGTGTCAGTCCAGTTCACGAAGGCCTCTTCGCCGTCGGTCCACAACAGCCACACGCTGTAGCCGTCGAGTTGCTTGCCGCGAAGCTGGTCGGCGAACGCCAGCAACAGAGCGGTGGACGAGCCGCCGTCGTTGGCGCCCACAAACTTAGGCTGGGAATACAGCGTGTCGTAATGCCCGGCGACAACGATGATACCGTCCTTCTTGCCGGGAAATTTCGCAATGATGTTGTTGATGGGAAACTTCCCTACCGGCGTCTGCGCTGTGAACTTGTCCTGCTCAACATTGACGCCCTTCAGCTTGCCTACGATGTACTGCTCCAGCTTGGCGTGTCCCGGACTTCCCGGCGGACGCGAGCCAAACGCGACCACTTCCTTCACGTACTGCAGGACGTGATTGCCGTTGATGTCGGGCCTAGGGGTGGCGCTGGTGGAGTCGGCGGACGATGCCCTCGGCGCCGGAGATGGCGCGGCACTGGTGGCCGCCGCCGGCTTGACTTCAGCGGATGCCTCGGACGGCGTCTGCTGCTGTTTATTACATCCCATGGTGGCTGCCGCGATCAGGACCAGCAGACCGGTGAGGAGAGAGGAAGCGATTCGGCGAGGCTTCATGCTGAGAACATTGTAAATGGCGCCGCCACCTTATTTAGGGAAACTCTAATCAAGTCGATGTTTGGATAGAGCCAGCCTTCAGGCCGGCGTCTAAGCTGTTGTGAGTCACTCCTGGACTTCAGCCCCGGAAACGCTGAATGCGGCTTTTCAGACCTCTTTGGTCTTGGCCGAAAGTCACTGGCGATATTTCCGAAGGATGGTATTGAGCTCGCTGTCCTGGGAAGGAGGTAGGCAAGGACCGGCTCTGCGATACAAACAAATCCCATTCCAGCATCCGGCAACTTCAAATCCCACTTTCGGATCAGGTAGCAGACCGCTGGTGAGCAGCGCATTGAAACTCAGCGTCGAACGTTCAAAGTCGGCGCTTCTCAGAACAAACACGATGGGGACGTTTTGATGTAAGTGGGTATAGCCGCCGGAGGCACCCCATCCTATGCGGTAGAGTCCAACGCCGCAAACCGACCGATCTTGACTCAGTCGATCCATGGCGATTAAACCACCGGAAAGTTGCGTCCAATTAGGAAATCGCCAGGCAAGTATGCTGGAAGTGAGGACCGCGAAGATGACGCCCGCGATCACGACGGTTCTCTGGGGACTGCGGACCCTGAAAAGCTCGACAAGTTCGACGAATCCCAGCGCAGCCAGCGTGATCAAGATAGGCATGACGGGATACATGTAACGCAGCTCTTTGTGTGGAACCATGGAATGGGACAGCACGATAAGAAGCACGAGCCACCCGAGGAATGGACTCCGGCGAACTCCTACGAGTGCCAGCAGCAGCATTGGACCAAGAGATTTCAGCAGCAGCAACAAATACCAGTACCAGGGCTCGATACCGTAGAGCGTGTTTCTCTTCTCAAAGATATTGATCCAGACGTTCATGAAGAATGACTGGAACGGGTAGGACCAGGTGACAGCATCGACCAAGCCGAAGGCCACCACCGCGAGCAGTAGCCCGCCAAGAACTGCCGGACCTCTCATCTTCCATTTCCGGTGGCAGAAATAAAGGACGGCAAAGCCGATCGCTGGAGCCAGCTGAATGCGCAACGAAACCGCGGTCCCCAGCAACAAGCCCGACAGAAATAGCCGCTGCTTTTCCGGCAGCTCCTCGCCATACATCCCGAAATAGAGACCGGGAAGGAGAAGGTCGGTGGATACGACTTCGGTAAAGGCTTTGGGGGCGAAATATACCAGTTGGTACCAAGTAGCACAACCCCAGGCGGCGATCAGGGCCGCAGCGCTTCCGCTGGATCGTTTCGCCCATACATAGCCGAACCAAATACTGACCAGCGAAAGCAGCGATAACAAGACGGCGATCGCCCGCAAGTATCCGAGCGAGCCAGGTCCCATCCAGCTTGTGATTCGCATGACGCCGGCCAGAAATGCGGGAAACACCCAGGTTCGGGCTCCCCGTACCCATTCCCATACGACAATTCCGTAGCCATAGGCCAGGCGATGTGCAGGTTCGAGGGTATTAAAGATTTCGTCAGCGTACTCGATACTAGGAAAACGGAAGGCTACTGCGACGCGAAGCAATAGAGCAGTGACAAAACAGATGAATAAAGGAACGCCTAGGTGCCAATCCGCTCTCGGTTTCCGGAAATCGTGGCCCATTGGGATTTGGCGGTCCGTGCATGGCAAGCCGGTTCGCTAATTTGACTATGACACTACTCTCGGACAAACCTCGAAGCCCTAATTATTTATCTAGGAAAGCCCTGATTAAATCCGTACATTGAAGCGGGCGCCATTCCGGCCGTCCGTAAATATTTGCTATGAAATAGGAACTTTAACCCCGAAAGCATTGTGATGGGACTTGGCAAGATCGTCCCTAATTGCTTCCTAGCCTGCTACCTCTTCCAACTGCTTCTGATCGATATCGAAGTTCGAATACACGTGCTCAACATCGTCCTGATCTTCCAGCGCTTCCAGCAACCGGATCATGGTGCCAGCCTGATGGCCTTCCAACTTGGTGTAGTTTTGCGGCACCATCCCGATCTCCGCCACCTCGGGCGCGATGCCCGCCTTCTTCACCGCTTCCAGCACTGACTCATACACCGATGGGTCACACAGGATTTCCCAATTGTCGCCATCGTCTTTCAGATCGTCAGCGCCCGCCTCAAGCACTAAGTTCATCAGGTCGTCTTCCTTGGCCGCCGACTTGGCAATCACGATGTCGCCCTTCTTGTGGAACATCCAGGCCACCGAGCCGGCTTCGCCCATGTTTCCGCCGTTCTTGGAGAAGGCGTGCCGCATCTCGCTGACCGTGCGGTTGCGATTGTCGGTCGACACTTCGACCAGGATGGCAACCCCGCCCGGACCGTATCCTTCAAACGTGATCTCTTCGTACGCGACTCCCGGCAACTCGCCGGTGCCGCGCTGGATGGCGCGCTTGATGTTGTCGGCGGGCATGTTCTCCGCCTTGGCCGCGGCCACCGCTCCGCGCAGCCGGGGATTCTTCTCAGGATCGCCACCGCTCTTGGCCGCGATGGTGATTTCCTTTATTAGCCGCGTGAAAATCTTGCCGCGCTTGGCATCCAGNNAGCGCGCCCTTCTTGTGCTTGATTGTTGCCCATTTGGAATGGCCTGACATGCGCGAACCTCGGATGTTGAATGACTTCGGATGAGTACCAGCCGATGCCGCACACGGTTTGCAGGCACGGCAAAGCGTGCGCTGCGAAACAGTGCGGGCAATCCGACATTATATCGCGACGTTCAAGCCTCAGTCGAGCGCGCATCTGCCGTTCCAATTGCGAGGAGGATCCCGCGCGTCTCCAAGGCCTACTTTTTCTCCGCGCTTGTCGCGGCCGCCATTTTTTCCTGGTGCTCTTTGGCACGGCGCTCCAAGTTGGCCGGAGAAACGTCTTCGATGTGGGTTGCAATCCACCAGTTATTTCCCTGCGCATCCGTGACCCCACCGTGGCGGTCGCCGTAGAACTGGTCCGCCGGCTCGCTCAGCGACTTGCCCCCGGCAGCCAGCGCCTTCTTATACCCAGCGTCGCAATCTTCGACGTAAACATAGAAGTTGCCCGGCCGCGACTTCCACTGATCGTGACTTCCGCCCAGCATCACCATCGAGTTGCCCACCTTCACTTCGGCATGCTGAACCCTGCCTTTGTCGTCGCGCATGGCGAAGGTCTCTTGCCCGCCGAATGCCTTCTTCAGAAAGTCGATCACGGCTCCCGCATCGTCAACCGTAATATAGGGCGTTACTGTGTGGTATCCCTCAGGAATTGGTTTCACTGCCATGGTTGTGCTCCTCGTTAGAAAATACAGACTTCGCGTTACATGACTCTTCCTCGCAACTGGAAACTCGAAACTGTCGTCACTTTGTCGCCTTCCACAACCCAATCGTGTTTCCCTCCGGATCGGCGAACCAGGAAAACTGGCCTTCCGGAATCGTGATGACCGGCAATATCGCTTTGCCGCCCAGGGCAACCGCTTTGTCCAAATAGGCCTGCACATCATCCACTTCGACATATACCGTCACGTAGTTGTGCGGCTCGTGTCCGAGTGACGTGATGTGTCCATTGATCCCCGTGCCCGCGCCAGTATCAATCATCGCAGCCGGCCCCGCCTCCTGCGTGTTCCACTCAAACAACTTGCCGAAGAACTCAGCGGTGCGCGCCTTATCGCGACACCCAATCTCGAAATGCACCACGGGACGCCCCATCTTGATCCTCCTGAAAGAAACGTTCGGGCATTGTATCGCGAAAGTTTTCCACATTTCAGCGTGCTTTTCCGGATCCACGATTCACGATCCATGAACGCAGCCGAACGGTGCAGGGTCCACGATCCACCATCCACGACCCACGATCCACGATTCACCATTCACGATCCACGATTCTGTCATCCCGAGCGCAGCCGAGGGATCTGCGGTTCCTCCGCGCCGCAATAATCCGGCGCCCCTTCATTTACAATCCATGCGCGACAATATTTCTCTCGGAGTCCACATTCAATCCATGTCAACGCTGTCCCGGATGCTTGCCACCACGTTGCTGTTCCCCACCCTCCTGATCGCGCAGGCATCCACACCAGCCCAAGCACCGCCCAAATCCAAGGCCTCTGTCAATCAAAACTGGCGCGCCATTCACGACTCGGCAATCATCATCGACACCCACGCCGACACCCCCGGCCGCTTCGTCGACGAGAACTTCGATCTGGCACAACCTGCCGGCACCGGCTACATGGACTTCAACGAGATCAAGGCCGGCAATCTGGGTGCTGAATTCTTTTCCATCTGGGTCGAACCCAAGGCCAACAAGGGCAACGAAGCCAAACGCGCGCTCGACATGATCGATTCCGTCTACGAGCAGGCCCGCCGTCATCCCGACAAAATGATGATGGCCTTCAGCCCCCAGGACATTCTCACCGCCCATCGCCAGCATAAGTTCGCCGCCCTGCTGGGCGTCGAGGGCGGTCACGCCATCGAAGGCGACATCCGCATCCTGCGCGACTATTACCGCCTCGGCGTGCGTTACATGACGCTTACCTGGTCCAACACCAACGACATCGGCGACTCCAGCGGCGACATGGACGAAAAAAGCATCCAGCACCACGGCGGTCTCACCGACTTCGGCAAACAGGTCGTCACTGAGATGAATCGCATGGGCATGATGGTCGACATCTCGCACGTAGCCGACAGCACTTTCTTTCAGGCCTTGCAACTCAGCAAGGCTCCCGTCATCGCCTCGCATTCGTCTTCCCGCGCTCTGACGAACGCCCCGCGCAATATGACCGACGACATGCTGAAGGCCCTGGCCGCCAGGAACGGCGTCGCCCAGGTGAATTTCTACTGCGCCTTCATCTCGCAGAAGTACCTGGACACCGCCAAGCGGCTGCATGCGCAACATGATCCTGATTACGAAACGGTGCAGGAGTTGTTCATCAAGCCGCAAACCCCTGAGGTCAAGCAGCAACTGGCGACGGCCAAGGCGCGACTGGCGATCAAGTTGCCCCGGCCACCGTTTAGCGATCTCATCGACCACATCGATCACATGGTGAAGGTGGCCGGCGTGGACCACGTGGGACTGGGCTCCGATTTCGACGGCATCGATTGCTCGCCGCAGGGCATCGACTCCGTGGCCGACCTGCCGAAAATTACCGAGGCACTCTATGCCCGCGGCTACAAGGCCACAGATATTGATAAGATTCTAGGCGGCAATCTGCTGCGAGTATTCGGCGATGTAGAAAAGGTGTCGCAAGAGATACGAGCGGAGAGCGACCCGGGGGAAAACTAACCCATATCACATAAGTCGCCGCAGGTCAGGTTTGTATCAGGGCACGGCTTTAAAGTCGTGCCGAACGAGCGCCGCAAAGGTCAGGGCTGTAGCCCCGCCAGCAATGGACGTGATCAGATCGTCCCTAGTCACTATTCACGCTCTTGGAGGATTCATGCGCAACCTATGGACCGCACTTCTTTGTCTCACCCTGAGCGGCTTCGCTGTAGCCCAGGCAACCGGCACGACTTCACAGCAACATGCCACCACAGAGAAGAACGCTCAGGCCATCCAGGAGCCGACGGCGATCTTTGAGACCACCGCCGGCAATATCACCTGTACTCTCTTTCCCGACAAAGCGCCGCTGACCGTAGCCAACTTCATCGGCCTGGCAACCGGCACCAAGGACTGGAAGGACCCCAAGACCGGCAAAATGATGCACGGCGTGCCGCTCTACAACGGAACTATCTTCCACCGCGTCATCCCTAACTTCATGATTCAGGGGGGCGATCCCACGGGCACGGGATCGGGCGATCCGGGCTACAGCTTCAAAGATGAGTTCAGTCCCGATCTCACCTTTGACCAGCCCGGCCGGCTGGCGATGGCCAATAGCGGACCCGGAACGAACGGCTCGCAGTTTTTCATCACCGAAGTGCCTACGCCTCACCTCAATAATCACCACACCATTTTCGGACAGTGCCAGGACATCGAAGTGATCAAGAAGATTGCGCGCCTTGCGACTGACCCGCGCAACGATCGTCCTAACGACCCGCCCAAGATCATTCGCATCAAGATCACCGACCCGCGCCATCCGGCGAAGACAGGTACCACTCATAAGAGCACCGGAAGCGGCGCGCAAAGTACGATTCCGAAGAGTACCCCTCCGAGCCAGCAATAGGAATCCCGAATTCGCCAGCGGACGAAAAAGAGGTCCTGTGCTATACAGGACCTCATCTATTTGCATCAGATTGCATCAAAGCTACGCGGCACCTCCAGAACTACTTGTTAAGCAGTCCGCGAGGGGTTCCGATGCCAGTACAGAAGTCGTAACCGGCACCTGCCGCATACCCGTTGGAACCGGTCGTGACATCGTAGAAGCTAGTGTTGAAAACCGTCGTCGCTCCGAGAGAACTGTAGAGCAGCAGGTCCTCTTGATTAACGTAAGGGACGGTGTAAGGCAAACCCTGGCCCAGCCTGTTGCCGGCGTTGTTGACAATGCCGGCCAGCGAGGGAGAAGCTACGCTGGTGCCGCCTACGACATACCAGCCTCCATTGTAGGCATCATACACATACACGCCGCTGTTCGGATCGGCATCGAAGGCCAAGTCGGGTGTCCAGCGTTTGCCGGTACTAACCGCCGCCTGCGATCCCTGCATGTTTTCATACAGGCTTGGTCCGCCGCCGGAACCGCTCCAGCAGCTCTCACTGGGGAGTCCGGACCCATCGATGAGCGTCGTGCCGCCCGCCGAAACCACCCACGGCGATACGCTGGGGTAGTTTACCTTTCCACCTACGTCCCCGGCAGCAGCGAAGTAAGCAATTTGGTTCCAGTAAAGGTAGAAATCAGGATCGTAGCTGCTTTCCGTGGACCACTCACTGCCGCCCCAACTATTGGAGATGTCACCGCCGCCTTGGGCGGCCACCAAAGAACCCGCGAGTTCTTCTGCGTACATAAGGTCGACGATACTACTCGAGCAGGCCTCAACCAGGATGATCTTGGCGTTTGGCGCCATCGCGTGCGACCATTCGATGTCCAGAGCCTCTTCCAGTGCCCAACCAAAGTTTCCGGAGGAGACGGTACAGCCATTGTGGGTGGCAAGGACTTTCGTGAAGTTTGCTGCCGGCAAGCCCCAGTAGCTTGAAAAATACGCTATGTCAGTAGCCGCGTACGGATTGTCGTAAGCGGCGACAAGAGCGATCGCACCCCATCCGCCGGTAGGGTGATTAGTACCTCCATTCGCTGGAAGACACGACAGTGAATAGACCGGACCGACCTTATACACACAGCCCAAAGAAGCCGGAGTTTGGGGGTTGCTTGACGGAGGCGGAATGGCCGGGCTCCTCATCGGCGCAGGCTTGCCGCCATCGGTGGTGAAAAGCACGTAGTTGGTGTGCGCCCGTACCCCGATGTCTTCCGGGTGCTCGACGCTACTGTCGGGAACAAATGTGTTACTGACTTCCGGCGGAACAGTGGGGATCTCGAACGAATCGCGTGGCTTTTCCTGTGCCAAAGCGAGGTTTGGAACGGTAAAGGACAGTGCAGCCGCCATCGCAAGCACCATGGATCCAAATACGCGCCCGGTGCCGAGTTTCGTGGACGAAGTGTGACTCGTTGTTTTCATGATGACCTCCTTAGGGTCATAGGGTTGTGGCGAAGGTCTTATCGGACCGACGCCGGGTTTCACTACGTGAAGCTTGATATCTCGCGTAGTTTCGAGAACGATTCCCCTTACTAAACTAACGTTGTGTCCGAAGGGCCCAACAAACTCTCCTCGGGGCCAGGAAGCGCGAGAGGAACGCGCTCCCTGACGCGAGCGGGCTTTGTCACTTCCCGCCCGCCTGCGGCTGGCTCCGCCCCGAAGTCAAAATCAGGGTCAAGAACGGTCCCACCGTCAGCGGAGTAGCCTGGCTCTGGTTAAAGGCTTCTTCTCGCGTGGCCAGGTGGGCGTAGTCGGAAGTCGAACCCGCAGCCGACGCCGACCGCAGAGCTTCGCTCGCCGCCCTGCCTCGCCGCGACGACGACAACAGAATCAGGGTCAGGAACGGTCCCAGAGTCATTGCTTTCGTATAAGTCGTTTGCGTTTTCATGGTGACCTCCTCCTTAGTCATGACCTTGGCTGTGACTGCCGATTTCCCCGTACCTAAGACCGCTTCGTCTGCTATCGCTTCCCGGGAGCGGGATTGTTGCCCCGCTCTCGGGATCGCCCCTTACGGAAGCGGCCGGCCAGTTGTGCCTCTTTTTCCGCTTTCGTGAGGGCACAATGCGCCGCTTCGTTCTCGCGATCAATACTTGGCAGGTGATTTGGAGGTAAGTTTCAGGTCAGCGGCTAAGTGGCTGATGGGAAGACGATTAGCACTAGATGTCAGCGGAGAAGATAAAGCGCTTTCAGAACTGCCGGATTCCGGGGGATGGCTTGAGGCCGCGCTTCATACCGTAGTTCCCAGCCAGCGCCCTGCCACGGCAGACTTGCTTTGGTAGGGGCAGAAACGGCCCAGCTTCCTTGCACGGCCGGGGTGGCCGAAGCTACCAATGAAAAACGCGCTCCTGGTGGGGAGCGCTTGCCCACCGTTTGGCGGGTACCGAACCGCGTCTCAAACAAGAGACGAACGGTGAATTCAACATTCAAAGGGCTTTAGGACAACCCCAGTGATCGGCGACACCTGCGAACATTGCCGGCATGCCATAGCTCAGGCCGTTTCACATGATCTGCACACCGATCGCCATGAGAATAAACGCAGAGCGTCGCGTCACAATGTTGGTACCTGATAGGTGTGACTTTCAATCTCAAGTAATTCAACGGCGATAGATCGGCGAACGGCTCCACGCTCTCCAGCACGGCGGCCATGCCGCCCAGGGGAAGTTGTTTGAGCGCACGATCGAGTTCGATCAGATTCATTCTTCTATCTCCTTGGTTCTGTAGTTGATGAAGTCGCGGTACTGCGCTAGCTCGCGGATCAGGGGATCGACTTGCTGCAAACTGAGTGGGGCTTGCGGGCAGCGCTCCAGATAGCGGCGGACAAAACGGTATTCCTGCACTCCCATGTCCAGCGCGGCGGCGCGGGCTTCATCAACCGCCGCGGCGCCGTACTTCTTGGCCAGAGAGAGAACGCCCAGAATGCGGCGCACACCTACTTCGCCTTGTGTGCGATGGATGGCATCGCCGAGCGCGCCGATGTGCGACCCGGCGCGGCCGGCTCGCCACAGCAGTTGGGAAGTACGCAGCGGCGTTCGCCGTTGGGCATCAACTGAACTCAGAATGTTGAGAACCGCGACTCCGCCCGCTACAAGTCCGGTAGCCGAAGAGCCGTTTTCGGCTTACGCCTATGGAGGTTGGGTTGTGAGTTAGTGCAGCTCATACATCGAGAACGCCATTCCAGACCTTTCGTCTAACCGTAGGCGTACGAAGGAGAGCTTATCGGATGAACTGCTAATCGACGAACTGGGTTAACTTGGTTCCGTTTTTAGTTCAGCCCGACAAATCTTTCCGATGTATTCTTGCGAACGACAGCGCCCCGAAAACGCGGCCGCGATTGTCCCGTGAGGGAAGTTGGGTATGACTTCGGTCTGACTCCCCGGACAAGCAATCGTTCACCGCGGCAGCACCCACACCTAACACTCTGGTGACGCTGCCTTCGAGTGCCTCCAAAGTCCAGAACAAGGAAATGTGGTGTGATCGCCTGGGCCGCTCTTTCGACTTTTATATGGACGTTTTTCCAGGAGACAAGGGCCCCCGCGAGACGATCATTCCCCGCAATCCGCTACGGACGCGGGAACTGGAGATCCAACCTGGCGATCTTCTGCTAGGTCGGCCGTCTGGCATGTCCTGCGGATGCCCCCTGACTCATGTCGGCATCGTGGAGAGAGTCGATGCCATCAACGGCGTGATCGACTGGTTTATCACGGGTCCGCTCAGCGCGCGGCAGGGGAACCCAAAGAATATCGGGTATTACGAAGCCATAGCCTATGACGGACTAATCAAGGAGAAGCAGGCGGGCTGCGAAATACAGATCGGCATGCGCTATTTCTTTCAGCCGCGTCGCTGCATGATGCAGTGGCGGCACAGCGGCTTGATCACTTTCCTGAACAACACGCCGGACGGGTTGCAGGCCCATGCCGAAGGTCTCATGATCGGCTGACCGGCTGACCCGAATCATCCGAGAAGAACCATCCCGAGCTTCAGATTGTCGCTACTAAATTTCCGAACCCCGAGTGTGTCGGAACCGTGCCGCTGCTGCGCGGCTGAGGATTATTTTCCACTTTACCCGGCGCTCAACCANNTGCGCGGCTGGTTTGATAAATTTCCAGCCCTTTGTTCCACTGCAAAATTTCTGCCGCAGTCGCGACACAGTTTCTGGAGTCCTAGACCACGTGGTGCAATACCACATGGTCGGGCGTCAGCAGTCGCCGTAAAGATTGCCTGTTCTCAATCGCTTCGGAGGGTGTCGCGTACGAGATGCGTGCGATCGGGTCAAGTTTGTAACCGGGAGGCTGATGCATATGTGGCGCTTTGCCGTGATCACATTCCTTAGAGAGACAGCACCCTTCCTTCGCTCTGGCCGCTCGCCTGTTCGGAGACCGTAAGATAACTCGATATCCACGGCTGCTCGCCGGACATGCTCGTTGCAGGCTTGGTTGGTACGGCGAGCTTTGCGCCACCACGTTCGGCGCTATCTCATCCCTCCAAACACCACTCTCAGGGCCTTCACGAACAAAGCTGACTAGAACTATAGTAACCGCACTTAGTGCACAGAAGTGGTTACTCTCGTACTCACCAGGTGAACTTAGTCCTTGATTGGGCGCCCTGACACTCGGATATTCAGAACAAGGGGACCCTGCTGGACTCGTCGTTCCGGGCTCTGTCCTTCCATGTGCCTGCGCCACAGGAGAGTTAGATGAATTTCTCGGCAGTCGTCTCATCGCGGTTCTCGCCACGAGTCAGTTCCCTTCAACCTAAATCAGTATTCGTGCTGCTTCTCTTGGTTGCTGCTTTGTTCCCGGTGCTGGTGGCCGCGCAAGAACCATTTCCGACATTGCCCCGAGTTTACATCGACACCACCTGGAACCCGCCCACCGGCGGAGCGACATGGAACGTCAATTCGGCTTCCACTCTGCAGCTGGTGTTGAACACGGCCCAGCCG
>PMWW01000126.1 GCA_003165795.1 Acidobacteriaceae bacterium
GGGCATTATGAAGACCTCTTGTGGGTCTGTGCTAAGCGATTACCAAAAGGGTTGCTTCAGTTAGGGGTGGTGTCAGGTGTATCGCGACCTTACAAACCTTATATATTTCTTGAAATGTCATGGTGGTGTCAGGTGGAGTTCCGCATGCTTCAGATTCCCGATCGCGACCTTACAAACCTTACAAACCTTACATATTTTTTGAAATGTAGGGGTGGTGTCAGGCGATCTCGGGTAGTGCAAGTATCGGTTTCCCCGGCTTCAGCTTTTGCTCCGATTCAGCGCATAGGAGGTCTGAATGGTTGGTACTTTGCGAATTTCCTTTGGTGGCTTCGGGGCGCAGTGGAATCTCCTGGTTGGCGGCGTGGGACTGCGCCGGGGCCGTCGCGATCCGCATACGCTTTCCGCAGGGGACGACCGCAACCCATACCCGGGCAGCGGAACCATGCCCTCTGGCCGTAAGCCTTGCGCTGCGCCCCCGTCGAAAACGCATTATCAACGGGGTGAAATCGAACCCGCCAGACCTGCTGGAGAAGGTCCTGTTCATCGTGACACTCAGCAGCAAGTGGCAAAGCGCTCTGGTCCGCCTTGTTGGAGAAATACCACGAAAATCCGGCCTTTTCGCACATTCAGGAGAAATGTACCAGAATTTCTCTGCAGGTCAGACTGCATGGCGGAGGGAAGGGGATTCGAACTTTCGATCCGGGATTAGTGGGCCCTCCGTTAACCNNGGATGGAGAAGAAAGGCGACTAAGACTTAAGAGACCCGTCGCTCACAAAACAATTTAACAGCTCAACCAGCGGAGAAAACATGGAAAATGGGAGCGAGAAGAGCGCATCGAAGAATTCGTTTCAGCTATCCAGAAGGAAGCTAATGCAAGCAGCCGCGGCAGTTGGGGTCACGGCTGTCGCGTCTCCCTTGGCGCTGGGTGCGCCATTTCGTGAAGAGACGGCCGCGAAACAAGCGTCGGGGAACGAGGCTGCCATCCAGGCGGCGCCGATCTTAGCGCCCGACGCTCCCCCGGGCGGCTACAACATCCTCTTCATACTGGTCGATCAGGAGCATTTCTTCGAGAATTGGCCGATGCCTGTCCCCGGACGTGAGTGGATCAAGAAGAATGGCATCACATTCACCAATCATCAGGCGGCTTCCTGCGTCTGCTCACCAGCGCGCTCCACCATCTACACCGGACAGCACATCCAGCACACCGGCATTTTCGACAACGCCAATTCGCTTTGGCAGGCCGACATGTCGACGCAAGTCCAGACCATTGGCCACCGCATGTCAGAGCTGGGATACTACGTCAGCTATCAGGGCAAATGGCATCTCAGCGTGAATCTCGACCAAGTGAAGCACGCGATCGATGCGCCCTTCGATCAATATCGCAAGATTATCCAAAGCTATGGGTTCCAGGATTTCTTCGGCGTGGGAGACATTAACGACACCACGTTAGGCGGCTACAACTATGACGACACGACCACAGCGTTCGTCACCCGCTGGCTCCGGACGAAGGGTGAGGACCTGCGCGCGGCGGGCACACCCTGGTATCTGGCGGTCAATTTCGTCAACCCGCACGACGTCATGTACGTCAATTCCGACCTGCCGGACGAAACCATCCAGGGCAAGAGCACGGCCATGGCAATCGCTCGACCGCCAGCCGATGCCATCTATCAGGCGGAGTGGGACACGCCTTTGCCGGCAACCCGAGGTCAGTCATTTAATACTCCGGGAAGGCCGCGCGGACAGAAAATTTACCAGGAAGTGCAGGACGTTCTGGTGGGAGCGTGGCCCGACGAAGATCGTCGCTGGCGGCTCTTGCGGAACTATTACTACAACTGCATTCGCGACTGCGATCAGCAAGTGGTTCGAGTGCTGGAATCGCTTAAGTCCAACGGCATGGACAAGAACACGATCATCGTGTTCACCGCCGATCATGGCGAACTTGGCGGCAATCATCAGATGCGCGGGAAGGGCAACTCCACCTATCGTCAGCAGAACCATTTGCCGTTGATGATTGTCCATCCTGCTTATCCCGGCGGCGGGGTTTGCCAGGCCGTAACCTCGCAGATCGACCTGACGCCAACGCTTATGGCGTTGACCGGTTCCAGCTCGGCGGCATTGAAGAAAGCTGGATCCGACCTTAAGGGCCGCGACTTTTCCAGCCTGATGTCGGCGCCGAACAAGGCCAAACCCGACTCGCTGCGGCCCGCCTCATTGTTCAACTACAACATGCTGTCGTTTCAGGATGCCAAATGGGCCAAGAAAATGGACGACTACATGAAGGACTCAGACTCTCCTTTGGCGGTGAAGATCAAGACGCTGCTGAAAGTCGAACCTGATTTCTATAATCGCTGCGCTATCCGCAGCGTGTTCGACGGCCGGTATCGCTTTAGCCGTTACTTCGCCCCGCTCGTCTTCAATACTCCCACCAGCTTCGAAGCCCTGACCGCCAACAACGATCTCGAACTCTACGATCTCCAGGAGGACCCTGAAGAGATAAACAATCTGGCGGCAAATGGAGCAAATACCGAATTGATCATGGCCATGAACGACAGGCTTAATGTCCGAATTGCGGAAGAGGTCGGCATTGACGATGGCAGCTTTCTGCCGTTGAAGGATGGTAAGTGGCACTTCCCGGACGCCGCGGAACGGGGCGCTGTCAAACCAGGTCTCCATGACCTGAAGCTACGTTCACTTCAGAGCTGAGCCATTGTGGACCGATGGAAAGGCCGCGGGGATTCACTGGACGTGGATGCCGGCGGCATCGTGCCCGTCTCGCCCTATTTATAAGGAGCCGATGCGATGATCGGAAAAATTGCAACTGAAGAACACTTTGTGAGTCAGGACGCCAAATCATATCTGCCAGACCTCGGCGTGTCACCCGACGTTCAAAGGAGAATCGACGACGGCTTGGATGCAAACAATATCGAGCAGCTTCGACTCCCGGAGATGGATAAGCATGGCGTAGAGATGCACCTGGTCTCGCTGACCGCCGACGGGGTGCAATTGGAGCCTGACCGGGACAAGGCGGTCAAAGTCGCTAAGCTGGCCAACGACGCTCTCGCCGAGAAATTCCTGGCCAGGCACCCGGCGCGGTTTGCCTGCCTTGCTACTGTCGCCCTGCAGGATCCGAAAGCTGCGACCGACGAACTTGAGCGCGCGGTTACCCAGCTTGGATTCAAAGGCGCACTCGCCAACGGCTTCAGCAACGCAGGCGATCTTGATACTGGCGAATACTATGACTTGCCGAAGCTCCTGCCATTCTGGGAGCGAGTGCAGGATCTTGACGTCCCGTTTTACCTTCACCCGCGTGGTCCTTTGAACTCGCAACAGAAAATCTATGAAGGCCACGCGGAACTTCTCGGTCCGGCTTGGGCCTTCGGAGTAGAGACCGCCACGCATGTCTTAAGGCTGATTACCAGCGGTTTGTTCGATCGCTTTCCCAAGCTGACGGTCATCATTGGGCATCTGGGGGAAGGGCTGGCGCCCTCGATGTGGCGCGCCCAGAATCGCTTTAACGATGCATCGTTTGGTAAAAAGCTGAAAAAGCCGCTGTCCCAATACCTCAAGGACAACTTCTACATCACCACCAGCGGCAACTTCCATACTCCCACCCTGCTCAATGTCATAGCGGAAATGGGAGCCGATCGGGTCTTGTTCGCGATCGACTATCCGTACGAGAGGACTGATGAAGCGGTCGCCTGGTTCGACAACTGCGCCATCAGCGATGAGGACAGGCAAAAGATTGGCCGGCTGAATGCATTGCGGATATTCAAGCTCAAGAACCGGGCGATCTGAAATGCGATACCGTAGGTAACGCGCGGCGTCGCCAGCGAAGCGACAGCATCGAGGAGATTGACGCGCCACTCGGCTTTTGACAGAGTTCTTGATAAGCTACTTTGGACTCTTCGCCCGGCGTTCCGGCGCTGTAATTGTCGTTGATGAGATACATAGCCATGCCGTGCGGTTTGAGAATATCGGTGCGTATCTCGTCATCGCAGTAGCGCACTTGGTCAATCGCATCGACGGCGCTAACAGCCCGTGGCAGAAGTGTGAAACTCGCCAAACCGCGTCGTAACTCATTCAAACAGCAGGGCCGCATGTTGCGATATTGAGAAGAGGGGCATTGCACCACGGGCTGCTAAGCAGCACGGTTGTGTCGAAACTGTTCCGCAGTTTTTCCAGTACCTTCCGATCAATGATGCCGAAGGAGGTTTTGACGGTAGGGATTCAGCCGTACTGGTCCGGTCGCGCGTGCGCTGGATTGTGGCGTTATCGAGATTGAGCGGTGTCGTGCCCGAAAAATGCGACGCGATGGTCCGCGACCTTACATTTGAGTTGCGGCGGTCGCTGGACTTGCACGTTCATCCCTTTGTGCCGCTCGACTCTTTCGATGATGACTTTGGCCATCGCTCCCCAATTCCCTCTTCACAGCCGTCCGGATGAAAATATTCTCAGGGTTTGCTCAATCTTGCGGCCTGCGATATTCGATCCAACATCTTTGGAGAAGAATCGGAGATGCGCGCAACTTTGCAAGAAATATGCTCTCGCTACTCTCCGCAGGGACCGATACCCCTTATCAAGCCCAACCCGGACCTCGGTTATCGATTTGATGCTTACTGACGAGCAATTGTCGACGCTTGTCATTGTTGAGCTAAAGTGGGTCAGGAAAACACTAGAACCGGTTGAGATGACGGACAGAGACGCAGAGATTCTCAAGGGCATCCGAACGCACAGCCGCGCGACTCGCGAGACAGCGCCGTCCTGCACTCAGTCGGAAAGGTTCTCATCTCAAACTTAGCTTCAAAATAGTCCGCAACCCAGCCGCTGCGAACGCTGTATTGACCAGCACGCCATAAGCAGCCGCGCCGCCCACTCCCCAGGAGAAGAGGTGTTGGACTCGCGGTTCGCGGACTGCCTGCCACGAGATGGCGATCAGCACAATGCCTTCCAGAGTCAAGAGAGGAGCAACATCTACAAGGTAACGTCCCAGGACCCAGCCAACCATGCACAATACAAGCAAAACGACGATGGCGCACCAGTACATGGCATTCATCAGCCAGGCCGACGGTTCATCTAACCACTTCCTGAGAACCAGGCGTCGGCCGACAACGAAGGGACCGAAAAACCCAAGCAGCGCGAACGGAGCCGCAGGAATCAGCCCCACCGTGTCCTCCAGCCAAAAGGCCAAAAGGGCGTTCCCGGCCATCCGGGAAGAGGATTAATGGCTACCGTGTGGAAGAAGGGAGGATGTCTGTTCACCTTTGGTGTGAGCAGCAGAAATTCCTTTGCCGACTGTAACGAAACCTCTGGATTGAACTCCAAACCGTGATAACTCGACCTAGGATTATTAGGGAACTCAGTTAACTGATAACTGCGGCCAAACTCCAAAGGATTATCGAAGCGGACGTAGTTATACCAGGCCAAAGCAATGCCGCAGACCATCATCCCCGTCGCCATTGCAATCACAAGGGGTATATTACGTCTCTCCCGGAATGCGAGAGCTCCCAAAACGATCGCGCAAGTCACGACCAGATGGGGACGGCACCCTACAGCCGCCCCCAATAGTATTCCGCTTAACAACAGCCATTTACGGCGGGCACGCCCTACTAGAATGGCTTTCGCGAGTGCCAGGAATCCTGCCATTACCAAAAAATATCCGGCAGCGATCGCTACCTCATAAAAGGCTGGTCTTCGCAGGAGTATGCAGACGAGGGACATCGATCCCAGAGAGACGACGATCGCGCACTGCAACCAGAAGGGCAGCGCCCATCGATTATGACGCGCGATGAAAAAGAATAGCGCACAGGAGGTCAAATATCCGGCTATACAGAAAACCGGCACCGCTACCCGGCTTGAAAGGTTGTGACCTGTCATAAGCCGATAGGGAAGGAACAAAGTAACTGCCGGCACGACTCCAAAGTACAAATAGTAGCGGCCCTTATAAAGCGATGCATCCTGCGAACGATAGAGGTGGTTCTCCTGCGGGTCATAGGGATCTTCCAACCTTAACAGTTCAGGCCGGGGCCGCACCGGCAGAGTCGTCCTTCCGTGAAGGAGGTTGGCGGCCAATGCAGCGTAATACTCTTCTGAGGGGCCTTGGACGACGGCCACAAACACGTACCCTGCGCTAGTAATCAGAAGAAGTAAACCTATCGCGACGCGTCTAAGAATCGCGTTCGGACGATGGTCTTGCCCACTGATCATTACGCTCACCGTTNNTGAGGTTCTTGTAGACGAGAGGAGGCGGTCCGCAGTACCAGTGGCTCTGATGACGCGACCAGGCGCGCGGCAGTTCGTAGTGCGGACCAAACTGGTTGACAGCGCCCGCTTCTCCGTACGGGCGCGCGCCCAGTAGTGGCTTCCGTACCGTTTTTTCTTTTGACATTGCACCGCTAGACCTCGCTATTTATGCGGTCCAACACCGCTTAGCGGTGGGGGTGGGGGTTGTCGTTGTGCCGCCCTGGTCAGCGCCGCCTCAATTGCAATCCTACAACCGACCTATCATAGGAAGCCCGTTGGGCGCAACGGTAGGTGGGGCCATAGTTTCCTCGGCAAGGACGTCGAAGCGCTTCAGATTGGCTGTGCCGAACGAGGTCGTAATGGCGACATCCGAGGCGTCACGGCCGGTCGCAATCAGCACCCTACCGATACGCGGCATGTTATTGCGCGCGTCGAAAACCCACCAGCGATCGTCCAGATATACCTCGAACCACGCACTGAAATCCATGGGCGGCGTGAGGGGAACGCCGATGTCGCCTAGGTACCCAGTGCAGTAGCGCGCCGGAATGTTCAGGGCGCGGCAGAAGGCGATGGCCAGGTGCTGGTAATCGCGGCAGACTCCGACCCGGTCCGTGAACACATCGAGTGCGGTCCGGGTAGGACGTGCGTGCTGGTACCCGAACATCACTTTGGTATTTACCCAATTACAGATTGCCTGCACTCGTCCCCAACCGGGAGCGGCAGTACCGAAGAGTTCCGCGGCTACGTTAGACAGCCGATCCACCTCACAATAGCGGCTGCTCAGCAAATAGACGAGGTTTTCATGGGGCAACTCACCTACCGAGTGCTCGCGCGCATTCGGAGCGACTGGATCAGGAATTCCCGGGTCTTCAATCAGCGTGGCACTGCGCAGGCAGAGAGTTCCCGGGGGGGCGACGAATCGAGTGCAGCGATTGCCGAAGCCATCAAGGTAGGTTGTGACTTCAACCTCGGGATCAGTCCCGAGTTCATCCGGTGCGCGCAAGTCTGGCACGCGGGAGGGATGCACGCTCAACATCGAGACCATCGCCACCGGCGCCGGAATTTCAAACTCGATGTCATAACCCAGTCGAATGAACATTTGCCGTAGTATAGCCTTTTCTGCTCCCGGCACTGGTGCAACTGCACCACTGCCTGCAACTAGCGGTGATCCCGGAGAATAAACTTTTGACGCTCTATCGCTTGGCCTGCACGTATCTCTGTCAACGCCTCGTGGACGCCCTCCCGTGACTCGGGGCCGATGTGGTGGGTTGCTCCTTCATCGTAACGGACTTTCACCATTTATCTCCTGCCGGTTTCTCCGGCGCACAGGGACCCTCTATGAGACTTGCTGTTTACCGGCAGGGGAAAGCATCATTCCAAAGCCATCGCGCAACTCCTTTATGCGGTCGAGCACATCCTTCTTGCGGTCGCGCGCGAAATACGTCAGCACGATCTAGTATTCTAATCATGCTCTCGACGGCTTGATCAGATTTGGCATCTCAACCCTCATCGCCGAGAATCGATCTTCTTTAAACCGATAGCGGCTCGTTTTCGTCGAAGCAAGCGAGAGTTCATCCCCAGATCTTCAGATAATTGAAGTTGTTCAAGCAGTGCATTGGCGACGACCGACAGGCTAGAATCAATAGAGATCGACGACGGCTTCGAAGGTTGCGTGGCCAGTGTGAGAGTTTCTGCGGCGATGACCTTCGGAAAACTGCGGAGATGGAATGACTTTTTGTCTGGGAATCATTGTTGAAGATGGCCTTGTGGGCATCGCTGACACACGAGTGCTTTCGGGCAGTGAGTCGTTGGTTGCAAAGAAGGTGGCCACCTATCAGGGGCTTGGCTTTTCTTTTTTTATCATGACGTCGGGCTTGCGCTCGTTGCGGGATAAGGCCCTTCTCTATTTCGAAGAGGTTTTGCGCCTGACCACCGCGCGTGACCGTCTCTTCAAGATCGTAAATCTGTATGCGGGCCAAGTGCGGCGACTTGCGGAGGAGGAGGGACCGTCGCTGCGCCAAGCCGAATTCGAGTTCAATATTTACTCTCTTGTGGGAGGCCAGATGTCGTCCGACTCCGTGCACCAGTTGTTTCTGGTTTATCCGGAGGGCAACTGGGTCGAAATCGGTCCCGACACGCCGTATCAGATCATCGGCAATTCCGGCTTCGGTAAGCCCATCCTGGAACGCTCCCTGACTCACAGCGATTCCATTCTCTACGCGTTTAAGTTGGGCATACTGGCTTTCGACGCAACCCGGCTATGCGCGGCCAACGTGGATTTTCCCCTCGATCTGCTGCTTTATACGCGCGGGGCGTTCAAACTGATCGAACACCGCTACGGGCGCAAGGATCTCGTACAAATCTCAGACTGGTGGCAGGAACGCATGCGGTGCGCCGTAAATGAATTGCCCTCAGAGTGGGTCGAGAGCGCCTTCTCAAAACTTGCGGGGGGAGCCCGGCGAGCGCTTGGCTCGTAAGCTCCGGCTCGGCGATTGCTCCTGGGCCAGGGTCCTTATGCCAGCGGCATCACATCCACCTCCACTTGCAGGTTGTGCTTGGCGCCGCCGAGGAGAACGCCGTAGATGGGGCTGACGTCGCTGTAATCGCGTCCCCAAGCCACGGTAATATGACCGTCCGAAGGTGCGCAGTTGTTCGTGGGATCGAAATCCACCCATCCGGTCCCGGGGCACCATGCCGAGCACCAGGCGTGCGAGGCGTCGCCGCCTACCAAACGCGGGTGACCGGGCGGCGGGATTGTTCTCAGATAGCCGCTGACGTAACGCGCTGGGAGGCCGAGAGATCGCATGCACCCGATTTGGAGATGAGCGAAGTCCTGGCACACGCCGCGGCGCTTTTCGAAAAAGGTCTGGACGGGGGTCGTGACCTCGGTGGCCTCCTTGTCAAAACGGAAATCCTGGTGGATTCTGCGGGTGAGATCGAGAACCGCTGCGAGCAGCGGACGTCCTTCGGGGAACGACTCGCGCGCATAGGCGGCCAGTTCCGGACTGGACCTCACGCGTTGGGTATCGAAAACGAACTGATAGGCGTTCAGGACCTCGTCGCTAGGGTTGCCGGCCAACGACTCGGGCACGGTCTCCCAAGGAGGAGATCCGGAAAAGTCCGGTGATTCGATGGCATTCACTTCCAAGTCGCTGTTGGCCTCCACGATGAGGCAGTCGTGAGGCTCGTGCAGCGCGAAGGAGAGCAAGGTATTGCCGAAGTAGTCGAAGTGGGCAGAGGTGACCGTCGGCGCAGGCAGGAGGGATATGTGGCTGCCCCGGCACGTCTGTTTTGGAAGATTGCGCGGAGTCAGACGCACCACGTGATGCGATACCGAGACCGGGTCCTCATAATGGTAGGTGGTTCTGTGGCAGACGCGATAGATCAACTGACCCGCTCCATTTCCGCGTGACTGAAATAGACATGGGTGATGGCATCCGACAAGGCGGGCAGCGCCGCGCCCGTCCCAGCGAGCAGTTGGTCTAGCGGCTCGCGGATGCTGTCCTCGCCTGGCTGGCAGAGCAAGCGGATGTCCGCGCGAAACAGATTCGCAGCCGTTTCTTCCAAACGTCTCTGTTTAGAAAGCGGCCATCCGGCCCCCGAAGGCCTGCTCGATAAGCACCTGCAATGCT
The DNA here is from genome assembly GCA_003165795.1 of Acidobacteriaceae bacterium. Classification (GTDB taxonomy): domain Bacteria; phylum Acidobacteriota; class Terriglobia; order Terriglobales; family Acidobacteriaceae; genus Bog-257. The sequence continues at coordinate 9,874 of PMWW01000126.1, forward strand.
GCATGAGTTCCTGTAATTGGAAGGCAAGCGAGCGCGGATTGGCCTCGTCGTTCATCAGCAGATCGAGCGCAGGCGCGGGCTGCAGCACAGTGAAGTAGCGGGACCGGTAGGTCATCGAACTGTCGGCGACCTCCAGCAACATCTCCAGCGTTGCCCAGGTCCGAGGGCTGAGCGGCACGACAATGGTCCGGAAAAGATTCACCAGTTGGATGGAGCGCTCGATGCGTCTTCCCGCGCCCAGAAAATGCCATCCGGGGCCACGGGTGATGTTCTCCATTTCGATCCCGCGAAGCGCCGCCAGTGTCCCGATACAACGATTCAGTACGGCTAGTGCCTCGCCGGTCGAGGCGTAGCCCCAGGCGGAGGTGTGTGCGGTGTCGAACTGGCTCACGATACGCAGGGTGTCGCTCGAAAGGCTGTGCCGGACATGCGCGGCCGCCTGGGCGGCGCGACTCAAAACCGCGTTCAGGCTATCGCTTCGCTGTTCTTCGAAAATGAGAGAAAGGATTTCCTGCTCCAGATCTTGCCATGGGTCCAGACGCCCTTGGGGGTCCTCGGCCGACAGCCGGGAGTGAGGCGATGCCAGACAATCGTATAACCTCATCAGCGAATCCCACTCCGAGGTGCCGGACGCCCCGAACTCACCGGTGAGCCGGATCAGAATGCAGCGAAGCACCCGGGCCAGGTGCTCGCAGCGTTCGGCGTAGCGGCCCAGCCAGAAGAGATGGTCGGCCGCGCGGCTGGGCAGGGCGCTACCCTCCCCGCGATTCAGGTCCAGCGGTCGGTCGGGAGGATGTCGCAGCGTGAATACGTCCACCGGTCCATTCGAAAGCACCCAGGTGTCTTTGCTACCGCCGCCGCGCTGCATGGAAACTACCGGCGTGTCGAGCGAAGGAGACACGCGGGCCAGTCCGCCGGGCATCACCACCCAGGAGTCTCCCGACGCCGCCAGAAAGGCGCGCAGAACCACCCGGCGGGGGGTTAGGCTGTTTTGGGACCAGACCGGGGCCGTCGAGAGGTCCAGTATTTCCTGCCCGGCGAATTCGTGTGGACGTTCTCGCAGGCGCGTAATCATTCGCCACCGTTCATCACCGTTAAGCTTCCCGCCAAAAACCGGTTCCATGCCGTGCGCGGGAAAGGCCGGCTTGATCACCAGGAAATCCAGGTTATCGAGCACGTACCGGAACGCCTGGGGCTGGCCGCACCACCATGTGGCGACGGAAGGGAGCTTCAGCCGCTCTCCTAGCAACTTCTGGCTGAGCCGCGGAAGGAAAGGTATGAAGGCCGGCGATTCAATCAGACCACTCCCTAACGCATTGGCGACCACAACGTTGCCCGCCCGCACGGCCTCGACTAAACCCGCCACGCCCAGAAAAGAGTCGGAGCGTAATTCGATCGGGTCGCAGAAGCTGTCGTCCACGCGCCGCAAGATCACATCGACCGGCTTGAGACCGTCGAGCGTTTTGAGGAATACGCGGCTGCCGCGCACCGTTAAGTCTCCCCCCTGAACCAGCGTGAAACCGAGATAGCGGACTAGGTAAGAGTGCTCGAAGTACGTCTCGTTGAACGGTCCCGGCGTAAGGAGCACCACCCGCGGATTGTCGCGGCGCGAGGGCGACAGGTTCAGCAGAGTGTCGCGAAACGAGCGGAAAAAGGAAGCCAGTCGCCGGACCTGAAACTCGCGGAACAAGTCCGGAAAGGTTTCCGCCAGAACAGTGCGGTTTTCCAGCGCATATCCCGCGCCCGAAGGCGCCTGGGTACGGTCCGCTAGTACCCACCATTGGCCATCGGGTGAGCGCGCCAGGTCAACGGCGAGCATGTGCAGGTAGGGATGAACCGCTGTGGGCATACCGTGACACGGCCGCCAGAATCCGGGGTTGGCGAAAACCAGCGCCGGCGGGAGAAGGCCGCCGCGGAGCAGTTGTTGCGGGCCGTAGAGATCCGCAAGGATGCAGTTCAGGAGACGCGCGCGCTGTATCAGGCCCGCCTCGAGTTCATTCCACTCCGACGGAGGAATCAGGAGAGGGATGGAATCCAGATTCCACGGGCGGTCCATTCCGAGCGGATCGCCATAGACATTGTAGGTAACGCCGTTTTCCCGAATTCGCTGTCGGGCGATCTTCCAGCGGCGGGCAAGTTCTTCGTTGCCGAGCGCGGACATGGAACCGATGAACCTATCCCAGTGCGGACGAAGAACGCCTGGCGCGGCAGACATCTCGTCATAAACGCCGTCCGTCTGGCGATAACCGACGCACAGGAGAAGCCCATCGAGAGTATCTCCGGAAGTGCTCATAAGGGACCTACGCCAAGGAGTTCACGGACTGGGGACCTTCCTTCATCTCGTACGCCGCAAATCCAACGTTAACGGGAATTCGGAATTGCACTCCTCGGGTGGCACAACCATCATACCCGGGGTGTGGCCGGTATCCTGAAACCGGGCCAGACGGCGGCTCTCCGCCTCTTGGGCGTTGACGGGAAACTGCTCATTAGCCCGTCCGCCCGGATGCGTCACGTGATACGTGCAGCCCGCGATCGCCCGTCCAGACCACGTATCCACGATATCAAACACTAAGGGCGTGTGCACCGGGATGTTTGGGTGGAGGCACGACGGCGGCTGCCACGCGCGATAGCGCACGCCCGCCACAAATTCGCCGCTTTCTCCCGTGGGGTGCAGCGGCACCCGGCGGCCGTTGCACGCGACCACGAAGCGCTGGCCGGTCATTCCGGCCACTTTCACCTGTATCCGCTCGAGGGATGAGTCCACGTTGCGGACGGTCCCGTTGCCGGAGGCCTCTTCGCCCAGCACGTGCCACGGTTCCAGCGCGTGCCGCAACTCCAGCCGCGTGCCGCTCCTGGTTACCAAACCGATCTGCGGAAATCGAAACTCGAAGTGCGGAGCAAACCATTCCGTCTGAAACTGGTATCCAGCTTCGCGCAGATCCGCCATGACGTCCTCCCAATCGAGTTGAACAAAGTGAGGCAGCATAAAGCGGTCGTGCAGCATGGTTCCCCACCACACGAGTTTGCGGCGGTACGGATTCTCCCAGAAGTGCGCCGTCAGCGCCCGCACCAGCAATTGCTGGATGAGACTCATTTGCGCGTGCGGGGGCATCTCGAATGCGCGCAGTTCGACTAGGCCGAGCCGCGATCCGGAGGAGTCGGGGGAGTAGAGCTTGTCGATGCAGAACTCGGCGCGATGCGTATTGCCCGCCAAATCGGTCAGAAGGTGCCGGAAGACGCGATCGGCCAGCCACGGAGGGGTTGTGGGCGCATCTTTGTCCGGGACCTGGTCGAAGGCGATCTCCAGCTCGTAAATGGAATCCGTGCGCGCCTCGTCGACGCGGGGATGTTGGCTGGTCGGACCGATAAACAATCCCGAGAGCAGATACGACAGAGATGGGTGATTGTGCCAATAACCGATCAGGCTTCGCAACAGATCGGGTCGCCGCAAGAAGGGACTGTCCTCCGTAGTTGGGCCGCCAATCACCACATGGTTGCCGCCACCGGTGCCGGAGTGTTGTCCGTCCAACATGAATTTCTCCGTGCCCAAACGGCTCTGGCGCGCCAGTTCGTAAAGTGCGGTGGTGTTTGCCGCAAGCTCGTCCCACGATGCTGCCGGATGGATGTTGACTTCGATGACGCCGGGATCCGGCGTCACTTTCAGCACAGCGATCCGGGGATCCGAGGGCGGCGCGTAACCTTCCAGCAGCACAGGCATTTTGAGATAAGCGGCCGTATCTTCGATGGCGGCTACCAGATCGAGGTAGTCAGCCAGATGCTCGACCGGCGGCATGAAGACGAACATCTTGCCCTGGCGGGTTTCGACGCAGAGGGCGGGACGCGCGATCCAGGCCGCCGATTCACCCTTCTCCGGCGGTTTGGCTTTGTCGGCGTCCGGCACTGGATCGTCCGGAACAGAGGGCGCGTCGAAAAGGTAGCGCTTGCGCTCCGGCTTTGCCGGGAGGCGCGCACGCTTGGCAAAGGGATCCGGGTCGTAGGAATAAGTCACATCTTCCGGCTTGGTCCACGGAAGAGAGTCGAGCGGCAAACGGTATCCCATGGACGAGTCGCCTGGGATTAGAAACATCTGTTTCGACGCGAGAAACCAGGGCTGGCTGGTCCAGCGCGGCGTGCCCGACCGGGTCGGGATACGGCGCAACGGAAGGACGTAGCCGATGGGCCGGTCCAGGCCCTGTTCGAAAATGCGCGCCAGACGCGCGCGTTCGATCGGATCTGCGAGCTTGGGATCGAGTGGATCCACGTTTATCGGTAGTTTGCGTTCCTTCCACAGAAAATAGAACACGTCCTCGTATGCCGCGAGGGTGAAAGCAATGTCTACTTGGAGACGGCGAGTGAGGGCCTCGAGAAATTGCCGCGCGTGCTCGGCCGCGTAACCGTAATCTTTGCCGTCCTCGGCGATGAGGCTGGCATCCTCCCAGACAGGAACCCCATCCTTGCGCCAGTGGCAGCCGAATGCCCAGCGCGGCAGAGGTTCGTCGGGATACCACTTTCCCTGTCCGAAATGCAGCAGGCCGTGGGGCGCAAAGCGTTGGCGCAGCCTGCCTAGTAGTTCCACGGCACGCTGGCGTTTCACCGGCCCCAGCGCGGCGGTGGTCCATTCGGCTCCGTCGGCATCGTCGAGAGAAACGAAAGTCGGCTCGCCACCCATGGTGAGCCGCACGTCTCCGGAGCGCAGATCGGCATCCACCTGATGGCCAAGTTTTTCGATTGCATGCCACTGCTCGCCGGTATATGGCTTGGTGACGCGCGGGGATTCGCAAATTCGCTGCACTGTCATCTCGTGACTGAACTCGGTATTGCAGGGGTCGAGCAGGCCGGAGATGGGCGCGGCGCTACCGGCGTCCGGTGTGCAGGCGAGCGGGATATGCCCCTCGCCGGCCAGCAGTCCGGAGGTAGGATCGAATCCCACCCAGCCGGCGCCTGGAAGGTACGCTTCGGTCCACGCATGCAGATCTGTAAAATCGGCGGTAGGTCCGGCCGGTCCTTCCAGCGGCTTCACGTCCGCCACGAGTTGAATCAGATAGCCGGAAACGAAGCGTGCCGCCAATCCGAGATGGCGCATGATCTGGACCAGCAGCCAAGCCGAATCACGGCAGGAACCGCTGCGCAACGTGAGGGTCTGCTCGCAAGTCTGCACGCCCGGCTGCATGCGAATGACGTAGCCGATCTCATTCTGCACGAGGCGATTGAGGCCGACCAGAAAATCCATCGTGCGGGTACTCGCGCGCGGCACTCTGGCGAGAAAGGCAGAAAGCATGGGCCCGGCCGGCTCGGTTTCGCGAAATGGGCGCAACTCGCGGGTGGCCGCGGGGTCGTAGGGAAAGGGGTATTGCTCCGCCTGGGGCTCTAAGAAGAAGTCAAACGGATTGAATACTGCCATTTGGGCGACCAGATCGACTTCCACGAATAGCTCCGTGGTTGGCTGTGGGAATACCAGCCGCGCGAGATAGTTGCTTTGGGGGTCCTGTTGCCAGTTGATGAAGTGGTCCTTGGGAAGAACTTTCAACGAATATGCGAAGATGCGCGTGCGGCAGTGCGGGGCAGGCCTCAGCCTGACTATGTGAGGTCCGAGAGATACCTGCCGGTCGTACCGGTAGCGGGTCTGATGGTGAAGCGCAACGTGAATGGCCATGGATCTGTGATGCCAGCCGGTTACTGTTGCTGCTGCTGCTGCTGCGCCTGCAACTTCTCGGCCTGCTCTTTGTTGTTCTCCAGAAAGCGGGACCATTCTTCGTCCGCGGCAAACTCTTTGTCGGGCGGCAGCACCGCATCGGAAGGGGTCACCCGGACACGCACCTGCAACTCGGTTTCAGCTGAGCCTTTCATCGTGCCAACAGTCGGGGACACCTCGGAGTAATCGCGCCCGATCGCCGTTCGAATGTGTCTGCCGCCCACGATCAAATTGTTGGTCGGGTCAAACCCCACCCAGCCGATACGCGGAAGCAGCGCTTCGACCCACGCATGCGTGGCGCCCTCGTCGGAGCGATCCGCACGCTCGGGATCGCGATGGACGTAGCCGCTCACGTACCGGCACGGAATTCGCAAATTCCGCACGATAGAGATCATGATGTGCGCAAAATCCTGACAAACACCCTGTCGGGACCGAATTGTATCTTCGATGGCGGAATTGACTCCGGTGCTTCGCTTTACATAAGAAAAACTTTGATAAAACTTGGAGTTCAGCGTCGTCAATAATTCCAAGGGGTCCCTCCCCCCACGCTCAACGACTCCAAACTCGTTCGCCAGCGCTTCGAGTTCCAGCGAAGTATGAGCGAAACAACTGGGCATCAGCATGTCCCAGTAATCCTCCTGAGCGATCATGGCATCGAGTTCGTCCCATGCCCCGGGACCTAGCGACTCCGGGAGCGGGGACGGAGTTTCCACATCCACCAGAGCGTCGGCGATAATCGTCAGTTGCCGATGCTGCCTGGGAACGTCGAAATGGTGAACGAGATTGCCGAAGTGATCCTGATACGAGAAAATCCTCGCCTGCGGACGTATGGATAACTGAAAGGTGAAGCACCGCTGCGTGTTCTCGCTGCGTGGCTGCATACGTACTTCCATTACGCTCTGCCAAACGGGGCGGCTGTACCGAAAACGAGTAAAATGCCGGACAGCATAGAACATCAAGCCTCCAGAGCCGATTGGATCTAATAATCGATATACACTACGTGAACCGCGGCATGCAGGTCGTTGCACTGTTCGATGACACTATCGAGGTAACGGTGCAGCCCGCCTTTCATGATGTCGGCAATCGGAACGTAAGCGAGGGAAGCGCGCAGCCGTCCGGCAACACGTTCGATCCGTTCGGCCACCTTTGTGAAAGAAGTCTCGGAGATCGCCGCAATCGCCGCGCACATCCGCTCGACCGCATAGCGCACGGAATACGGGAACTCGGGATTCAGTAACAGAAATTCGGCCATCGAGTCGGGCTTCAGATCGGCCGTGTACACCTTGCAGTACGACTCAAAAGCGGCGCAACTTGCCAGCAGCCCTACCCAGTCCAGGTAGTCCGCTTTCCCGGCTGCCGAGAAATAGGCATCCAGCAGAACCGGCAATGAGCAAGAACGTTCCATGTACTTGCCTAGTTGAATGAAATGCCATCCCTCGCCGTGATTCATCGTGCCGGCCGTCACACCTTGAAACTGGTAGGCACCCTCGCGCACGGCGGCCACCAGTCGCAGCGGGTCGGAGTCCGTATCAAGCCTGCCGTCGGCCTGCGTAACCTGGTGATACAAACAGTTCAAGCATTCCCACATCTCCGAACTGATCTGCTCGCGAACTTGGCCAGCATTCTCGCGGCTTTCCGCGATACAGGATACGATCGACGATTCTTCGTCAGGGTCGCTGGTCAGCTTGATCATGGCCATTTGCGGGTCGATACCGCTGGCGGTCGCTGCGATGCCGAGAGACGCCATAATTCGATGCCATCTCTCCTCGGCGGAAAGCTTCGAAGGATTCAGCATCAGGTTGTAATTGGCTTCCAATACGCGCGCGCAGTGATCGGCCCGCTCGAAATAGCGGCTCATCCAGTAAAGACTGTCGGCTACCCGGGAAAGCATTGGACCACCCTGACATTCAGTTCTGCAATACCCATGTGTCCTTCGAACCCCCACCTTGCGATGAATTTACCACCAGAGAACCCTTGCGCAGAGCGACGCGCGTAAGCCCGCCCGGCACGATGGTGACCTTCTCTCCAAATAGAACGTATGGCCGCAGATCGACATGCCGTGGTTCAACCTGGCCATCCACGAAACAGGGAGCGGTGGACAGCATCAGGGTCGGCTGTGCGATGTAGTTTCTGGGGTCCGCCAAAATCTTGTCGCGGAATTCGGAGCGTTGCTCGCGGCTGCTGTGTGGACCGATCAGCATGCCGTAACCTCCGGACTCCCCTACGGCCTTCACTACATACTTCTCCAGGTTGCCGCAGACGTGCTCGCGCTGCGCGCGGTCCGTCATCAGAAACGTCTCGACGTTATCCACAATAGGATCCTCACCGAGATAGTAACGAATGATTTCCGGAACGTAGGAATAGATCGCTTTATCGTCGGCCACTCCCGTGCCAAGAGCATTCGCGAGCACGATGTTCCCCGCGCGGTAGGCGTTGAAGAGCCCCGCCACTCCCAGCGAAGAGTCGGCGCGGAAGGCTAGAGGATCGACGAAATCGTCATCCACGCGGCGGTAGATGACGTCGACGCGCTGCAGACCGGAAGTTGTCCGCATGTAGACCGCGTTATCGTGCACCACCAAATCGCGACCCTCAACCAGCTCGATTCCCATTTGCCTGGCGAGGAAGGCGTGCTCGAAATACGCGGAGTTGTAAATGCCCGGCGTGAGCAGAACGATGGTCGACCGGCCCTCGGGCGCAAGGGAACGAAGCGTGGAAAAGAGCGCCTGGCTATATTGCTCGATGGGCCGCACGCCGCATTTCCGAAACAGCGCCGGGAATATCTGCTTCATCACCTTGCGGCTGGTCAGCATATACGAGACGCCGCTGGGCACCCGCAGATTGTCCTCGAGAACCACGAACCGGCCGTCGGGGAGGCGGACCAGGTCGGTCCCAGCCACGCTGATATAAACGTCGCGCGGAACTTTGACCCCGTGCATTTGCCTGCGGAAATGTTTGCAGGTATAGATAATCTCGCCGGGGATGACCCCGTCTTTCAGGATCCGGCCCTCGTGATAAACGTCGGCGAGGAAAAGGTTGAGAGCCGTGATGCGCTGCGTGAGACCGCGCTCGATGGTCGCCCATTCCGAGTTGGTGACGATCCGCGGCAGCAAATCATGCGGAAAGATCTGCTCCGTGGCTTCGGCACGGCCGTACACCGTAAAGGTGATGCCCTGGTTGAAGAACGCGAGATCGGATTCGTTCTTGCTGCGGTGCAGTTCTTCGGGTGGAAGATTCAGAAGTTGCGTGTAGAGATTCCGGTAATGCGGCCGGGGGCGTCCGCTGGCAAGAAACATCTCGTCATAAGCTGCGGCGATCTCATAATCGGAGAAAGGCGCCGGCATCGGGGCGTGGTCGGCGGATTGTGCGGGCATGGACATACGAATAGCCTGGCGATTCTCTCCGCCCTCTTGAAACAATTGCCCCAGAACTGGGGGCTAGCAACCGTGTTGGCGACAAAGACGACAAAGAACGTGCTCATTCATCAATCTTGATGACCTGGAAATCGGATCCAACCAATCTACAGATGCTAAAGGCAGGCATCAACGGAGTCCAATTGATATTTCTTATCGCAGCCATCAGGCGTTCCTGATGACTCGGTGCTGCCAAACGAGCTTAGGGCGCCGGCGGAGCAGGGAGATATGGCTTCAGCCATGATGCGGTATCGGCAAAAGAATAAGGTGGTTACATCTTTGGCCTTTCTTCGATCTGTTTAGAGATTACCCACCGTTTCAGGAGTTGATCGATAAGCTGCAAGTGGTAGCTGCGGTGGACGATTCAGCGTGACGGTTCTTGCTTGCCAGACCGAGTAACTAGGCGATTCTGAAATGGCGTGCCAGCGACGCGGGACGGCACGGGTGACTATCCGCTGGCCGAGATCGAGGTTTTCGCTGTCGACCAACCGACCGGATTCGACGGCGGTATGCTTGGTGTCGGTTTCGCGATCGGCGGCTTGGCTTTTTGTCCCTTCTTAATCGGCTGGTTGTTGCGTCTTGGATTAGCTTGCTGGCAATCCTTCGGCCTTTTGTCGGAGATCTCTCTGCTCCACCGCCAGCTTATAAGCGACGTAGTATTTGTAGATATTGGCTACGTAGGTGACGGTCTCCTGCCCGATTTCTTTGGACGCAACCAATTCCACATTGGCAAACCAGACGTTCGGATCAAGACCCATACCGATGCTTCTTTGCGCAGCTTCGCGATGCGATTCGGTCCGGCATTGTAGCTGGCGAAGACCATCAACGTTTTGTTCATCGGATCGATCTTCGGATCGTTGAAATAGGTATCAGCGATGCTGCGCAGCATCTTGACCCCGGCGTGAATATTGCCATCAGCCGTGCTTACGTTCGGAATGCTGATAGGAGCCGCTGCCGCATTCTTGGGGATTACCTGCATGATGCCCACTGCGCCGCTGGGGTTCTTCTTGCTCTGGTCCAGCAGAGATTCCTGAAAGCCCTGCGCCGCAATCATCAGATGATCGAAGCTGTACTCTCCGGAGTACTTCTGTAAAAGCTGAAGGTTGGTTTGGAACTTCTTCATCTCCTCCGCCACACACTGTGCGAGCTTTTGAGAATTTCGCCGCGAAACGTGGTTAAACCAGGAACGCATACGAGGTAAAGCCTTAATTATGAGTCATATAGTTATGGGTGGGAAATGTTGTGAAGCGAGCAGTAATGTGAATCCCAGGTTGGGGGAGCGGCACAGGGGCGCCGCTCTGGTTGGTCGCTTGGCATCTGCTATTTGCCGCTTCAAGCCGCTTAGCCGGCATGGGGTACCCTCATTGTTTCGTCGTTCTCCGACCAGGCACATCCACCAGAGGGCAGTTCCGTTCCGTCACGCAGGATGAGTGTTGCCGTCCGTTCGGGCTGAAACTGCCAGCGTTCATCTGCTGGCCACAGATTGGGTGGGAAGCTGGCCCGCCATGCCTTCGAGTACTGGGGCGAATGGTAAGGCCAATCGACGGTAGCGTAGTCCTCGGGGCGCGCCCATTTGGGTAGAAATACGACAGGCCTGTCGATCGCATCAAACCGCATCCCGTGCAAGGGACAACGTACCGCGGCCGCAGTTTCTACTTCGGCCACCCAGCGAAATGCTGGGGGCTCGCCCGGCGGAAAGCAGATGCAGCCTTCTTCGTGCTGCGCTGTTGTGCTCGCTTCACTTATGGTTTGCTCCAGTTTCTTGAGTCGGCTTCTTAAGTCCATGTTCTAGTTTCTCCAATCGCTCCTCGATGTCGCTGGTTTCGATCGCCTTCAGTAGCGCGGTTCCGCAGCTGCTCAAAGTCAACTTGGCAGGCCGTTGC
>PMWW01000011.1 GCA_003165795.1 Acidobacteriaceae bacterium
AGAAATCAGGGCTTCCGTTTCGGAGGCCCTTGCTTGGCTAGTTTTTTGCCGTGAGCGAGCCAAACATCGTCGGAAATCCAGTGGCGTGATCAGGCCATTACACAACTGACCCGGTCAACGGTTCAGTTCCCCAGCTTCGCCTTCGCCGGGTGCCCTGGGTCTCGCGCGTTTCGAGACCCGGGTGAGCTTCGACGACTATGCAGCGATCAGAGTTAGCCTGCTTGAAGGGCAAACTTCCGCATCGGGATGCAAGTAAAAACAAACTAGTCCGGTGGGTGGACGATGATGCTCCCGGGTCTCGAACACCGCGAGACCCGGGGCACCCGACGAGTCACCTACCAGTAAGCCGGCAATTAGCAGCTAGCCGTTAGCGACTGCCGTGACCCGCAAGAATTTCTATCCAGGACGGTCCGAAGTGGCCGGACTTAACTCCGGCACGATGCGCGCAGTTGCCCGGAACTTGTGACAGTTGCGGAACTCCAGCAGATTACGATTATGCGTTCCTTTATGGTCGGCGCCATTCACCTCCGACCTGGGCGGCAGCAGAAAACTCGTGCCATCGGCAAATAAAACGTCCTCATAGTCAATCTGCAGGTCGGCGCTGCGCATCGGAAAGTTTGCCGGTATTTCAGCGGCTTCCAGTCGCAGCTGAAGAAGAGCACCGGTGTCTTCGTCGATCCGTAGTTGGCCGTGATAGGGAGGGGCGAGGACTTGGTCTTGCACATGCAGCCGCCACAAGGGAACGTCCTGGTGCGCGACCCGATATTGAAAGGTCAGGACACGCCGGCCGTCAATTTTGCTTTCGGTGACGAACTGGAAGCTGACCGTGTTGCCGGTGTCGAAGAGACTCCGCACATCCCCTCCGAACTGACCGGTTGACCACGTGCCCGGGTTCAGCAACTTGGTATCGGTTACCAGATGGCCGTTCCACTTGATGTCCTGGTACGACTCCTTTCCATCTTCGTAGGTCACGTTGGCGGTAACAACGTCGGCAGGCTGGCCGTCGAGGTAGCGCGAAGTCTTCTGCTCGCAGGTGAAATTCGGCATCACCAGGGGAAGCGTCACGGCATATTCGCAGACCTTGCGCAGGGCATCGGAATGGGGCGTGTCCGGCGCAAGCGAGTCGCACGTACCACCGGGTAAGGAGACCGTGCTTTGAAGATCGCTGGGGGCAGTTTGTGCGGCCAGAGCTCGGGGAATCAACAGCGCGACAACCAACCCGCGGCGAAGGAATCCAGGCATCGCCCGTATGCTACTGCTCGAAGCGCAAAGGGAGGCAGAAATCATGGCGCTTTCCAGGTGCGGGTTTTCAGCGGCTCTCTAAGTTCGATATGTAATTTGTGCCGCGAGAAACCCGTGATTCTCGACTCGTGACCGTTTAGACTCCGAGTAAAGCCGGTTTGTTCCCGAGATAAGCCACAATAGCCCTACTGTCCACCAATTTCGTCCAAGCTTCAGTTCTCCAGTGGCCAGCCCGCGGTCGTCGCAATCTGTTCGCCGCTACTTTGCTGACTACGCCAGCACCGCAATCAGCGGCCTTTGCTTGGGTAGGACCTCGCCAATCTCGGTGGCGTCGATTCCAGAGTTGCACAAGTCCGCAACTAATCCTTCAGCGTCGCCTTCGCTGACGGAAATCAGCAAGCCTCCTGCCGTCTGAGGATCGTAGAGCAGAGTCAACACGTCTTGCGGAATATCGCCTTCGGCCTCGACGCAGCCTTCGGCGAATTGGCGATTGGCCTTCAGACCTCCGGGAACGAATCCTCCGCGAACGCATTCCAACGCCCCCGGCAGCAGCGGCACCCGTGAAGCGTGAAGGCGCAAGCTGACGCCGCTGCCGATCGCCATCTCGCGCGCGTGGCCGATCAGTCCGAAGCCGGTGACGTCGGTCATGCCGTGCACCGCGAAGCCGCCGGAGATCACCACCTCGGCCGCCTCCTTGTTCAGCGTGGTCATGGAATGTACCGCGCCGCGAATCCAGGCGAAATCAGCCGTGCCGCGCTTGATGGCGGTCGAGATCACGCCGGTGCCGATCGCCTTGGTGAAGATGAGCCGGTCGCCAGCCTGCGCCCCGCTGTTAGCCAGGATTTTCTTCGGATGGATCGTTCCGGTCACCGAGTAGCCGAGCTTGATCTCATCGTCGCGAATGCTATGCCCGCCGATGACGGTGCAGTTAGCTTCCACCATCTTCGACAGGCCGCCGGCCAGCATCTCTTCCAACACTTTAGGATCGCCGTTCTCGGGGAAACAGACCAGCGCGAGCGCGCTGATCGGGCGACCGCCCATGGCATAGACATCGCTCAGAGAATTGGTCGCGGCGATCTGGCCGAAGACGTAGGGGTCGTCAACGATAGGGGTGAAGAAGTCGACCGTCTGGACGAGCGCCAGCTCGGGCGTGAGTTGATACACGCCCGCGTCGTCGGCGGTCTCGAAGCCGATGAGTACGTTCGGATCGTGTTGCCGGGCTAATTTCCCAAGCACCGAGTCCAGCGCCGCCGGACTTAGCTTGCTGGCTCAACCCGCGGCTTTCACCATCTCCGTAAGGCGCGTTGTCTTGCTGTCGGACATGCAGTTTCATTCTAGCTCTTAGCCGCTGGCTGTTAGCTCTTAGCTGTTGGCGATAACACGGGTTTGCCAATTGCTACAACGCGCGTCGCAAGTCGATCTGGTTTGTATCAGGGCACGACCTTCAGTCGTGCCGAATGAAGGACAGCAAAGATGAGGGCTGAAGAGACTGTGTCGCGCCTGCGGCAGAGATTTTGCCGTGGAACAAAGGGCT
>PMWW01000149.1 GCA_003165795.1 Acidobacteriaceae bacterium
GCTACCATGAACACCTGGCGCGGGGTGTGGATATTGCTCCAGGCCGGCACCTCAGCGACGAAGCCTTGTTAGTTCACATCAGTGCCGTCTATGCGGAGAATCGGGGAGCGTATGGCTGGCCGCGCATCTGGCGGCAACTGCGGGCGCAGGGCATTCGCGTGGGCAAGCTGCGGGTGCAACGGCTGATGCAGCAGCACGGCATTCAAGCGCGCGGCCAGCGGAGATTCCGGGTTGCCACCACCGACAGCCGGCACAACCTGCCGCTCGCGCCGAATGTGCTGGATCGCAAGTTCCTCGTGGCCGCGCCCAACCAGGCGTGGGTGGGTGATGTGACGTATATCGCGACCGCAGAAGGCTGGTTGTTTCTTGCGGTAGTGATCGACCGGTTCAGCCGTAAAGTGGTGGGCTGGTCGATGCGGCCCGATAGGCAGCGCAAGCTGGTGATCGATGCTCTGGAGATGGCCTGGTTCCAACGCAATCCGGGCAAGAAGATAGAACTGATCTTTCATAGCGATCGTGGCAGCCAGTACGCCAGCGACGACTTCCGTGAGGTACTTCAAGAGCATGGCATTACGCCGTCGATGAGCCGCAANNTGCTCTGGTATAACCGAACACGAATGCACTCGACGCTGAACTACGTCAGCCCGGCGCAGTTCGAGCAAGACTGGATGGAGGCTACGGTGAAGATCGCCGCCTGAGAGTTCGCGGTGATCGAAGCAGGCCGTGGAAATGNNGCATTCTGAGGGCAAGGTCACTATGCGCATCAGGGTTTGCGGGTAGTGGAGGGCCAACGCGTCATGCAAGCGGCAAGCGATATCTTTCTCGGCTGGGCACGTACCAAGGAGCACGATTACTATCTTCGCCAGTTCCGCGACATGAAGGTTTCCGCCGAAATCGAAACCTTCCGGCCGGCCACTCTGACTGGGTACGCTACCTTGTGCGGCTGGGCCCTGGCGCGAGCTCACGCCAAAGCAGGGGATGCGGCAATGATTGCCGGATACCTGGGATCGAACGATCAGTTCGACGACGCCCTGGCAAAATACTCGGAAGCCTACGCTGACCAGGCTGAACGTGACTTCAAATCCTTCCAGGCAGCGATTCGCTCCGGGCGCCTCTCCACAGAGCCAGCGAAGGATGCTGGATTGGAGTTCTTGTTATAGCAAGAACGCGAGCTAGTGCCTTCGCCTGAAACTGTCCTAAATAGGTACGAGTTTGACCCGAAAGGACATCTTGGCTGTCCAGAGGATGGATGGCCGCCGACGCGAGCCAGAAGTAGTCATATTGAGGGTGTGCGGGGCGCTTTCGATACGGCGACTTGAAGGAAGCCCCTGGCCGTGGGATTTGAATGGTCCCGGGTTGAGATGGGATGCGCTTCTTTGAAATCCAGTGCAGCTCGTCCGCAGCCATCGGCAAGGCTGCTTAACGTGCTTTATATTCCCTTTCGTAAGGCCCCTCGATGAGCGATAGAATTGCTTGCTATCGCTCACGCAAGAAACACGGTCTATCGCTCATGACACGATTGGCAAGAATGGGGAACTGGTGGAGGGGTAGGGTGGAAGTCGGTTTTAGCTTTTTCCAACCCACAACCCAACCCACAAAATGTGATGTCTTGTATGTCTTCCGCGTACTTAGGCAGTCCCCGCGGTCTTGTAAGTCGTTGTAAAACCTAACCTTGTCAGATTCACACGGTGGAAGTCACAGGTTCGAATCCTGTAGCGCCCACCATCTAAGTCACTGTAGCAACCCAGGTTGAGCGATTCCGGTATTTCCAGCCGCACCGAACTCGTCACCATTCATCACCATCTCCGAGAGTTTCTCTTCCGCTTCCCGTTGATGGGCGGGAACCGGAAACGTGTAAATTCCGAGCGTGGTTGTGGCTGGGGAATGTCCCGGTTGCACCTGTGCGCTGCGCTGTTCGGCGTGTGCGATGCTGCGAGCCTGGCCGTCGATGAAAGTTTCGTCGGCTTGTGAAGAGCCGCCACAGGACGGCCGCCAAGGCCACCAGCCCCACGCTCCACACCGCGAACGCCAAGTGTACGACCCACGCAGGTGCCACGCCGACCCGCCGCAACAGGAAGGGCAGAAAATTCCAGGTAGTGATGTGGACGTAGTCCCATGGGTCCCAGTGCATGGCATAGTTGGTTAAGCCCCAGGCGTCCATTTTTCCCAACCCGAACCCCACGATGTTCCGCATGCGCAGGACAATCACGAAGGTCGGATGGCCCAGTGTCTCCATCTGGTAAATTTCGAGCGGTAACCAGAAGGCGAGCGATGCAACCTGGATCACAGCGCTGATCGCTAAGGTCCCTATTCCTACGGCCCAAACCAGTTTCCCCACTTGGTTGCGATAACGTAGCAGCAGCGGCACCGCCAGTAATGCTGCCAGCTCAACCGCGGTCGAAACGTAGCGGTCGCCCCAGGCGAAGTCGCCACTCCACACGGTATATTGCGCGTAAAAACTGATGTACGCCAGGAGCAGGAGGCATCCGGTGATGACGTATGCCTTGACGACTGGGCTGAACCGGTTCCAAGCCACGGCGGCGAGCACCATCATGAGGACCAGCAACGGATCGAAAAGAAAGATCGACTTTTCCGGCGCAAATAGTGCTCCTAAAAAGCCGACGTGGAATGGTGTCTCGAACGGATAGCTGGCCGGCAGGGCTGGATTCCGCTGCCGGGCTTCGCCAGCAACCACGCTCACGTAGGTGTTGAAGAACGAGCCAAAGCGGTAGTACTGGTAGAGGCGGTCGATCAACCCGAAAAGCACGTAAACCGGAAGAGCGGTCGCAATGTAGGTTCGACATCGATTCCAACGCTGGCGGTCGCGGACTCCTTCGAACCACAGAGCCAGCAGCAAGAAAAGGGCTCCAGCCAGCAGATCCATGCCCGTAGTAAGGCGGGTGAGCAGGTTAAGTCCGAAGGCTCCCGAGCCAATCAGAAGAGCGCGTAGTTTGCCATTCCGCAACCACTCGTATTGATAAGAGAGCCCGCTGAGCGTTAGCAGAAAGATGTAGTTGTTCTCCATCATGTTCTGCGTGTAATGGAGGTGCGTCGTTAATAGCAGCAGAGCCAGAACGCCCGCGACGGCAGGCTTCACCCCGAAGTTCAATTGCCGCAGAAAGCGGAAGCAAATCAGCGCGGTCAAGACGTTGACCAGGATGTTAATGCTGTAGCTGACAATGATGTTGCGGACACTGGGATCGTTCCCGTTGTAATCGGCGAAGACGGTAAGCCGCTCCACGTAGGTTCCCACCACCTCCGCCGGCAGCAGGAGGAGTGACTGTCCTATGCCATACCAACTCTGCAACCTGCCGCCGCGGCCATGCACGCCGAATTCGGGATACTCCTGGGGAAACACCGGCGGTTCCGCGGTCCATAGCGCGTGCGCGGATTGCAGCCGATGTTGCGTGTCGGCGGTGCCTAACTCTCCCGATTGCACCACGAATGCAATGAGACCGGCTGCCAGGGCCAGCAGGAAGAGCGGGTCACGGAACCAGCGGCGAATAGGATGCATCACCATCTGTTTAGCAGCCCTTCAATCGGCCTCCCTATCAGCCGACCCTTGGCCGACCGGAACCACATCGATTTACGAGATGGCTCGTAGTCGTCTTCTGCAACCCGGAATTCGGCGGAGACAGCATTTACTTGCGCCGGACGTGCAGCACCTTTTGTACTTCGGCGACAACATCGCCGGCTTCGTCCTTCACTTCCACCAAGAAGGTCGGCTCATACTTCTCCTGGGTGGTGAGCTTGGCGCGAATCTCGTCGAGCTGCTCGTCGCTCAAACGAAACTCCGCCCTGACTCTTCCCTTCCCCGGTTTGCGGAAGCGAATGCTGGCGGCCTTGTCCCAAACGATGTAGTCACGGCCCAGGTTGTTCATCAGCATCAGCATGTAGAAGGGATCGGTCATGGAATATAGCGAGCCGCCGTAGTGGGTGCCCACGTAGTTCCTGTTCCAGAAGCGCAACTTCATCTCCACGTCGACAGCCTTGTTGCCGGGACCCCACTTCACCCGAATTCCAGCCCCGAGTATGGGTGGCCAGAGGTTGATCGCCCGGATCATTAGTAGCTGAATTTTCGTGCCCATGTGAGCCCAGTCCAGTAACGATCATACCTTGCACGGTGAGTCGCTCACTCCTTGCTGGTCTTTGTCATCCCGACTGGAGCGAGCGGAGCGCAGGGATCTGCGGTTTCCCCTGAGCCTCCGTCAGAAAGTCTCTGGCTCTCAGCGCTAGAAAGGCCGCCCCATGCAGGACGGCCTTCTTTCCAATGGGCCTTGGTGGCCATTGGCTCCGGGCTGAGGGGAGACTCACTAAACTTGCGCGCGGCCGAGTTGACCGGCCGCGCATAGCGTCATTGCTGTTGCATCGGCTGCTGCTGGTTCGGGGAAGGATTCCCTTGAGCTGAGGAAGCGGATTCCGCCAAGCTGTTGGCCATCAGCCGAACATCCACCCGGCGATTCTTGGCCCGTCCCGAAGCGCTGGTGTTCTGCGCCACCGGCTTGTCCTTGCCCAGTCCGATCAGGAAAATCTTGTGCGCGGGAACCTTGTACTTCTGGGCCAGGTATTGAATCACAGCGTCGGCACGGCGCTGACTGAGCTGGTAGTTATAGTCGGCTGCGCCGGTCGAATCGGTATAGCCCTCGACCTGCACGATGTAATGCTTTTGGTTCTGGATCTGTTCCGCGAAATTGGCGAGCGTCTGTTTGTCCTTGCGAGTGAGGTCGGCCTTGTTGAAGCCGAACAGCACCGTCGTATCGCTAACCCGCTTGTAGTTGTCGAGATTTTCCACCGTACCGGTCAGGCTCGTGACGCGATTCGATGCCTGGGTAGCGTTCTGACTTGCCTGATCGGCGGTCTGACCTGCTGTCAAGGCTTTCTGATCCGCACTCGCAGCCTTGGAGTTCACCTGCGCTATGCCCTGTTGCGCGCGGGAATCAACATCGCGGATGTCGCGCGTATTTTTCGCGGTTTGATCATCTAATTCATTAACGTTGTTAATGACCGGCGTGGTTTGGTTGCGCACATAGTTCTTGGTAGCGCAACCCACCGTCAGAGGCAAACTGCCGGCCACCAGCATCGCGAGTACGGAAAACCGACGCATAAAAAGGCTCCCTGCCAACTTTCAACTCTTGACGCACGCAGTCAGCGTCTAGCCTGACTTTGAAAACAGCAAGCTGGCTGCCATTGCTTGAGTAAATGGGCCACAAATTTTGATGCGCATTTTCAATAACTTAGAAGGCCCTCGCGAAGCTCTGAGCTTACTCTGGGGTGGGCGCCGGATAGTCCTGACGCGAAGAGTAGAATTTTTACCAGGTGGGTTAATCCGTAAGAGCAGGCGCTAACCCCAGTCTGGTTCAAGCGGACCCACGGCAGCTCACGCCGTTTACCTTCATTTCGAGCTGAATGGACCTTCACCAGAAAATTCGGACCCTTCCCACCTCGCCCGGCGTGTATCTGTATAAGAACGCCGACGGCCAGATCATTTATGTGGGCAAGGCCAACAACCTGCGGTCGCGGGTGCGGTCGTATTTTCTGGAAGGCGCCGCCGCCAACGCCAAAACCGGAACGCTGCTGCGCGAAGCGGTCGATCTCGATTACGTGGTGGTCGACAACGAGAAGGAAGCGCTGGCGCTCGAAAACAACCTGATCAAGCAGAAGAAGCCGCGATACAACATTCTTCTGCGCGACGACAAGACTTACCCCTACATCAAGCTGACCATCGGCGAGCGCTATCCTCGGGTCTTTCCCACGCGCCGGTTGCGCAAGGACGGCTCACTTTACTTTGGGCCTTACTTCCCTACCAGCCTGGCTTACCGGCTGGTTGACTTGATCCACCGGCACTTCCTGATTCCGTCGTGCAAGCTGGACCTGAACCGTTATTATCCCCGGCCCTGTTTGCAGTATTACATCGGCAGGTGCCTGGGCCCGTGCGTTGAAGACCTCACTACGCCTGAGCGATATGCTGAAGCAGTACACGACGTAAAGCTGTTCCTGGAAGGACGAGGCGCCGATCTCTCGCGATCGTTGCACCAGCGCATGAACGCCGCCGCCGAACGGGAGCAATACGAATTGGCCGCGAAGTATCGTGACCTGATCTCGACCGTCATCTTGCTGGAGCAAAAGCAGCGCATTGCCGCCGTCGAGGGCGATGATGCCGACGTCTTCGGTTATCACTACGAAAACGAGATGCTGGCGGTCAACCTCTTCCACATGCGGGGCGGCAAGATTGTCGACAAGCGCGAATTCTTCTGGGAAGACCTCAGTGAAAGAATTGAGGCGGGAGAGTTCAATCCCGGCGAGTTTTTCTCGTCCCTGCTGAAGCAGATTTATCTGGACCAGCAATACGTACCGCACACGATTTATGTGCCAGTGGACTTCGAGGACCGTACCACATTGGAGGAGGTCCTGTCCGAGGGGCACAAGCGCCGAGTGCAGATCCATGTCCCACAGCGTGGGGACAAGCGATCGCTGGTCGATCTGGTTGGTCAAAACGCAAAGCAAGCATTCGACCAGCGTTTCCGCGTAATGAAACCGGCGGCCAAGGCAATCCAGGAAGCCCTGCAAGACGCCCTCATGCTGCCTGAGCTGCCCACGCGCATTGAGTGCTTCGACATCTCTCACATCCAGGGCGCGGAGACGGTCGCATCGATGGTCGTCTGGGAAGATGGCCAGATGAAGAAGTCCGACTATCGTAAGTTCATCATCAAAGGCGTCACCGGCGTAGACGACTTCGCCTCGATGCGCGAAGTGGTTACGCGGCGCTACCGGCGGGTGCAGGATTCGGGCTCGCCAGCGATCGCCGATTCTGCGCCCGCTGCAGCGAAGGCGGAAAAGCAGAACATGCCCAGCCTGGTGCTCATCGATGGCGGCATCGGACAATTACACTCTGCCGCCGAGGCTTTGGCGTCACTGGGAATTGTCAATCAGCCGCTCGCGTCCATCGCCAAACGCGAAGAGATCATCTATGTGCAAGGGCAGGAAGACGATCCGATTGTGCTGGACCGCCATTCTCCAGTACTGCACTTGGTGCAACTGGTACGCGACGAGGCCCACCGCTTTGCCGTGACGTTTCATCGCAAGCGCCGGCAGATTCGCGACCGCAAGACCGAATTGCTGGATATTCCCGGCGTCGGCGAACGCACTACCAAACGCCTATTGCAGCATTTTGGCAGCCTGCAGGCCGTGAAAGATGCGGACCCTGCGGCGTTGGCGTCGGTGGTAAGCCGACCGCAAGCAGACGCCATCCTGCGCCATTTTCGCGAAGACGAATCGGTTACGGAAGCGTCTCAGGCTCCGGGACAGAAATAAGTTTCCACGAAACTATGGCGTGGATTGATCGACTCCCTCCGCTGGTTTCACTTGTGTTCTGTCGCACGAATTCGTACCATCCTCCTTCTCACCTCAAACTTGCAGGTTGTCGGAGGAACGCATGAGCGACGAACTGGACGAACTGAAAGAAGCGGCGGAACGAGCTAAGGAGAGCCGACAACTGGCGCCCGTAAGCTTGACCATGGCGATCCTGGCGGTCCTGGTTGCCACCGTTTCTCTACTGGGGCACCGCGCCCACACCGAAGAGATCCTGCTGCAGACCCGGGCCACCGATCAGTGGGGTTATTACCAGGCGAAAAACATGCGCCGTAATAACCTGGAGGCGCTCGCTGACGTCTTGACCGCGATGGAAAACACCAAGGCAGATCGCGCTCAGCAAGTAGAGGATCGTTTCCACAAGGAGATCGACAAATATCGCGATCAGCAAAAGGAGATTCAAGATGAAGCGCGCGGACTGGAGGCAGAGGTGCAGCAAACCAGCCGGCGCGCCAACCGCTTCGACCTCGGCGAAGTGTTCCTGGAAATCGCACTGGTCGTGACGTCCATCACCCTGCTCACTGAGAAACGCGCTTACTGGTATCTCGGCTTCGTCTTGGCCGCTGTTGGTCTGGCTTCTGCAGCTAGCGGATTGCTTATGCGTTAAGGGCGGCGTGTCCGCCTGCTGTGAAGGCCTCAGCGTTTGCCGAAGCAGGCATGGCGCTATTGCTCCCAACCTTGCGCTCCTACGAGGGGTACGAAGCGGCAAAGCTCGTGGGCCGTCACCACGGTTTCTCCACCGATCTTACGGACGACCTGCACTTGTTGTTCAATGCGAGTTCCCACCGGTATGACTAATCTACCTCCCTCGGCAAGCTGTTCGACCAGACTTTCAGGAATCCGCGGCGCGGCCGCCGCAACCAGAATTTTGTCGAAGGGAAGCTGTTGCGGCAGTCCAACGCTTCCATCGCCTTGCACTACATAAACATTGCCATAGCCGAGTTCTGACAGGACCTGTCGCGCCTTATCGGCCAGTTCCAAGTACCGTTCGATGGTCCATACCTCGGAGGCCAGCTCCCCGAGAATGGCTGCCTCATATCCCGTACCGGTGCCCACTTCAAGCACGCGGTCCTCGGGCCGCGCCTCTAAGGCCTCGACCATGGCTGCGACGATGTAGGGTTGCGAAATGGTTTGCCCCGCACCGATCGGCAGCGGGTAATCCCCATAGGCGTTGCCGGCATCTTCATTGGGGATAAAGCGTTCGCGCGGCACTTTGGCCATCGCCGCCAACACGCGTTCATCGCCAATCCCGCGCGAGCGTAGCTGCTCCTCAACCATACGCTCGCGCTGTTGAGCACGCGCTTCGGAGTCATGATTGTTACTGCCAAACAGGTGAGTGAACATATTGATAGCAACTACCTGCTAGTTGTTAGTTGCTGCTTCACCGCTTGCGCTTCCGGATGAGAAGGTCGAAGCTCACGACGCCATTCTCGTCGCGAATGCCCTGGACCGTATATTCGCTGTTGATGTTGTATTCAAACTGGATCACTTCCTGGGCGGAGCGGGCCAGGTTGGTGATGTAAGTAAGCGTGATGTTGTTGGACACTTGCTGTTCCAGGGTGAGACGCGCGTTAGGATCATTATCCGGACCTCCCACCGAAGGATTGATCCTGATCGAACTCACCCCAAATATCTTGGACACGCGGTTCGAGGCCGCCTGGTTGATCGCCGCGCCAAGAATCGCGCCGGAAGCGCTGTCGGCGAATCCCGGCGACGGTGAAGTTCCGGCGGCGCTCTCCTGCTGAGTGCGTCCGAACGCCAGCAGGGAAACGATGTCATCACTGGAAAGCGGCGGGTCCGAGCGATACGTCGTGTTCAGCCTTTCCATGGTGCCGTGCAATCCGATGGTAATGTCGTAATCCCGGACCCGGGTCGTGGCTTCTACGTCGAGCACCGGGTCGATCCGCACAGGATCGAGAAAGGTGACATCGCCGCGCTCCAGATGATATTTGGTGCCTCCCAACTTGATGTCGCCTTCGGCAATGTTGATGCGGCCGAGTAGCACCGGGCGCTCGCCGGTACCGCGCAATCGCAGATCGACATCACCCGACAGCTTGGCCAGCGTGGTCTGGACGGTCAATTCGGGCGTGGAAACAATGCGCACGTCGAGATGCAAATTGTTGAGCGGAGATTTCCCATTGGGGATGGTTGCCGGCGCGCTGGCCTGGGCCAGCATGAATTGCAAGTCGCTCGACGGGATCTGGGCGAAGCGAGTGACCGTGATATTGCCACTCAAGGTCGAGTTCTGCAGCGTGCCGGTCAGGCGCAACTCCTGGTCTGACGTAACGCTGATACCGGCGTACCGGAAGCGGATCTCCCTTCCGCTAGAGGTGAGGTTGAAGCCCAGAGTGCGCCCGAAGGTGACGAAGCCGGCCAATGTAACCTGGCCGCCGCCCATGCGCCCGGTAAGTCTCTCGACCTGCAAACGGTCCTTGCTGAACACCAGCCTGCCATTGACATCGCCGAGTCCTGCGGGCAGATCAATCATCGACAGGCCGGCGTGGACGATATCGACGCGTCCTGACATGACCGGATTCGACGCCGTACCGCCGATAGTAAGGTCAACATTGGATGCGCCGTACGAAGTGAGGTCGGGACTCAAGCTTTGCGCCAGCTTCAAATTGAGATGACCGCTGGCGTGAAGATCCAACCGGCGATCATCCTTCAAACTCGCGCTGCCCGAGAGAGAGAAGCGGGTGTCCGCACTCACCAGGGTGCAGCGCTGTACAGTTACTACCTGACTGGCGAAGCTCAGCTCGACCGGACCATCGCTCTTGAGGGCGATGGATTCAATCTCCACAGAAAATTCGCGCACGCTCAAGCTGCCACTCAGCAGCATGGGCTGTTTGAGCGGGCCGCTCAATTGCGCCTGCCCGTTGAGCGAAGCATGTTGAGTAACCCGACTGCGGAGATCCGCCGGCAGGAATGGGTTGATATCAAGATTGGAAAACTGCAAATTCAACTTGGCCGGCATCATGCCTTGCAAATCGATGCTGCCGTCGAGGGAGAGAGTGGCCTTGCTAAAATTGGAGCGCGCCGTGAGCTGCAGTTGCCTTCCGTGAGTCACGGCATCAGCTTCCAGGGCACCGATGGGCTCGCCGTTCAAGATCAATTTTCTGATTTGCAGATGGCCGTTGATGACGGGCTGGGCGAGAGTGCCCGCTCCCTTTGCCGTGAAACTAGCGACGCCGGCAACTTGCAAGTGCGGCGTTTGCACCTCGGGAACCTCGGCGAGATCGATGCTTTGGCCGCTGAGATCGAACTTCAGTCCGTTATTGCTGAAATCGTAGGCCGCCCAACCCTCGACCACGCCGCGCCCGGCTTGCAAGTGAACGTCTTCCAGTCGCGCGGTGCGACTGGCGAAAACAATGTTCGAGGTCAGCGACTTGATCGGACGACCGTACGCCTGGGCTTCGGTCAGCGAGATCTGGCCATGTCCGTGCGGGTCCGCCTGAGTTCCAGCGGCCTGGATGGTGAGATTCAGCTTGCCGGCTACCGGATAGTCGAAGCCCGCGGCACGCTGCCACGCGGCGATGTCGGCGTTGTGCATCGCAGCCTGAACCTGAAATTGCGAATTCTCCGTGAAGTTGCCCTTGTCGAGGGTGGTCATTCCATCCACGTTCAACTGTGCGCCTGCCTCGTCGATCACGGCGTGATGAAGCGCAACTGCCGACTGCGAGTACTGCACGTCTCCGGAAAACTGGTCGATGTGAATCCTTCTTGGCTGGGTCGCGGGCTGGGGCGGAGTTGGAGGCTGAGGAGCCGAACCTAGATGGAACCAGGACTTCCGTTTCGCGGAAGTTTGGCTTTCGGCCTTCGACGCCCCAGCAGACTTGGGAGTTCGCACGTAGAGATACGTGAAGTTGGTGGCTTGCAGATGTCCGGCAATACGAGGACTACGCAGTCTGTCGTTGAGCGTGCCGCTGAAGCTGGCGGCTCCCGCAAGTTCGACCGGCAGAGGAGCGCTGCCCATGGCGGCAAGGAGAGGCTGAAACTCGGTAAGGCTAGTCGTATTGATGGCGAGCTGCAGTGCGACCGAGGTCGGTCCCAGAGTGCCGGTTGCTTCCAAATGAGTGTGCGGCGTGGTTAGGCTGAGAGCGGCAAGATCGATAACACCGGAGCGCACATTGTGCCGTCCGCGCAAGCTGCCGTTCACGGGCAACTGGTTGTTCGCAGCCTGGGCCGGCGCGGCAACATCGAGAGCAAGGTCGGCAAACAGATCATTCAGCGACCGCTTCCATGACAGGTTGACCGCGCCCGCCACATTGCCTGTGAGATTCAGCTTGTCCACGGGCAGCGAGCTGCTCGACATCATACGAGCTAACTCGGCCAGCGATAATCCGCTCACCCGCAGCCGGGCAGAACCTTCTTGCATGGCGGGGCCATTCTTGCCAGCGGTTTGTGACGTAACACGCGGATTGGTTAAGCGCAGGTTCGAGGACCGCTTACCAGTCGTCGCCACCGGTCCGCCGGGAGTTGACGCAGAGGTGCCTGACGTCAGGTTCTTGATGTCGGCATCTCCGGTGACTTGTCCGCCCAGCAAGCGCGCCGCGATACGTGTGAGCACAAGGTGGTTGTTGTCGAGAGAGAAATTCGAATCCAGATTAGCGTTGTGCAGCACGATTCCGCTGTCTAGGTAGTCGAGATCACGCAATGCGATCCGCCCGCGCGCAGCATGGCCTGCAGGTTCAGAGTAGTTGGCCGTTCCGTCGAGAAGCATGGTGCCGCCGCGAAGTTGGTATATGCGTGTGACCGCACCAAGCTGAGCGGCGCCTAGCGTGCCGCTATAAGTGACCTGCACCTGAGGATGAGTGAAGTCGGTGACCTTGCCGCTTGCTTGAAACGACGATCTTTCGGAGGTAAGTTTCAGCTCTTTGATCTCGACCATGTTATGCCAAAGGCTGAATTGGAGTTTCGCCTGCGCTGGGACGTCGCGAAAGTCCTGGTACCTCGCATCCATCTTGCCGACGTGCACGCTGCCGTCGTACCGCTGGGCGACACGGTTGTAGCTCATCGCCGCGGTAATGTCGTCGGCGCTAAAATCGAGCGGCACCTGGCGTTGGTTGAGCAGTAGCATCCCATCATGGAAATCGGCGCGCGCGATGGCGAGATCGAACAATTCCTGCACGGGCGACTTGGTGGACTTGATCTTTGGCTCGGGTGCATTGGTGCTGCCATCCGGATGGACGATGATGTGAACCACGGGACGTTGCAGCTCGACTTGTTCCAGGCTGATCTGCCGCTCGACGAACGAGATAATGTGCAAACGCACCAGCGCGCGGTCGACGTGCGCGTAGGGTAACTGGTCCGCTCCCTCCAGTCCATGAATGGTCAAACCGTCGGCTTCGAAGGCAAGTTGCGACAGGTTCCAATGAAATGAGGTCAGCTCAACCCGGCCGCCGGTAGCGTCTTCCAGGGTCGCGACCAGCTTGCGCCGAACCAAGTCCTCGAATTGTGGACTGCGCAGATACCAGCCAAGGGCTGCAGCTATCGCCAGCAACACTCCGCTAATCGCTACCCCGACCCAGAGGCGGGTGCGCGCGTGTCGCTTTTTGACTTCGTCAGGCATTGCTCAGTTGCCGCCTGCGGCCCTCGCAGAATCGGTCGGAGCGTTCACTCCGGGAATCGATACGCTGCTATGAATTTCTGCTTGCTGCCGCAGGTTATGCAGCCAGGCGTCCAGCAGTTCGTCCATGCGCTGCTGGGTCAGCAGTTCGCGAATTCTAGGCTCGACTTCGTCCAGAGCCACAACTTTGCCGCCGCTCTTTTGCAGATCGGGTAGCAACTGATTTTGGTAGTACGCCTCGACTTCATCTCCCTGCACGTGAATATTGGGACGCAGTCGAACTTCCACGAAATTCATTACCTGAAATTCGGCGCGAAGGTGCCGCTTCACTACCTCCTCGCTCAAGCCATAGATAGCCAGCAGCTTCCGCCAACTCTCATCGTCATTTCCGTTGGGAACTTGCGACCGCAGCTTGGCTATGTCTTGCCGCAGTTCGTCATCCGACGGCTGCATGTAATTCGCGTTGCCCATCTGCGCTTTAAGCAACTGGCGATCTATCAGCCGCTGCAAGGCCAGCACGCGATCAGACTCGGTCACCGCGCTAAGCCTTTTTTGCTGCATAAAAGCCTCGAAGCAAACAGCCTCGTCCCAGTCGCTCCGCAGTAGGGGTTGGCGATTGACCGTCGCCACAATACCGTCGATAACTTCGCCGCAAAATGCTGGCACAACCGCTGTAGCTAATAGCACGGAAAGGCAAATCGTGAAGCCAAGAATTTGTTTCATCAGAAAGTTTGTCCAATACTAAAAAATACGTTGATGCGACGTAGCGACTCAGTCTCGCCGGTTTCCTGAATAGGATAGCGCGTCGGATTCAAGGTATAGCCTAAGTCGAAACGCACTGGGCCAACGGGAGTCTTATAGCGCAAACCCATTCCTACTGCCTGGGCGTCATAGTTGAAGTTGCACGGCGCTTTGCTGTTGGGCGGGGCGCAGTTGGCGATTGAGGCCTGTTGGAACCGGAGCATTCCACTGATGATGTGGTTCGCAGTGTCGAAGACATTGCCCATGTCGTGGAAAAAGACGAACCCCAGATTGTCCCCAACGTAAGGCAGCGGCACGGGGGGTGTACGTATCTCAACATTATTGACGAACAGTCCTTGTCCGCCGATGGGATATCCCGTCTGGGTATCGCGAGGTCCCGCCTGGTTGATAGAAAAGCTACGCAGAGAGTTGCCCCCGCCGGCGAAGAACAACTCGGGCAAGGGAATCTGCGTGGCCTCCACGGGAAGGGTATTGGTCGGTAAGTTTTGCAGATCGATAAAGTCGTTGGTGCCATACGGTTTTTCGATCCCAATCTGGGTCCTACGGGCGAACACCCAGTTCTTCTTAAACGGGTAGTAGGTTGAATTATCGAACAATACACGTCCGAAGTTAGTCTGCGACCCTAAGGCGCTGGTTGCCAGACCCAGATTAAGCGCGTTGTAGTTACCTTTGTGAGGATCAATGGGGTCATCCCGTTTATCGCGTACCATGGTAAAGGTAGGCATCGCAATGAAGACCGGCTTCGAATACAACGTAATCAATGTAGGATCGATCACCAGACTGTTGGGATCGACGGACACGCGCTGAAATGTCAGTCCGTAGAGCAGAGTTGTAAATCGATTGTACTTTTGCTCGGCCTGGACCGATCCTTCCAATGTCTCCGACGCAAAGGTGTTGACGTCGGCGGTGTTGTCGTAGAAGCCGCTCACGATGAACCGCCAATTTTCCCGCCGGAACAGGCGTGGGGCTTCGTAGCTAACTAATCCCCGGCGCGTCAGCAAGCCAAATCTGATCCGGAACGTCAGCGTCTGGTCACGGCCAAACATGTTCAGGCGGGTAATTTCCAAAACGCCGTTGGGGCTAACTCCGGTTTTCCCCTGCGGATTACTGGTGGTGGGGATGTTGCCGGTCGCGAATTCGATTCCTCCGCCATAGCGGAACGTCCATCGCTTGGCTTCCTGAAGGTTGAAAAGGACATCCTTGGAAGGTTCCTGACCTTCGGGATTCTGCACCGCCATGTCGACCTCGTTGAACAATCCCAGGGAGTACAGCCGCCGTTGCGAAGCTACCATGCGGTTCTGGCTGAGAGGATCGTCGTCGTGAATGCGCATTTGGCGATTCACCACATAGGGACGGGTAAAGTCCAAACCAGTGATAAGCACGCGATCGACGAAGACGCGCTGCCCTTCCGTAATCTTATAAAGCACGTCCATGCGCTGCGGTTCGCCGGACACCGGAGTCGCCGAAGACTCGAACTGCACATCTGGGAAACCACGGTCGTAATAGAAGTAGGTTATGGCATCGCGGTCGGTGGCAATATTCGCGTCACTGAACGGTTGCCCCGAAACGCTGCTCAACAGAGGGTCCAATTGTTGCGGCGTGAAGCTGTTGGCCCCGGCTAGCTGCACCGCGTTCACCAGCGTCTGCGGACCTTCGGTAATCTTGAGGACCACCTGCAGCTCATTCTTCTTGCCCTGATAGTTGTCCTCCATTTCGGCCGACACGTTCGATTGCAGAAATCCATTCGCCGCATACAGATATTTGATAGAACTCAAGTCCTCGTTGAGCAGTCGCTGATTCAAGCGGCCATTCGGCAGCAGCATGCTCGATGGCTGGACCGCCATCCGCTCCCGAATGATTTCTGTGCTGAAGTACTTGTTGCCATCGATTTTCACCGATACCAGTTTGCGGCGGATCCCGGGATCGATCCTGTAAACGATGTTGAGGTGATTTTGTTCCGGTGTGGGTTGACGGTCGACCTCAACGGTGGCGTCGAAATAACCCTGGGTTTGCAGATAATCCCGAAGATTGCGCCGGCCTTCGTTCAGCAGATCGTCATCGACCGAGTTTTCCTGGTATACCGGGACCAGCTTCTTGAGTTGACCCTTGCTGATCTTTTCGCCTTCCGTGCTGATGGCGACGGTTGGCCCTTGCTGCACTTCGAACACATAATTGAGCCGGTTGGTCTTGGCCTGATAGCGCCGGTCAGTCAAGGAAACCTGTGCTTCCAGGTGAGCGTTCTTCTGGTAGTGCGCGCGCAGCCGTTCCAAGGCCCGGGTGACGTGCTCCGCTTTCACCTTGTCCTCGGACTTCAGCTTGGTAAGCTTACGCACCTGCTCCGCAGGGATACCGGTGTCGCCTTCAATGGTGACCTCACCCACGCGCGCCAACTCGCCGGGGTTGACATGAAAATGTATCGCCATTTGACTGGTCTCTCGATTGGGCTCCAGAGTGTAGGCGATCGAGGCCAGGTAATATCCGTTGTCGGCTAGTACCTTTTTCATGCGCTCCATTGAGCGGGTAAGCTTTTCTTCAGCGAACACATCCCCCAAGTCGAGTTGGCTGGCGCCAATCAGTTGATTTGGCTTGGGATTGGTCTTTTGCGGCGCACCATCGACAGTGATCGCGCCATTAAAGTAGTTCTCGGTGGCGACGAACGCCAGAGTGAGGCCATGGTGCAAGCCGGGTTCCACTTCCACTTGCAAAGTGGCGAATCGTCCAGTGGCGTACAACGCCTGCAGGCTGGCCCGGAGCTGGTCGCGATCCAGAGGTTCATTAGTCTTCTGCGCTAACAGTGAGCGCAACATGGCAGGATCGGCACCGGCAATACCGCGGAACTCAATGTCGGTGACCGTCTCGCCCTGATATTTGGCGAAGGCGCCAATCTCATCCCCGAGATTGGATTGGGGTGGGGCAGACGATGGGGGCGCTTGGCCGGTTTGGGCCGGCATCGGCGACACGAGCGGGCCCAGGAGGGCGCAGCAAAAAGCGAGCTTGCAAAACGATGCCGTGATTAGCGTCCTCAAACTCTGCCCTTCAGCAAACTCGCTGCCCAGCAGACCTCGTTCGGGGAGTCCGCCAAGTCATTATCATCCACGCACTTGGGTCCGAAGCCGCGTAACCGCAGAGACTTTCCTGGCGCAGCCCGCGCAAGGCGCGGTTCATGTGGAGTACCTATAATAAACAAGGAACCCATCCTCTGAGCAGGTGTCGCCCGTGGAATTCGCTGAGCGGTATTCCCGCCAAGTCCTGTTTCCACCGATCGGTGAAGCAGGACAGCAACAATTAGCCAAGAGCCGGGTAGCGATTGTAGGCTGCGGAGCCACCGGTTCGGCCCTGGCGTCGCTGCTATCACGGGCCGGAATGGGATATCTGCGCATCCTTGATCGCGATTATGTCGAGCCCAGCAATCTGCAGCGGCAAGTGCTATTTGACGAGGCTGATGCCGCCGAATCGTTGCCCAAGGCGATCGCGGCAGCGCGCAAAATCAAGAGCTTCAATTCCGCGATCACGGTTGAGCCGCGGGTCGCCGATCTCACACCCGGGAATGTCGCAGAGCTGCTCAGCGATGTCGAGATCGTTCTCGATGGCACGGACAACTTCGAGACGCGATACTTGATCAACGATTTCGCCGTCAGCCAGGGAGTGCCGTGGATTTATGCTGCCGGAGTTGCCAGCTATGCGGTGACGATGACGGTCCTACCTGGGGAGACGGCTTGCCTGGCCTGTGTCTTTCCTGACTCCCCGCGAGGCATGGTTGAGACCTGCGACACTTCCGGCATCCTGAACTCGGCAGTGAATTTCGTGGCTTCGATCGCCGCGACCGAGGCGATTAAGTTGGCGGTCGGAGCGCGCGACAAAATCCGGCGCACGCTGTTGTCGTATGACGTTTGGACCAGCGATTACGCTTCGATCAAGACCGACAAGCCGCGCCCTGGATGCCGCTGCTGCCAGCAGCGTGACTTCGTGCATCTTGCCGGTGAAGGGCGTCCGCATATTACGCTCTGCGGTCGCAATTCTGTGCAAATTCACGAGCGGCAGCGGCCCATCGACTTTTCCGAAATCACACGGCGACTGACCCCGCACGGCAAGGTTCGGCACAACGAATTTATCCTGCGATTCTGGCGAGAGCCTTACGAACTGACGCTTTTCCCTGACGGCCGCGCGATCATCAAAGGGACGACCGACACGGCAATCGCGCGAAGTTTGTATGCGAGGTACGTGGGATCGTGAGAGGCAGCTGTCAGCAATCAGCAGTCAGCCCAAGCGCACGGTGAACCGAAGGATTTTGCCAAGTGCCAACCAAGTGCCCAGTGCCATGCGCCAAATCATAGTGATGGCTGAATGCTGAGTGCTGACTGCTTCTTCTTCTGTTATCTTTTCTCCTTCACGTCAATCGAGGCCGCCTGAATGTCTGTAGCCCCATCGCTGCTCGACTCCCTTCCCGAACCCACCAAGTTCTACCGCTGGCTGGTGCTGATGTCCGTCAGCCTGGTGATGTTCGGCAACTACTACTTCTATGACGCGCTAGAGCCTCTGGCCAAGCTGCTGCAGGTACAACTCCACTTCACCGACCAGAATATCGGGCTGCTGAATTCGTTCTACTCCATTGCGCCGATCGCCACCGTGCTGATCGGCGGCATCCTCATCGACCGCATCGGCACTCGCAAGGCGCTGCTGATCTTCAGCGTGATCTGCCTGATCGGCTCGGTGATCACTGCCATTGGCGTGACGTTTCCCTTGATGGCGGCAGGCCGCTTCGTCTTCGGCATGGGCGCCGAGTCGCTGGTCGTCGCGGTGACCACAGCGGTGGCCAAATGGTTCAAGGGCAAAGAGCTCAGCTTCGCACTCGGCATCAACCTGATGATCGCGCGTGGAGGAACCTGGATGGCGCAGAATTCGCCTACCTGGGCCAAGGGCGCCTACAACTCGTGGCAAACACCCTGGGTGATCGGCGTAGGCTTCGTTAGCTTGTGCGTCATCGGAGCTATCGGGTACTGGATCCTTGAGGTCCGCGCCGAGCGAACCTCTTCGCTGGGAACGGCGGGCGAGTCGGACAAGCTGGTGCTGTCGGACGTGAAGAAGTTCGGAATCTCCTACTGGTATTTGGTCGGCCTGTGCGTGGTCTTCTACTCGGCGATCTTCCCCTTTGAGACCTTCGCGGTGAAGTACTTTGTGGATGCTAAAGGCACATCGCTGCAGTTGGGTGGCTTCCTGCTGAGCGTGCTGACCATCTTCACCATGATTGGCACGCCGCTCATCGGACTCTACTCCGACAAAGTTGGGCGCCGTGCCACCATCATGCTGCTTGGGACATTCTTGCTGATCCCGGTATTTCTCATGATGGCCTACACCAACATCACGCTTTACGTTCCGATGGCCATGTTGGGATTTGCCTTCACTCTGGTGCCGGCCATTATCTGGCCGTCGGTGGCCTACCTGGTCGAGCAACGCTCCCTGGGTACGGCGCTGGGATTGATGACGATGGTGCAGAACATGGGACTGGCGGGGATGAACTGGGTTCTCGGCAAAGCCAACGATGTGGCTGGAGCAAGCGCTGCGAATCCCTCCGGCTATGTGCCTATGCTGAAAATCCTGACCGTCCTGGGCTTCATCGGATTCGGCTTGGCTTTCCTGCTTCGTCAACGGGAGAGGGGGCCGAACGGTCACGGGCTGGAGACCATTACGACAGCGTCGCAGGCATAAGTTGCACCGCTCGAACTGTTCATTCCGCTTCAGGTGAAGCGCAGTCTAACGGAATGATCCAGTATATCCGACGAAAATTATCGCCAATCACTAAACCGTTCCCTGCCTGATAGTTACCGCTAAATGCAAAAGTTGACTCTTGGCTGAAAGGGTTGCGCGCTCAGCCTCGCCCGGCGTAGAATCAAAGTGCGACTTAAAAGGTCGCATATTCATCTTAACGATTGAGGGCCAATGCTGAAGCTGACCAAGAAGGCGGACTACGGGCTGATTGCCATGCGGCATCTGGCTCAGCACGCCGACTTGGGAGCTTGCAGCTCAAAAGACCTGGCAGAGATATACAGCATGCCGCAGGAGGCATTGGCCAAGATCCTGCAGAAGCTGACGAAGGCTGGCCTGCTGGTATCGCAGTATGGCACCAATGGCGGATATACCCTGGCCCGCGATCCACGGCGAATCAGCGCATTCGAAGTGATCCGAGCGATTGATGGGCCTCTGTTCATTACTTCGTGCAGTACATCGCACAGCGACTGTGATCAGAGCGATCGTTGTACGGTCCGCGAACCGCTACGCAAGGTGAGCCGGAGCATCGAAGAAGTTCTAAACCGATTGACGATTTGGGAAATGACCGAGCCGGAACCCGAAGCGCCGCCGGAGCTAGTAACTCTGGGCTGGACTTCGGAGAGGGCGGAGCAATCATAGGAGATGGCGGAACGATGAGCACCAAGAGCACGAACGTTATTGCGGGCAATGGTAATAAGGATGTGAAGCTGCCCATTTACATGGACAACCACGCGACCACGCGGACCGATCCGCGGGTGGTGGAGGAAATGCTGCCCTACTTCACCGAGAAGTACGGCAACGCCGCCAGCCGCAATCATGAGTTCGGCTGGGTTGCCGAACAGGCGGTAGAGCAGGCGCGCGAACGCATAGCCAAGCTGATTGGCGCGACGGCCAAGGAAATCATCTTTACATCAGGCGCCACCGAGAGCGACAACCTTGCCATCAAGGGCGTCGCCGAGATGTACAAGGAAAAGGGCAATCACATCATCACCCAGGCCATCGAACACAAAGCTGTGCTCGACACCTGCAAGCGCCTGGAGAAGTATGGATTCCGCGTTACCTATCTGCCGGTGCAGAAGGACGGACGCATTGATCTCGACGACCTGAAGCGCGCCATGGATGACAAGACCATCCTGGTAACCATCATGGCGGCGAACAACGAGATTGGCGTGCTGCAACCGATTCGCGAGATTGGTGCGCTGTGTCACGAGCGCGGTGTGCTCTTCCATACCGACGCGGTACAGCAGATTGGCAAAGTTCCATTCAACGTGATCCAGGACAATGTGGACATCGCTTCGATTTCGGCACACAAGCTGTATGGACCGAAGGGAGTGGGCGCGTTGTATGTTCGCCGTAAGAATCCGCGCGTGCAGTTGGTAGCGCAGATCGATGGCGGCGGCCACGAGCGTGGTATGCGCTCGGGAACGCTCAATGTCACGGGAATTGTCGGTTTCGGGAAAGCCTGTGCAATCGCCGGCAGCGACATGGCCGAGGAAGCGAAGTATCTCGCTGGTCTGCGCGATCGCCTGAAGGACGCGATCATGGGCCAGCTCGACGAGGTGTACATCAACGGATCGATGGAACACCGCCTTCCCGGCAACTTGAACATCAGCTTCGCTTACGTGGAAGGCGAGTCGTTGCTGATGGGCATCAACGACATTGCAGTTTCCAGCGGTTCGGCATGCACCTCGGCGACGCTGGAGCCATCTTATGTATTGAAGGGCTTGGGCGCGGGCGATGACCTGGCGCACAGCTCGATCCGCTTTGGCCTGGGACGCTTCAATACCGCGGCGGAGGTGGATTACGTAGCTGAGCGGGTGGTGGACACGGTGAGGCGCCTACGTGAATTGTCGCCGTTGTACGAGATGGCGAAAGAAGGCATCGACCTGACCAAAGTGCAGTGGGCCGCCGAGCCGGCGCATTAATGGCTTTGAAAGGGCACGACTTCAGCCGTGCCGGAGAAGGCATAGAGAATTGGGCTTTAGCCCCTGCGGGAATTCGCGTTTGGATAGAAACCCAAATCCCGCAGCGGCTAAAGCCGTCATAAAGGAAGCAGCTTACGGCACGGCTGAAGCCGTGCCTCTTCAATGGCACAGTTTCGCAACTTAGGAGAGAACAGCATGGCTTACAGTGACAAGGTTCTTGACCATTACACCAATCCCCGCAACGTGGGCTCGCTCGACAAGGCCAGCCAGGAAGTGGGCACCGGCCTAGTGGGCGCACCGGAGTGCGGCGACGTGATGAAGCTGCAGATCAAGGTGAACCCGACCACCAACATCATCGAGGACGCCAAGTTCAAGACGTTCGGTTGCGGCTCGGCGATTGCCTCCTCTTCGCTCGCTACCGAATGGGTGAAGGGCAAGACTGTGGATGAAGCGCTCGGCATCAGGAACACCGACATCGTGAAGGAGTTGTCGCTGCCTCCGGTGAAGATCCACTGCTCGGTGCTGGCCGAAGATGCCATCCGCGCCGCCATCGGCGACTGGAAGAAGAAGAATGGCCAAACGCAGACCCAGGGTCAGCCGCAGAGCGTTGCGGTTGAGCAGCGGGCGTAAACTGTAGTTGAGGACCGGCGTGATCGCGCTACCAGCGAACCGCGCCGGGAGACAACCATGAGCACGGTCAATATTGAGAGTCCGACTACCGCTCCGGCACCGGCTGCCAAAGGCATCCAGGTGACGGACAAGGCCCTGGGCCGCATTCGTTCAGCGATGGCGAAGGAAAATATCTCGCCGACCGAAGGCGGACTTCGTCTGGGTGTGCAAGGCGGTGGTTGTTCGGGATTGAGTTACAACGTCCGTTTCGACACGCAGCCGCGCGAGCGCGATCGCATTTTCCAATACGGCGACGTTCGCATCTTTGTCGATCCGAAATCATTCATCTACCTGCACGGCATGATTCTCGATTACGAAGAGAGCCTGATGCATGAGGGCTTCGTGTTCCAGAATCCGAATGCGAAGAAGTCTTGCGGCTGCGGTAGTTCGTTCTCCTAACACGGCAGAGAGGCCGATGGCGACGGAGTTTCCTTAAATAGCGAAACTCTAACGCTATCGCTTCGCCTCATCTGACCGGCGGCACGCG
The DNA here is from genome assembly GCA_003165795.1 of Acidobacteriaceae bacterium. Taxonomy (GTDB): domain Bacteria; phylum Acidobacteriota; class Terriglobia; order Terriglobales; family Acidobacteriaceae; genus Bog-257. The sequence goes on from PMWW01000149.1 coordinate 22,544, forward strand.
AAGTCCGAGAAAGCTAGGAGCTATGGCTCAAACCGAGCAGAAAAAACGCGGACCGTCCGACAGCGGCATCCTGGTGGTGACCCAAACTAAGCCGCCCACTGCCAATTGCTGGTCGTGCGGAGCGATGCGCGCCGCACACTTCTGCCAGCAGTGCGGCAAGGTTCAACCGCCCGCGCCGGTGGATTACTTCAGCTTTTTCGGACTTCCTTACAAGCTCAATCTAGAGCCGGACAAGCTGGAGCGCGAATTCTATGCCTTGAGCAGGCATTTGCATCCTGACATCAATGCGGTAAGCAGCGACCGCGAGCAGCAGTGGAGCCTGGAGCAGAGTTCGCAGCTCAATGACGCTTATCGCACCTTGAAGGACCCAATCACGCGGACCGAATATCTGCTGCGGTTGCAGGGTGTGCAACTGGAAGAGCAATCGAAAGCCGCTACCGAAGAGGCGCGCCGCACTGGCAAAGTAAAGAAGCAGGTGGTCCCTCCTGATCTGTTGGAACAGGTTTTTGAGTTAAACATGCAGCTGGAAGAAGCCCGCATGAACAAGAAGATGGGCGAGCCGGACCGCAATCTCGAGCGCGAACTGCAGGACACGAAGAAACAGTTGCAGGCGAAATACGACGGTATGATGGCAGAGCTGCACGCGGCGTGGAATGAGTGGGATACGTTGGTGGAGCGCACCGGGCAGGGAGATACGGTTCTGGAAGACGATCGCCTGGCCGTGCGCGACAAGATGGTAGACGTACTGAACCGCCGGAGCTATCTGCGCAACTTGCTGCGCGATATTGATGAAGTACTGGAAAGTCAGTAGTCGGTAGTCAGTCGTCAGTTGGCAGTAGTCAGTTGGCACATTGATATTCACTGACATTAAACTGACATTAATATGGTTCGGGCAGTTCGGTTTGGCGAATAGCGAAGAGCGAATAGCGAATGAGCAACGAACGCATAGTCGGCATCGATCTGGGCACCACGAACTCGCTGGTCGCGTACATGGAAGGGGACCGTCCGGTCGTCATCCCTGGCGAGGACGGTTTGAACCTGGTGCCGTCGGTCGTCGCCTTGGACGGGAACGGGCAGATCGTCGTCGGCAGCGCGGCGCGCAAGTTCCTGATTGAGACCGCCGATCACACTGTGTACAGCGTGAAGCGCCTGATGGGCCGCGGAGTCGAGGACGTGCGCGACGAGTTGAAGCTCTTTCCTTTCCGCTTGGCCGAAGACCTGGCCGCGGGCGAAGTGCTACGGATCAAGCTGGGCGATAAGACCTTTACACCGCCGGAGATTTCCGCGTTCATCCTGCGTCAATTGAAACGCAACGCTGAACGCTATTTTGCTGCCCCGGTCACCCAGGCTGTGATCACCGTGCCCGCGTATTTTAATGATGCGCAGCGGCAGGCGACGAAGGATGCGGGACGCATTGCGGGATTGGAAGTTCTGCGGCTGGTCAATGAGCCTACGGCGGCAGCCCTGGCCTATGGTCTCGACAAGAAAGAAACTGCTACGGTTGCGGTTTACGACCTGGGCGGCGGCACCTTCGACATTTCGATTCTCAAGCTGCACGAGGGCATCTTCGAAGTCATCGCCACTAATGGCGACACCCATCTCGGCGGCGACGACATCGACAACCTGCTGATCACCATCGCGCTCAGCGACATTGAAGGCGACCTCGGTGTGGATATCCGGCGCAACACGGAGATCGTGCAGGGAATTCGTAAGGCGGTGATCGAGGCCAAGATTGCGCTTTCGTCGAACGAGAAGACGGTGCTGAATGTCGAGCTCCCTGGCGGCAAGCGCTATCAGCGCGAGATTACGCGCGCGCAATTCGAGCAACTGATTCAGCCGGTGATCGATCGCACCATCGGGCCGGTGCGGCAGGCGATGAAAGATGCCGGACTGAAAGCGACACAGATCGACGAAGCCGTGCTGGTGGGAGGATCGACCCGGATTCCGCGAGTTCGCCAATTGGTGGAAGAACTCTTCGAGCGTAAGCCGCACAGCGACCTGAATCCTGATGAAGTGGTGGCGTTGGGTGCCGCGGTCCAGGCCAACATCCTGGCGGGCGGATCGGAAGCGACAAAAGAGATGCTGCTGCTCGACGTGACGCCGCTGTCGCTGGGAATCGAAGCGCTGGGCGGGGTGGTAGCGAAGATCATCCATCGCAACTCGACCATTCCGGCTTCGGCTACCGAGCACTTCACGACCGGCGTCGAAGGCCAGACCAACGTTGCGATTCACGTGTTGCAAGGCGAGCGCGAGTTGGCCAAGGATTGCCGCTCGCTGGCGCGTTTCGATCTCAGAGGTATTCCGCCAATGCCGGCCGGACTGCCGCGCATCGAGGTCAAGTTTCTGATCGACGCTAACGGCATTCTGCATGTGTCGGCGCGCGAATTGCGCAGCGGCAAGGAAGCTGAGATTGAAGTGCAGCCCAGCTACGGCCTGACCGACGAGCAGGTCGAGAACATGATCCTCGAATCGTTCGACAAGGCCGAGGAAGATTTCCGGCAGCGGCAGGTGATCGAAGCGCGTAATGAGGCGGAGACGATGCTGACTGCGTTGGAGAAAGGGCGCAAGAATGTCGCGTGGGAGCAGTTGTCGTCGCAGGAGCGCACCAACGTCGGCAAGCTGGAGACGGCGTTACGCGCGGTGATGCAGGAAGAAGATTACCAGTCGATTCGCAGCGCCATCGATGCACTGAACCAGGGAACGATGCGTCTTGCCGAGTTGATGATGGACTCCGCGGTAGGCGCCGCGCTGAAGGGCCAGAACATGGATACCGCCGACGTAGGCGAAGGGCCGGAGTCGCCGCATCCGATTGCATCGGCTGAGATTGAGCGGTAGAGCGAACGGCAGCAACCGAGAAGTTGCCGTAAGTAGCTTGCGGAAAAAATTTAGGAAACGCTCAGATCAAGTCACAGCGAAGTCCCTCAGCGGCTAAAGCCGCAATGATTTTGAGGTACTTACGGACGGCCTGAAGGCCGTCCCCTTCACCTGACGGTCCCCCCTTCGAGAAGCGGCGGCTAAAACCAGGCGGTTTTGAGGTAATGAGGTTTATGGCAGAAGAGAAAGCACAAGGCAGCGGGGCGGCAACAGTTGAGGCGCCGGGGCCGAACACGGTCCGGGTCACGTTCCTTCCCGCGAACAAGACATTCGAGTTTGAACACGGCAAGCTTCCCTACCAGGACCACGGCAAGCCGGAATCGATTCTGGATATCGCGATGAATTGTGGACTGCACCTGGAGCATGCTTGCGGCGGCAACTGTGCCTGCACGACCTGCCACGTGGTGGTGAAAAAGGGCAAAGAGTTGCTCAACGAGATGGACGACGACGAAGCCGACCGGCTCGATATGGCGGCGGATCTGCAACTCAATTCGCGCCTGGGATGCCAGACCGTGATCGAGAAACCGGGTGAAGTGGTGGTGGAAATTCCGTCGTGGAATCGCAATTATGTATCGGAAGCGGCCACTCACCACGACTGATAGCCGACATCTTACCTATTCGAGGAACCTATGGCTGCTGAGTTGAGATGGGATGACACGGAAGATATCGCGATCGCGCTGACCGACAAGTTTCCCGAGCAGAATCCGCTGGAGGTCCGCTTCACCGATCTTCACCGCTATGTGACCGAGTTGCCGATCTTCGTCGACGATCCCAAAGCGTCGACCGAAGGCAAGCTGGAGTCGATCCAGATGGCATGGCACGAAGAGTGGCAGGACCGGAAGGAATAAGTAACTAACTCCCCTCTCACCTAAAGGGTGAGCCCCTGAATTGACTGCGTGTGGATCCCATGTCGAACCACTTCCTAAGTCGCGCGAGGTAGCCATGCGAGTGTTAAGAAAAGCCCCTCAATTCCTCTCTGTCATTTTGTTTCTGTTAACCTGCTGCGCTGCCTGGGCGCAGAACGGCGAGCACCGCGTTCGGAATATTGTTCTGGTTCACGGTGCCTGGGCAGATGGTTCGGGCTGGAAGGGCGTTTACGACATTCTGGTCAAAGATGGCTATAACGTCAGCATCGTCCAGGAGCCGGAGACGACTTTTCAAGAAGATGTGGCTGCCACGAAACGCGTACTTGCTCTACAAGATGGACCCTGCATTCTTGTCGGTCACAGTTATGGGGGAGCCGTAATTACCGAAGCGGGGACGGACTCGTCAGTGGTTGGCCTGGTTTACATCGCAGCCCACATGCCAGATGCTGGCGAGAGCGAGGCTGAGGACGGTAAGCGCTTCCCCAGCGACCTTAGCAAGTCTAACGCGGTCAAAAAGACGGCAGACGGTTTCACTTACCTCGATCCCGCACAGTTTCAAGAGTACTTTGCAGCCGACGTTCCCGCTGCGCAGGCTGCTTTCATGGCGCGATCGCAGGTGCTCAACGCCGATGCCAACTTCAAAGCAGTCATTACCACGGCTGCGTGGAGAACGAAACCAAGCTGGATGCTGGTGGCGACGAAAGACAGAGCCATCAATCCTGATCTCGAACGCTGGTATGCCACGCGAGCCAATAGCCACAAAGTCGAAGTTTCAGGCGCCAGCCACGCGGTTTACGTCTCCAGACCGAAGGAAGTTGCAGCTCTGATCGAACAAGCTGCATCGGAGGTTCGATAGAAGCCTTGTCAACATGACCGCCGACGTCGCGTGCCAACAACAAGATTCGCTTGGTAGAAGCCCTCCGCTTCTAATCCGGGTGCCCCGGTATGTGACACCTACAGTTACGATGGCTGGGTTCAGGCGGGTGGAACTAGCTTGTCCACCTCGGATTGGGCGTCATTGTTTACGCTCGTCAACTGGTTGCGTGGGAATGCAGATAAGGTACGCTTAGCCACGCAGCTCTGGACTTGTACGCGATTTACTATTCATCGAATTACCATACCTCCTTCCACGACATTACGCCGGGCAGCGGCGCCGGTCCGGGCTCTGATTTGGCAACTGGCATTGGTAGTTACCAAGCAAGCGATTTAGCTCCGGCGTTAGTCGCAGATCCGAATTTATCTAACGCGGCTTTTACAGGACGGACGAATCTAAAAGGGCTTCGCTTTCTTCGCAGGTTTCGATTTGCCAGAACTGTTGAGGGCGACCGCTTGGCGAACCAGCGCCTTGAAGGCGGACTCGTCAACTTCTTCTGCTTCGTGGATGTCGATCGCGCGGCGTGTGTTTCCCTCGAGACTCGAGTTAAAGAGACGGGCCGGGTCCTTTAGAGACGCGCCCTTGGCGAAGGTAAGCTTCACGACATTCTTGTAGGATTCGCCAGTGCAGATGATGCCGTCGTGCGACCAAACCGGAGTGCCCATCCACTTCCACTCCTCGACCACGTCCGGGTCTGCTTCCTGGATGAGCTTGCGCATTCTGCTGAGGGTTTCCCCGCGCCAGTCCCCGAGTTCAGCGATTCTTTTCGAGATGAGCTCCGATGCCGATTGGCCGTGGCTCGCGTCTGACTTTTTCATGTTCTCATCCTAGAAGTTCCAGCTACATTTCATTTGCAAGACCGTGGAAGATAGTCATGTAAGCTAATATCGCTCTAAAGCGGTCTTAGTCTATTTTGGTTTGGCGCCGAAGGTGATGCCCAGGCCGGTTGTGAGCTGCAAGTCGTTGTCCCTCTTTCCCGGCACGGGCACGCTATTATAGACGTCGCCGAAATTCAGGTTCCAGGTCAATGCCCGGTAAAACTTGCTGGCCACCCCAAAGTTAAACGCGCCGCGATAGTTCCCGGCATCGTTCAGGTAGGGGAAAAAGTATAGGCTCTCGGTGATGGCGGTACTCGGGGTAAAGTTATGCCCAAACTGCTCGCCAACGGTGGCATTGATGAAGTTGTTGACCAGTCCGGTGGAGTAGTTTTCGTAGGTGTAGCCTATGCCGCCGAGGACATCCAGCGTCGTGGTTTTGGACGCGATGACGTGGAATCCCAAACCCCCGCTGGGGCTGAGGCGCTCATCCAGTAACTGCAAGTGATCATAGCCACCGCCAAACAGGCCAAACGCAAATAGGCGCTTGGTAAGGTTGCGATCGTAGCGAATGGCTCCAAAGAAATTGTTTGCACTCGGGGTGGTCACATTGTTCGCGGTGCTGGTCGAATAAAGCGAGGTAGCGACAATGCTCCATTCGTCGGTCGTGGTCTTGCGATCGGCATTGAATCCCAACGCGACGTTGGTCGTATCGGAATTGCCTCGAGCCAAGCCCAAGCCGAAATTGCCGCCGCCACCCCAACCTTCCAGAAATCCGGGATGCAGCGACTTCTCATACGCCGCCTGGTCTGCCGGGGAACGAATAATAGCAACGTCGGTCAGGGGAATGGTCTGCGCGCCTGACGCGCCATTAACGACAACCGAGGAATCCTGAGTATTCACCGCGCCGGTGACGACTTGCTTGTCGGTTTTTGTCACCACCATCGGTTGCTGAGAGGAAAACTGCGCGACCGCGTCCCGATCGATGGTGATGGCGCCGGCATAGTCGGTCTTTACCGTGAGCTTCTTGCCGTCCATGCTCACGATGGTGCCGGTGACACGATCACCGTTCTTGAGGGTCACTTGTTCGGCAGGCAAAGCCACACAGAAACAGCAAACCAAGGCAATACAGACACAGATTCTGACCATATCCGAAAACTCTCTTTCCGTTGGTACCGTAAATTTTCTAGATTCTTGGTGCGGCAGCGCTCAAGCCTTGCGGTATGCGGCGTGGGTGGCTGGTCGCTCCCGCCCCGAGTCACAGGTTCATGATCGATCAGGTAATTCTAATGGCGAGAAGGGTTTTCAGGTCGGAAAATGTGAATAGGGATTAAGGCCGCCACCGCTGGTGGAAGGCGGTCATCGACAGAGATCCCTAGCCCGCGGATACACTAGTGTGATGAATGACAAAGCTCACGACGTTAAATGCCCGACCTGCGGCGCTCTGCCGGGAAAACCATGCTGCCGCGAGAATGGCGGCGTGCTCTCCGACTCGCACCTGGCTCGGAAGACCCTCGCCAGCGTGCACATCGCCAAGGCAAGGAAGAAGACGAACCACGCCTAACATCTGAAAAACTGAGTAGAATGACTACGCACTTGGCAAGCAACTCCTCCAGGAAGACATTCTAGGGCATGGGATCGTGAATTCAAAAGCACCGCGCAAGGGCCCGTCGGTGTCCTCTTTATCATCGAGCGACCGCATCTTCGCCACCGGCGAAATGGCAGAGCTGATCCGCGCTTTCGACTGGAGCGCCACGCCGGTCGGTCCGATTGATCAATGGCCCGGCACGCTGCTGGTGACCGTCAACACCATGCTGGCCACGCGTCATCCCATGTTCCTCTGGTGGGGCGATGACCTTATTCAGTTTTACAACGACGCCTACCGTCCCAGCCTGGGGCGCGACAAGCATCCCAAAGCCGTCGGACAACCCGGCCGGGAATGTTGGCCCGAGATCTGGCCGGTCATCGGTCCGCAGATTGATGCCGTCATGTCGCGCGGTGAATCCACCTGGCACGAAGACCAACTGATTCCCATCTACCGTGACGGCAAACTCGAAGACGTCTGGTGGACCTATAGCTACAGCCCGGTGCGCGACCCTGAGGGGACCATCCGCGGCACGCTCGTCACCTGCTCGGAAACCACCGGTCGCGTCCTCGCCGAGGAGCAGTTGCGAGTCAGTCAGCGGCAATACAAGGCCCTCTTCGATCTGGCCTCGGATGCGGTCTTCATTGCGAATGTCAGTGGGACCATCAGCGAGGCAAATGTTGCCGCATGCAAGCTTCTCGGCTGTGACCGGGAGCAACTGTTGGGACGCAACTATGCCGAGGTGGTGGTGGAAGGCGAAGTCCCGCGCTTATGGAAGGCGCGCGATGAGTTGCTGAAGGGCGGCATCAGCGTGGAAGAGTGGCAGCTGATCACCAAGCAGGGTTCGATCATCTCGGCGGAAGTGAGCGCGGCCATTCTACCGGACGGACGCTGGCAGGCCTTCGTTCGCGACATATCCGACCGTAAGCGAATGGAGCAGGAGCGCACTCGACTCGTCGCCGAATTGCAACGCGAGCGCTCCCTCTTCTCGACCATCCTGGAAAATGTTCCACTGGGGATTGTCTTCGCCGAAGCGCCTTCCGGGAAGATCGCCTTCGGCAACAAACAGACGGAGGCAATCTTCCGTCACCCACTACATCCCAGTGAAACCATCGAGCAGTATCGCGAATGGGAGGCGTACCACGCCGACGGCCGACGGGCGGAGGGGCATGAATATCCGCTCTCGCGTGCCTTACGTTCGGGCAAAGTCGAACACGGTGAATACCGATACCGCCGCGGCGATGGCACCCTGATCTGGATTCGCGTAATCGGAGCTCCCGTCCGCGACAGTAACGGTGCCATCACCGGCGCATTGGTTGTGTTCAGCGATGTCGACGAGCAGAAGCGGGCCGAAGCCGCCCGCGATGCGCTATCGGAACAGTTTCAGCAAGTGTTGGACGTGACCACCGATGCGGTCGTGAGCCTGGACCGGAAATGGCGGATGACGTATCTAAACTGGCGCGCGCGGGAGATTCTGGCCCCGCGAGGAGATGTTTTGGGGACAATTCTCTGGGAGAGCTTTCCGGCGACGGTTTACGAGGGTTCTCCCTACGTGGAAAACTATTATCGGGCCATGAACGAGGGCGTGGCGGGATCGTTTGAAGCCTATTATCCGGAGCCGCTCAATATCTGGCTTTATGTGATGGCGCGGCCCTCGAAAGACGGGATCATCGTGTTCTTCCGCGATGTAACGGAGCAGAAGCGCGCGGCCGCCGTGTTAATTCAAAGTGAGAAACTTGCCGCTGTCGGCAGGCTGGCCAGTTCCATTGCTCACGAGATCAACAATCCCCTCGAAGCCGTCACCAACCTGCTCTACCTAAGCGCGCAGACCGCTACCACGCCGGAGGTCAAGAAATACCTGGCCATGGCGCAGCAAGAGCTTGCCCGGGTCAGCAACATCGCCACCCAGACCCTGCGCTTCCACCGCCAGTCTACCAACCCGCGTGAAACCTCTTTGCAGGACCTTCTGGAAAATGTTCTTACCCTGTTCCAGGGCAGAATAGGAGGCGCGGGCATCGCCATCGACCGCCAGTACCGAACCGACCGCAAAATTGTCGCCTTCGGAGGTGATCTTCGACAGGTCTTCGCTAACCTGGTTAGCAATGCCCTTGATGCTTCTCCACGCGGCGGGAAAATCGTGATTCGACTGCGCGATGGTTGCGACTGGTCCGGCAATCATGGAGTGCGAGTAACCATCGCGGACAGCGGAATTGGCATGTCATCCGAGACGCGCCGTCGCATCTTCGAACCATTCTTCACCACCAAGAGTTCAACCGGTACGGGTTTGGGACTATGGGTCAGCTCCGAGATTCTTCGCAATCATCACGCCTACGTCCGCATCCGCAGCAGTCAATCCGCTGACCGCCATGGAACAATTTTTTCCATCTTCTTCCCGATGTATGCGGCAGAGACATAACCCGGTTCGAGCCATGCGTCCCGCACGGTTTAGCCGACGGTGACCGGGCGGGAGGTTTCGATCTTCGCCTCGCGCAGGTATTTCGCGGCCTCTTCCGGCGGGGTGGGGTTCTGGTAAAACCCGGTACCCCATTCGAAGCCCGCGATTTTGGTGAGCCGCGGCATAAACTCGATGTGCCAGTGATAGTGGTCCATGGAGGCTTCCTGCGCAGGCGCGGTGTGAATCACCATGTTGTAGGCGGGATTGTCGAGAACCTGGTCGGCGCGCATCAGCAGATTCTTCACCGCCTTGGCCAGGCTCTCATACACCTGCGACGACGAATTCTCGAAGGCCGACTCGTGCCGCTTGGGAAGAATCCAGGTCTCGAAGGGAAAGCGCGGTGCGTAGGGAGCCAGGGTAAGGAACGCGTCATTCTCCGCCACAACGCGAACTGCAGCTTCGGTCTCCTGCCGGACGATATCGCAGAAGACGCAGCGTTCCTTGTAAATGAAGTACTGCTTCGAGCCCTCAATTTCTTCCATCACTTGTTTCGGCACGATGGGCAGAGCGATCAGTTGGCCGTGGGAGTGCTCTAGGGTGGCGCCCGCCAGTTGCCCATGGTTCTTGAAGATCAGGATGTACTTAAAGCGGCGGTCCTTTTTCAGGTCGAGAATGCGATCGCGAAAGGCCCAGAACACGTCTTCAATGCGTTTCTCGGAAAGATTGCCCAGAGTGGCGTCATGGTCGGGAGTTTCAATGATGACTTCGTGCGCGCCGATGCCGTTCATCTTGTCGAACATGCCTTCAGCCTGACGGCTGAGGTTGCCCTCAATCCCGAGCGCGGGGAACTTGTTGGGCACGACGCGCACGGTCCAACCCTCGGAGTCACGCGATCCGCCATTGGGCCGGTAGGCCAAAACTTCAGGCGGCGTCTTGCTCTCGTTGCCGGCACAGAACGGGCAGAACCCGCCCTTCGTCTTGATGGGCTCGCGAGTGAACTCAGTGGGGCGCTTGGCGCGATCGGTCGAGATAATGACCCATCGCCCTACGATTGGATCTTTACGCAACTCAGGCACGGCGGACCTTTCCCTGGAGCTCGAATCTTCTATGTTACCGCTTCTGAACATCGGCGAGCGCCGTGATTTACTTTACGCCTCGAAAGCGGGCCCGGGCCCCACAAATTTTTCTCCTGGAGGCATTGAAAAAGCCTGGACCGAGCGGCCCAGGCTTCCCTTCCCTGCTAAACCGGTACTGTTATGCGCCCACTTGCTTCCCTACCGTCGCGGACTTACTACGCGGCTTGCCAGCGGTGATGTTGATGCATTCTTCCAGCAGGTCCATTGCGATGTCGGACTGCTCTTTAGTGACGATGAGCGGCGGCGCGATACGAATGCTATTGGGACCGCAGCCCAGCAACAGCAGGCCACGCTCGAAGGCGAGCTCGACGATACGGTCGCGTTCGGCGCCGCCTTGAGTCTTAGCTTGCTTGTCGGTAACGATCTCGATGCCGATCATCAAGCCGCGTCCGCGAACGTCGCCCACCAGATCGAGCCGCTGCGGCCAATCCGCAATCCGCTCCGTGATGTGGCGGCCGACGATCTCAGCATTCTTGATGGCTTCGCGTTCGAGCACGTCCATGGTTGCCAACGCCGCCGCGATACAGACGGGATTGCCGCCGAAGGTGGAGGCGTGCGACCCTGGCACCCAATCCATGATCTCAGCCTTCGACATCATGATGCCGAGCGGCATACCGCTGGCAATGCCCTTGGCGATGCAGACGATGTCGGGCTCGACGCCGGTGTGCTCGATGGCCCACCACTTGCCGGTGCGGCCGGCGCCCGATTGCACTTCGTCGGCGACCAGCAGAATGCCGTGACGGTCGCAGATGCGGCGCAACTCCTGCATGAACACCGTGGGCGCGACCACGTAGCCGCCCTCGCCTTGAATCGGTTCGACGAAAATCGCCGCAACTTCCTCGGGAGGCAGCGTCGTCTTGAACAGTTTCTCTTCGATAAAGCGAGCGCAGCCCAGCGCGAAGGCTTCGGCTTCCTGGCCGCCGCCAACGCATCCGCGATAAACATCGGGATAGCGCACATGGGTGACACCAGGGACCAGCGGGGCAAAACGGCGGCGCTGTTGCGGCTTGGACGCGGTCAGCGAGAGCGCACCCATAGTCCGTCCGTGGAACGCGCCGTAGAACGCGATCACGTTCTGGCGCTTGGTGTGATAGCGTGCCAGCTTCAGTGCTGCCTCAATCGCTTCCGCGCCCGAGTTGCCGTAGTAGATCTTATGCGGCCCCTTCATGGGAGCGATCTTTGACAGGCGCTCGGCGAGGGTGACCATGCTCTCGTAATAGAAGTCAGTGCCCGACATGTGAATCAGTTCGGCAGCCTGCTTCTGGATGGCGGCGACCACCTCGGGATGGCAGTGGCCGGTGGAGGTCACGGCGATGCCGGCGGAGAAGTCGAGGAACTCGTTGCCATCAACGTCTTCGACGATGACGCCGCGTCCGCGCTTGGCCACCATAGGGTAGGAACGCGTATAGGACGGCGAAACATAGCGTTCATCGCCATCGAGAATGCGCCGGGCATTGGGTCCGGGCAAAGCAGTCTTGAGGTTGGGACCGGCAACGGCAGTAAGAGTATTGGCAGACATGATGTTTTCCTCCGAAAGGCTTGCGGCGCCAGTTGTGCGCCGGAGCTTCTGTCAGCCCGCGAGTACAGTCTGGTTGAACTGGGACAGCGCGGGAGGCCGACCGGGAAAACGCGAAATTAGTCGCCGGAGAAAAGGTTGGGACGGGCCATACAAGGCGCCAACTTGGAATCGGCACGGGAGGAAATCGCCCGTGACCAGGTAGCGCGCACACCCAGGCCGCGCCCCGGATGGAAAGCGACGGCGAAGGCATTCGGCTGGCTCGAGCGGCTGGTCAAAAGAGGATACTCCCATCTTCATTATAGTCGGGCTGGGAGCGCGGCGTAACCCCCAAAATCGCCCTGCCAGGGGCTGTTCGGGTCTCGCCCAAGGGAGCCAGATTCGCACCGCACGGCCAAACTTCCGGGTGTGTACTATCATCGATAGTAGTATGCTGAGAAAAGGGTAGGTCTATCCTCCAAGACGTGCATCTCACAAAATGGCCCATCAACCTCTCAAACATTGCGGAGCTGAAAAGGAGCATTAACCATGGCGAAAAAAGTGTCTTTGTGTTTGGCTTCCCTGGTATTTTTCATTTTGTTTCCCGTGCTGCTGAGCGCGCAGGACAATATGGGCATGGGCGGCGGTAAGCAGGCGATGTCGGTCACTGGCTGCCTGAAGCAAGGCACCGACACCGGCGGTTATTACATCATGGGGCAGGACAGCAAGATGTACGAACTGATGGGCAAGGGCCTGGGTGCGCACGTCGGTCACACCGTTACCGTGACCGGCATGCAGGTAACGCTGCCGCCGGCGCAGGAACAGAAGAAAGAGGCGACCGAGAAGACGGAAGCCGGCGCCAGTACGGTCGTGGACATGAAGGTCAGCAATTTGAAGATGGTCAGTGAGAGCTGTCAATGACAACGTTCTAAGCCATTTGTAGGAAGCGAGCAAAGTGACCAATGAGCACAGTTCCGACGAGGGCTGTGCTCGTAGTGTCTGTGGCTTTATTCCGCCGGGTCGAGTTTCAACTGTTCGACGGCAGCGCCGCGCGCCTTCGGAGCTCGCTTGAAGGTAGCTTCCAACAGACGCGGATACCGCACCTGCGCGCCGCTTAACAATTGCTCGACCGTCAAAATCTGAATCCGCGGATAGGTCCCCGTGTCGAACGCCGACTCGTCTTTGTAGAAGCCGGCTTCGGCGGCCTCTTTGACCATGGGCTTGGTCGGCTCTTCCATCGTGATGAGGACACCGATGGCCGCCTTCTCGCGCTCGATCACCCCGCGCAGATCGCGCACGAATGCGACGTTAATGTTCTGCCCGGCTTTTACCGAAAAGATAATCTGCTTGGTTTTGCCGCTGTTGTCCACGTGGAAGTAGAGACGCCCGTCGATGCCACGGTCCGCGCCTTTGCGCTGGTCGGTGGGTCGTGCGCCGACAAGGCTCACCGACCGCTAGGACCTGGGATCAAATTGTAGCCAAATGAGCGGGATCTGCTTGCATAGTTCTGAGCCCCAATTCCAGTTGCCGAGGGTCCGGAATGCCTTCTCTCAAAGACAGAATGGCCAAATTTCTTTGGGGCAATTCGTTAGTTGGATCGATTTCCATAGCGCGCTGCAAAACGCGCCGAGCCACGCTTGTGTCCCCGAGCAGAGCCAATGTCGCTCCATAAGCGTTGAGACATTCAGAATATGTGAGGCCCAATCCGAAAGATTCCCGGAACGTTCCTTCCGACGGAAGTTCAATCCGAGGGCGGTTCCAAGCTGCCGAACAAACAACAGCGAATCCGAGATTCTTGGCTGTAACTTGATCAGCGGGATCCAATCGAAATGCAACGACAAAGAAATGCAGCGCTTCTTCGAACCGCTTGATCGCAACGTGATCAATTCCCAGCTTTGTATAAGCCGCCGCGATATTCTTCTTGGCTAGGTTTACTGTTTCGGGGCTCGGTCGCAGGCGCATCGCCTTATCGAAATCCAAGATCGCTTTGTCCAAAGCACCAATTCTTGCGGTCGCGACTCCACGGTTCAAATGCGCCCTAGCCAGATTCTCGCGAGCGATCTCGTAGCCTGGCTGGAGTTCCATTATCAGGGCATAAACGACCATAGCGGCGTCCAGTGCGCCTTTTTCGCCTAGCTGATTCGCTGAATTCAGTAGCGCGCCGGCAAGTCGGCTGTCCAGCGCAAACGCCCGAGAAAAGTATCCTCTCGCCTCGTCAACGAGTGCGTTTTGCAATAAGAAAACTCCTTGCTCGAAAGCTTGATGTGCGTCCGGATAGCCCGGCGACTCCTGCTCTGACTGGCGCGGAACCTTGAGTGTAATTATTTCGTCCGAGCGAATAGCATCCAGGTGACGAGCAACTCCCGACTCGTCGCTTCCTTCGACCAAAACCATGCCGCCGCCTAGCGTCTCTACGACCGTCCCTATAAGCAGGTGATCTCCCACCCGGTACTCGACAACGTCAAGCAGCTTAGGATTGATTTCGGTATTCATGGCGTCCTTCCGAGAGTTTTCGTTAGTTCTGTCTGCCGGTCAGGATCGATATAGCACGTCAGAAAAACTGGGTTCATAGGATTCTCCGTTCTTAGAATCCAGCCGACCGAGACAATTGCAACGTTTGCATTGACGCCTACAATCTCGTGATATGTCGTCCAGCGCTCGCCATACCGGTCATGCGTGCCTTTCTCGGCAGCCGCTCGGGCAAGCGTCCCCTTTATGACCGCAGCTAAGCTTTCCGCGTGACGCTGCTCTATACCCAAGAATGCTTTGAAAATTCTGGCCTTGTGTCTCCCTATTTCGTGTTTGGGGTTGAGCACGTAGTCGCGGAGCTTCTGTAACTCAATTGTCGCACGTTCGCGGTATGGCAACGTGTCCAAGCAGTCCCCCGTCGCGCGCAATTGAAATCAAACAACAATAGCAGCCCGCTACATTGTGCCACGTCGCTAACAAATCGTTCACGTAACGCCGTGGCCGAAAAAGGTGCCGAAGGCCTCCACCACCCACCCGCCGCGCTCGACGCCCTCCTGATAGGCGCGCTCGGCGTCCAGGTTCCATTCCCACGTGTCCTCGAAGGCGGTGATCTGCGAAGAAGAGCGAGTGCCATCCTTCTCGGCGAAGAGAACGTTGTAATCCTGACGGCTGTTGAATGGGGGATCGAGATAGATGAGGTCGACCGACTCGTCGCGCACGTAACGGCGCAGCACGTCGAGATTGTCGCCGTAGAACAGCTTGTTGTCGGCCATTGCCCGCGATTCTAGCAGGCGGCCAGCGCAAGCCTCAGTGGTTTCGTGTGGTGTTGTTGCCGCGAAGGGTTCCGTCCCGAGGGTGTCTGTGTGATAACTACTGTCGCCGCTACGCGGCTCGGTCGAATTTTCCACTTAACCCCGGGGCTGGCACCCCGGGCTCACTTCGCGGCCGCCGCTGCTCGGCTAGCTCGATTCGGATTTAGGAAAATCTGATCAAGTTACGGCGAACTACCTCAGCCGCTAAAGAGGCTGCTGAAAAACTCGATAAACATAGTTGCTGCCGCCGGCTCCGGAGATCAAAGGTAAGAGACTTAGACGCGACGCTAAAGCGTCGCTCTAGCCGAACGGAGCGCTGCAGAGAATTTTTCAGCAGCCTGTGAAGCGCTCGTGATGACAACAAATAAGGGACTGGACGCGGCGCTGAAGCGCCGCACTACCCGAACGACAGATCACGTTTCCGCTTTCGGGGGAGTTCTTGACGCGAGCCTGAAGGCTCGCTCTACCTCCAACTCGAATCTGAAACCGAGCTCGCTCTACCTCCAACTCGAATCTGAAACCGAGCTGCACCATGGTCGGCGCCGCCACTCGGTTGACCCCCTTTCTCACCGACCCCTACACTAGAGGATTCCGTACTCATAACAGGAAGACTCATGCCACTGGAGCTGTTCAATACTCTGTCCGCGAAGGTCGAGGAGTTTCATCCGCTGGAAGACAACCTGGTCCGCATGTACGCCTGCGGGCCAACGGTCTACGACTACGGCCACATCGGCAACTTCCGGACGTTCATCGTGGTCGACACGCTGCGACGCTTTCTCAAGCAAAGCGGCTATCAAGTGAAGCACGTCATGAACGTCACCGACGTGGACGACAAAATCATCCGCAATGCGGCGCGCGATGGCGTGACGGTGCAGGAGTACACCAAGAAGTATCGCCAGGCGTTTCTGGAGGACGCCGATGCGCTGAACATCGAGCATCCTGAGATGCTGGTGAATGCGACCGACCACATCCAGGAGATGGCGCACTTGATTGCCGGGCTGGTGGGGAAAGGCTACGCGTATCGCACCGATGATGGCTCGTATTACTTCCGCATCGCCAAGTTTCCCGAGTACGGCAAGCTGTCGAAGAAGGATTTTGCCGGGATGAGCGACGGCGCACGGGTAGACGTCGACGAGTACGACAAGGACAATGCTCGCGACTTTGCGCTGTGGAAGGCGCCCAAGCCGGGCGAGGCCCGGTGGGAGACCGAGATCGGGCCGGGACGTCCGGGCTGGCACATCGAGTGCTCCACCATGTCGATGAAGTATTTGGGTGAGAGCTTCGACATCCACTGCGGCGGCGAGGACCTGATCTTCCCGCATCACGAAAACGAGATTGCGCAGTCGGAGGCCATGACTGGCAAGCGCTTCGTGCACGTCTGGGTGCACTCGCGATTTCTGCTGGTTGAAGGCGAGAAGATGTCGAAGAGCCTGGGCAACTTCTACACCGTGCGCGACCTAATCCTGAAGGGACACAAGCCGTCGTCCATCCGCTTTTTGCTGATGTCGGTTCCCTACCGCAAGCAACTTAACTTCACCTTCGACGGCTTGACGCAGGCGGCAAACTCGGTGGAGCGGCTGCGCAACTTCAAGTTGCGGCTGGAGAGCGAACCGTTTCCTGAAGGAACCAGCGAGGCGATCGCGGGGACTGCGAAGAAGACGTCGGACGAGATGCGCTCCGGGCTCGACGACGACTTGAACACGGCGCGCGCGTTAGGAGCGGTCTTCGACATGGTTCGCGACGTGAACGCCGCGGCCGACGCGGGCGACGTGCGAAAGGGAGATGTGTTGGCGCTGCTCCAGGTGCTGCAGCAGTTCGAAGAGATCTTTGCCGTGCTCAAAGATGATGACGCCGCGAAGGTGCGCGCCACGGTCGAGTGGGCGAAGTCTGAGGGCCTGGAAGACAAGATCAGTGCGGAGACAGCGGAGCTGGGGAAGGCGGCGTCGCTGGCGGATGCCGACGTGGAGCGGCTTGTGGCCGAGCACTCGCAGGCACGCAAGATGCGCGATTTTGCGCGCTCGGATGCGATCCGCGCGGAGTTGGCGGAGAACGGCATCATCCTGGAAAATACCAAGGACGGCGTGCGCTGGAAGCGAAAGTGATTAGCCGGTCAGGCTTCCGATTCGACTTCGGGCAGAGCATCAGCGGTAATCGCGCCTGCGCTGCCGTCGTGAATCTTGGCGGTCGTCACCAGCGCCACTCCGGCGACGATGATGACCGTTCCCGCGAACATGTAGGCATCGAGGCGCTCGCTGAGCACCAGCCATCCCAGGAACACTGCCACCAGCGGATTCACATAAGCGTAGGTGGCAACCTTGGGAGTGGGCACATGTTTGAGCAGCCAGATGTAGGCTGTGTAACCGACCCACGATCCAAAGACAACGAGATAAAGCACAGCCAGCATCGCGCGGCGCGTCACCACCACGCGATGATATTCGCCGGTGAAAACAGCGACCATCGAGTTGCCGATGGCCGCGAACAGCATCTCCCACGCAGTGGCAGTGAACGGGTCAACCTTCATCTGCCACTTGCGCGACAACACCGATCCAATCGACCAACTCAGCGACGAGAACAGCAAGATGGTAGCGCCCAGCAATGGCATGATCCCGAGCGTGGCGCGATGTTCAAACCGAGGCCAGAACAGAGCCGCGACTCCGGCGATTCCCAGAGCTACGCCGAACAAGCCGCGCCGCGATAGACGGTCGCCGCGAAAGACGAAGGTTTCCAAGAGCAGGAACCAGATAGGAGTCACGGCTACGATCAGCGCGGCGAAGCCGGTAGGCACCCATTGCTCGGCCCAAGCCAGGCCGAAATTACCTCCGACCAGCAGCAAACAGCCGATAACCGCTAGGCGGACGCCTTCGGCGAGGGTGATGCGGACGGTGCGGCCCATGGCGGCACAAGCCACCAGCATCAGCGACCCGGCGATGGCAAAGCGCATAGCGCACATCACAGCCGGAGGAAGATGCTCTTGATCGGCAATGCCGATGGCCAAATAGGTGGATCCCCAGAAGACGTACACCAGGGCAAACGCAAGGGTGACTTGCAGACGATGATGGCGGTCCGTATTCACAAGAGCGACGAAGGAAAATCTACGCGGCCGGTTTGCCTTGCTCCCGCAGACGATGCCCCGTCACCAGAACATAATGCACGCCCGAAATGGTGGTGAAGGTGAAAGTCGCGTACAGAAAGAACTTCATCAGCACGAATACCCAATGTGCGGGCAGCACTTGGGACAGCACTACAAAGAAAACGGCCGCGATCTGGCACGCGGTATTGATCTTGCCAAAGATGCTGGGCCGGAAGTCGCGGAAGCCGACCGCCGCATACAAAACTATAGAGGTGGCGACGATGCACGCGTCGCGGCTGAAAACCGCTACGGTGAACTTCCACGGAATCTTCTTCACAAACGAAAGCACCAGGAACAGTGAACTCAGGAGCAGCTTATCGGCCAGTGGATCCAGATACTGCCCCAGCAGGGTCTGCTGATGCAGGGCACGCGCGAGCAGCCCGTCGAGCGCGTCACTCAGCGCTGCCGCGACCAGCAAGCCTAGCGCCCAAAACCAATCCCCATCGAAAACCGCGATGATTACGAAAGGGATGAAGATCAAGCGCAGCAGCGTGATCTGGTTCGGCGCCGTCCAAAACTGGTTTTTCACCCGGGTACCATGGAGTGGTGGCATGTCTTTAGGCGAGCGACAATCGCCGCCGGCGCGTCCTTTGCCGCAGCTGGTTGCTTAAGCGCTTCTCCGATTGTGACGGGTTTGTTACTGGCTGGCAATGGCTGCGAAGTGACGGGACTAAATCACGGGCTTCCATGAAGGTCGCGACATCCGTATAATTTCAGCCTTGATACTGCGCCGCAATAACGGGCAAGATGCAGACTCTCCCATCTCATTTTGACGGCAAACGATTTCGCAATCTCGAGCCGCGCCGCAACCGCTATGGCGCGCTGGTGCGCTGGCTGCTTTCGCGCCGGCCAGCTCCCTGGCGGCAATGGAGCGACGCCCAGCCCGGTGCTCCTCCGCCTAGGAGATCAGAGCGCCTGCGAATCACGTTTATAAACCACGCAACTTTCCTGCTGCAACTTGACGGAATCAATGTCCTCACCGACCCCATCTGGTCGGAACGGGCCAGTCCAGTTTCTTGGGCAGGGCCACGGCGACGCCGTCCGCCAGGAATTCGTCTGCCAGATCTTCCTCCCATCGATCTGGTTTTGCTAAGCCACGATCATTACGACCACATGGATATTCCCACACTCCAGCGCCTGGCTTGCGACCATCATCCGACGATCTATACCGGACTGAAGAACGCCCGGCTGCTCGCCCGGCACGGAATTCGCAACGTTGTGGAACTTGATTGGTGGCGGGAAGCCGCGGCGCGCAGTGATATGTGGATCACGGCGGTGCCGGCGCAACACTTCTCCGGCCGCTCTCCGTTCCAGACCGACAAGACGCTGTGGTGCGGGTTTGTCGTGCAGACCAACGCCTCCAGCGTCTACTTCGCCGGTGACACCGGGGCGGGACCACACATCGGGCAAATCGCGCGCCGCTTCCCCGGGATCGATCTCGCTATTCTCCCTATCGGAGCCTTTCGCCCGGAGTGGTTCATGGGCGAAGTGCACATGTCACCGCGGGAAGCCGTGGAGGCGCACCTGGCCCTGAGAGCGCACGTGAGTGTGGCCAGCCACTTCGGCACGTTCGCCTTGGCGGATGACGGACAAGACGAGGCGGTCCAGGTGCTGCGAGATGTGCTGTCGCACGCCAAATTGCACGATACGGAGTTTTGGGTGCTGGGCTTCGGCGAAGGACGCGAACTGCCGCCGCGAGCGGCGTCGCTCGATGAATCCCGACAGATCGCCTTGTAGCGTGGCTCCCCAACTCATGTGGCCAAGGAAGAAAGTGTCCAGTTCAAGTGATTTTGCCGAAGGGCATCGACGATGGGCCCTAAGAAAAGTTCGCTCCAATCCAAAACCATGGTCGCCTTGCTGCGGGGGATCAATGTCGGCGGCAAGCATCGCCTGCCCATGCCGCAGCTCGCGGAAATTTTTGCAGAGGCCAACTGCACCCAGGTGCGCACCTACATCCAAAGTGGCAACGTTATCTTTTGCGCGGCGCCCTCGGTCGTCGAGGGGATTTCGGCCTGCATCGCCAGGAAGATTGAACAGCGCTTTGGATTTGCCTCTCCTGTGGTCCTGCGCACTGCGGAGCAGATGGCCCGGACCGTGCGCGACAATCCATTTCTGCGCGCGGGCGTGCCAGCGCAGGCGCTGCATGTGTACTTCCTCGCCGATCTGCCAGATGCCGGCGCCGTCAAGTATCTTGATCCCGAACGATCGGTGCCGGACGCCTTTCGCGTTTTGGACCAGCAGATTTACTTACATCTTCCCAACGGCATGGCGCGCACCAAATTGACCAACGCCTACTTCGATTCCAAGCTGTCAACCGTCAGCACGGCGAGAAACTGGGCGACCGTGCTCGCATTGTTAGAGCTGATGCAGGCGTGATGGGCACGCGTGTTCCAGCTTCACATCGCACGCCTTCCTCAGCTGGCGATACGGCTCCGCAGCCATAAAAGGAGCCGCTGGCATGGCAGCGTCTCAGTACAATCTTCAGCATCGGCAAGAGTATAGTTGCGGTGCACTTCGGTTTCCCGAGACCAGCGCAAGCGATAGGTGCTTTATGCAACGCAGATCATTTCTGAAGGGGACAGGAGCTGTTATCGTCGCCGTTGCCGGCGGTGGAGTCTGGCGCGCCTACGACCAGGGCGTCTTCAGCGTCGGCGAAGGTCCGGCTTACGAACCCTGGAAAGACTGGCGCAAAGATTCGAATGATGGATCGCCCCTCGTGCTGGTGCGGGCTGCGATTCTAGCGGCCAGCCCGCACAACACGCAGCCGTGGCTTTTCAAAGTAACCAATTCGTCGATTGAGTTGTATATCGACACCCAAAGGAACGTCGGGGCGCTCGATCCCTACTTGCGGGAAGAGCACATTGGGATGGGCTGTGCACTGGAGAACCTGATGCTGGCCGCGACCGCCAATGGCTACGCTGCCACCGTTTCGCTGGTTCCGGGAGAGCTGGGGCCGATCTCCGCCGATCCGCCTCCGAAGCTGGTCGCGCGTGTAGATCTCGCCCGCAGCAATCGCCAGCAAAGCGATCTTTATGATGCGATTCCGCGACGCCATACGAATCGCAGTGCCTACCTCCCGCAGAAAGCCATCCCGCCTGAGTTCATCGACTCTCTCCACCGCTTGACCAGCGACGAACCAGACGTCAAGATTTTTCTCTTCACGGCAGAGGCCGATCGAAAACGGATCGCGGAGATAAGCTCGGCGGCGAACTCCGAACTTTACTCCGATCCAGCCGTAACTCGCGGCAGCGATCGCTGGATTCACACCAACTGGAGTGCGATCCAGAAACATCGCGACGGCCTTACGCCTGATGCCTTCGGGGCGCCGCCGATAGCGACTGCCATGATCAAGATGATGCCGGTGCGGATGCTGAAATGGGCGGCGTCGCGCGGCCCGAAGGACGGCTATTCGCGGTTGATGTTGAGTGCGCCTTTGATTGGCATCCTTGCGGTGCCTGATCGGTATGGCCAGCCAGACTGCCTGCGTGCTGGCAGAATTTGGCAGCGAGCGCACTTGCTGGCGACCGCTCGGGGCGTTGCCGGCCGACCTTGCAATGAGGCAGTGGAAATGATCGACCACGAGAAGTCGCTGGGAGAACCGCCGAAACGAGCCGGTCTGCTTGCCGAAATCATCGGTGACACCAAGTGGCAGCCGACCTTTGTTTTCTACATGGGCTATTCCAAATGGACCGCCCGAGCTAGCCCGCGTCGGCCAGTTAAAGATGTGGTTGTCTAATAGCCAGAAAGGTACGATGGCGGGGTATTGAAGCCGCCGGGAGAGAGAGATGAGCGGAACCGGCTGGAGGATTACAGTTGTCCTGCTGCTGAGCGCCTTGGGCGCCGCTGCCCAAGCTGCTGTCGTGGAACCGGCCCTTTCGGCGGCCGAGCAGGCGGTTGTGGGCCGCCAGATAGCGACACTAAAGTCGGCAACCGATCGTCAGGTTGCGGAGGAGTGGAGCAACGCCAAGAAGATTGCGGAGTTGATATGCCGGCCCGCGGCGCTGCCCGTCCTGAAGAAGCAAGCCAAAGGAGTGGACCGGGTATTTCTCGGGACCGACGCGGCGGCAAGCTTGACGCTGGACAGCAATCAACGTTTGACCGGCAGCGGAACGTTTCGTACTCCCCAGGGCTGGCAGGATTTTACGTTTAGCTGCGAGGTGAATCCGGAGACAGGAAAAGTAACGGGATTCGAGACCAAGCCGCTTCCGGCGCGACCGTGAATCCATTGCCGATGTCGCATGCATCTGGTCTCAGCGCTACTGGATGCGGAATGCGGCCACCCGCCAGCGATCGCCGCGCTGCTCGATGTCGAAACGATGGCCCTGCCTGCAGGAAAGTCGAGCCGAGCCACTAGCTTCCGCGCGCGCTTGATTGCCGCCGTGCCTCCAGAACGGTACACTAGGCCATTACAAGGGGTCTCTCATGCTTATTGTTATGAAGGCGAATGCCAGCCAAGAGCAGGTGCGCAGCGTCTGCGAAAAGATCGAGAGCTTCGGCTTTCGCGCGCACTCTATTCCCGGAGCGCAACGCACCGCCATCGGCATCACCGGCAACGAGATGGAGCTCGATCCCGGCACATTCGACGAAATGGCGGGGGTGCAGGAAGTCATTCGCGTCAGCAAGCCCTACAAGCTGGTGAGCCGCGACCTGAAGGAAGAAAAGACGGTGGTGCGCTTCCCCAATTCGGAGGCGACCGTGGGCGGCGTTGAAGTCGCCGTTATGGCCGGGCCATGCGCCATTGAAAGCCGCGAGCAGGCGCTGACCACCGCCGAACTTGTGGCCCGCGCCGGCGCGCGCTTCTTTCGTGGAGGCGCTTATAAGCCGCGCACCTCGCCCTACTCGTTTCAGGGATTGGCTGAGGACGGTCTGAAGATCCTGGCCGAAATCCGCGACCGCTTCGGTCTGCTGATCGTCACCGAAGCGGTGGATAACGAGTCGCTCGAACTGGTGGAGAAGTATGCTGACATGATTCAGATTGGCGCGCGCAACATGCAGAACTTTTCGCTGCTGAAGCGTGCCGGGCGGGCGCGCAAGCCGGTGTTGTTGAAGCGCGGCATGTCGGCGACGCTGGAAGAGTTTCTGATGGCCGCCGAATACGTCATGAGCGAGGGCAACTACAATGTGGTGCTGTGCGAGCGCGGAGTGCGCACCTTCGCCGACCACACTCGCAACACGCTGGACCTGAGCGTGGTGCCCGCAGTGCAGCGCTTGAGCCACCTGCCGATCATCGTCGATCCCAGCCACGGCACCGGCAAGCGCAATAAGGTGACGCCGCTATCGCGCGCCGCGGTTGCGGTAGGGGCCGATGGCCTGATCATCGAAGTTCATCCCGATCCCGATCGCGCGCTCAGCGACGGAAAGCAGTCGCTCTTCCCCGACCAGTTCGACCAGCTCATGGTCGAGATTCGACAGATCGCCAACGTACTTGGCCGCTCGGTTGCCGCCACCGTTCCCAATCCTGGAGCGCGCCGTCCCACTCCGGTTAGCACGGCTTCGGGAACGGCTGCCGCTCGCTAATGGCGACCGCGTGGCCGTGCCGCAGCAGTTCGCGATTGGGGGTGTCTCGGCTGCTACTTCTCGCCATCGCGCTGACTGCAACGGCGTGCCATCAGCGTAAAACGGTTGGGCCCGGATACCATGAGTACGCCTACGTCACCAACGGCAAGAGTAACTCAGTCAGCGTTCTCGATCTGCTGCAGCTACGCAACGTGAAGACCATCGCGGTCGGCGTGGGACCGACCGGGGTCACGGCCAGTCCCACGCGCAATGAGATCTACGTCGCCAATGCCGATTCCAACAACATCAGCATCATCGACGCCGAGAGCGAACAGGTGGTCGCCGTCATCGGGGTTCATCGCGCGCCCTACTACGTTTCGGTTTCGTCCGATGGCAAGCGTGCCTATGTTGCCAATTCAGGTTCGGCGAATGTTTCGGTGATCGATCTCGCCAAGCGTGCCGTGATCGCGACTATTCCAGTCGGGGGTGCGCCCGGACTGGCAAGGGTTGCGCCGGACGGCAAACTCGCCGTCGCCAGCAATCGGACCGACAACAGTGTCACCATCATCGATACGGAGAAGCTCAGGGTGCGCGGCACCGTGTCGGTATGCCAGCAACCGCAGGACATGGTTATCTTGCCCGACAGCAGCAAAGTGTTCGTGGCCTGCCCCGGCTCGAACCAGGTCGCCGCTGTCGATCTGAAATCTGACCGCCTGCTGGCGTATCTTGACGTGGGGCAATTGCCCGCGCAACTCACCCTCAAGCCGGACGGCGGCGAGCTGTTCGTGGGCAACTTCAACAGCAATAGCTTCTCGATCATCGAAACCGGGAACAACGAGGTTGGAGGCAGCTACCTGATCGGCAGCAATCCGTCGCATGGCGTTGTTACCTCCGACAACGGCTTGCTGTACATGAGCAATTTCGGATCGGACTCGGTGAGCGTTTACGCCATCGACGAAGGCCGCGTGATCGGCTCGGTGCAGGTCGGCAGCCATCCTGACGCGTTGGCGCTTACGCCCGATGAGGCGCACCTGCTGGTGGTGGATTCGCGGTCCGGCGACGTCGCCGTGGTGCGCACGGTGAAGACGCAAGACAACTCGAAGATCAGTGCCGATCGCGCGTTGGTGACGTTGATTCCCGTGGGCAACCAGCCCAACGATATCGTGATCAAGGCCTTCCAGGTGGGAAAAAAGAGCCGTTAGATGAAATGGCGCCGCCTTTCGTATTCCACGGGGGACCGAAGCCCAGCAAGAAGTTTGAAGGTCACAGTCGCGCCGGTTCTGGATGAAGAGCAGTGGGCCGGGCTACCGCAGAGCGGCGCGGGCGACACACAGCGGGTTGACTTTGTGACCCTGCCACGGGCACAATTCCGCCTGAGCTTTTCGTAAGAAGGAGACCATGATGGCAGAATCTGAAGCAAAGATGTGTGCGCACGAACCGTGCCAGTGCACGGTTCCCGCAGGTCAAAATTATTGCAGCGACTCTTGCCGGGATGCGGGATCGAAAGAGGTCGAGATCGCTTGCCAGTGCGACCATCCCGCTTGTCCGCTGACCTAGAGGACCGTTCTTCACCGCCCTCACTCATTCGGGAACCAAGCCCAAGAAGCCGGAGTTGGCGCTCCGGCTCACACCTCAGCTGGCGAAAAACCTAGCTTGGCATATCCATCAACCAGCACCGTACCGCAACCCTTGGTTCTCACCACCCGATAATTGCGCAGACCTCAGCGTAGCGCGTAATCCTGCGGATCGCTCTAGTTTGACCGGGCAGGCTTCTCTTTTGTGCACAAAAACCGGCGGTTGTAGCACAATAGAGTTTCCGCGTCATTACTCATCTCTTGGGGGACGAATGTCAGTCAAGCAAAGCCGTGGCAAGAATCAACCATCGTTGGAACTTCGACCGTTTGACCGCCTGACCCTTGCATTGATTGGGTTGGGAGTGATATTCGCTTCCCTTGGTCTTGGCGAAGCCGTCTACCGGCTCGCCTTCTCCGATTTCGATGGAGCCACCGACCGTCTTCCCATCGAAATGTTGTTCGGCCTGGCATTTGCCTGGATAACCACCAAGGTTGCCAAGAGACTCTACCAGCACCGAATCGAGGCCTCCGCCAGAATCAACTTGATCTGGGACCGGAACCACAAGATCCGTCATGCGGTAGAAGCCATCGCGCCCGTGCCATATCCCGGCCACCAGCAAGCGATCCGGGTGATTCGCGAGGAGGTGGACCGCATCGAATGGGCACTGGCCGACATAATGCCGCGATAATCCCACATGGGCGCGATTTCTAGTTGACGCCTCCTCGTTCGGCAGCCCCATCGTCTCCGCAATGGCGAGGGGCGGCCCCGCTATGGCAACACTCGATGACTTCTTACGACCAGACCCCTACCTGCAACGCAGCCGCCCTGCGGACGGAGGCCGCAGTCCATTTGATCTGCGCGCCCACTTGAACCGGCAACCTCACTTTGGCGAAGCAGGGTCGAAGCGCGTCGCCGGGGGAGTTGGGCCTCCAGTTGCGTGTTACGGGCGAACTGGAGTTTCAGGATCGGTCGCCAACAGCTGGGGAAGCTTGTAATCGAGATACTGGATGGTGAGTACGGCCTTACCGCCGAGCCGCACATCGGTAATGGTGCGGTTAAACGCGGGCAGGTAGAACTCGCCGATTTTCTGATACTGATGATGGATTTGCGAACGTACGGTCCAGAACGACGGGTTCTTCGCCGGCTCAGCCTCGATGCGTCTAACCGCGAAATCCTGGGAATCGATCCAGATCGTTCCCCGGTACAGAAACTTGGTTTCACGCAATGGTTCAACCCGCATCACGTAAAGCGGCCGTCCCTCACCGGCATCGCACCCGAGCAAAGAAAAACGATAGTTCGCAGTGCTGAGCGCCACTGCGTCACGGTTAGCTTCATCGGAGGCGGCTTGCTGCTCGGACTGCAGCAGCTTATGAAGAACGTGATTGCGGAGGAGACGTGATCCCGACTCCGAAATCACGGTGAATTCCTTGGCCCCAGGCGCCGTGTAGGAAGCCTTCACCTGCATGTGGGCGCTAAGCGCGGAAGGCAATCCGGTGTAGTCCAGGTTGTATTGCCGGATTGAATCGAAGTGGCGCAGCTTTTGCGCGCGCTCGGCGTTGCGGCCCATGAGTCGGGCCACAACCGCGTCGCCGGGAAGGTTGAGTTCGGCGGGGCACGGAACTGGCGCGGCGCTTGGCCCGGTCGCCGAAGCGGCGCTCCCGGCGAGCAGTAGGACCCCGATGCACAGCCACCAATGAACTGAAAGTTTGATTGGGCCCATCCTCGGAACCAGGTTCTACTTTAAACGGATACGGTCGTAGCCGCGAGCGCAATGGCCGGTTTTCGTAAGAGGGACCACTTCTTCGATAACAATTCCCAGTACCTCAATCCCAGGCCGTAGCGATTGCGCGGCAGATCGCGGATGCAGCACAGGAATGCCCGCGCCCATGACCTGGGGATTGAATTTATCTAGGTACTTAAGTATATTGGTACCATGGTCGCAAATGCAAAACCTCCCATTGTCGTCGAGCGGGTCCAGACCGGCGTCCGCATGGAGAAGCGCCTGCTCAAGGTGCTGAAAGGGCTGGCGGAGCTGAAGGACCTGACGCTGGGCGATTTGCTGGAAGGAATCGTCTTGCATGCCTTCGAGGGCAAGGCCCCTTTTTCTCCCCAGACCCTCAAGGAGATTGAAAAGCTGCGCAACATTTACGGACTGACTCTTAGAGCCGCGGACAGCCACCAACTAAAGGAGCAGCAACGATGAACGCTTGCCATGCCTTATTCGCAATTGGATTTACGTTAGCCATTGTCTCCACTTCCCTACCCGCGCAAGAGGCGGCAGCTTCTGCCGCGCTGGCCCACACTCGCACGGAATTCAAGATAACAGTGGACGCGCCTTTCGAGCAGACGGCTCCGCTCTTCGGCGCCAATGAGGAGCGCAAGTGGGCGCCAGACTGGGATCCGCAATTCGTCTATCCCAGCCCGGCGCACGATCAGCCAGGCATGGTCTTTCAGGTGGCGCACGAACATTTTTCCAGCGTGTGGATCAATACGGCTTTCGACCTCGCCGCCGGACACATCCAATATGCCTATGTGCTGAACGACGCGATGACCACGNNGTCCAGCACTTCACCAAAGGCGATGAGAAATCCGGCAAGGAGTGGTCGGATGCACTCAGCCGATATTTTGTAAAGCTACGAGGAACTGCATCACCGGCGCAGAAGTGATTGGATTGGGGACACGCCCCGGCTGCCGCTTCCAGACCGCCAAACTTGGATCTCGACTGATCAAAAGCGAATAGCGAGGGGCGAATGGCGTGCTTCTTACAATTCCCTTCTTCCCTCCATCGCCTTTTGCATGGTGACCTCGTCGGCATATTCGATGTCGCTGCCGACTGGGACGCCCGTGGCGATGCGCGTGACCTTCACTCCCGACGACTTGAACAGCCGTGAAAGATAGGTCGCCGTGGCTTCGCCTTCGATGGTGGGATTGGTAGCAACGATCAGTTCATCAATGCAGGCCGACTCTACGCGCTTGGCGAGGTTGGTGATACGCAACTGCTCGGGACCAATGCCGTGCAGGGGCGACAGCGCGCCGTGCAACACGTGGTAGACGCCATTGTAGTGGCGGGTCTTCTCGATGGCGGCGATGTTGGTCGGCTCCTCGACCACGCACACCAGCCGCTGATTACGCGTGGCGCTGGTGCAATACGTACAGGGATCGACATCGGTGATGTTGTTACAGATCGAACAAAGGCGGAGACTGGCCTTCACCTCGCGGATAGCCTCGGCCAGCAACTCGGCGTCCTCGTCGCTGGCGCGCAGGATGTGAAACGCGAAGCGCTGCGCGGTCTTGCCGCCGACGCCCGGCAGCTTCTTCAGCTCTTCAATCAGTCGAGCCATCGGCTCGGCAAAGCGTGTCATGTGACCTCAAAGGCCGAAGCCCGATCAATTCAGATATGCGTAGAAGGTTCTTGATCTGCTTACAGCCCCGGCAGGCCCATGCCGCCGAGCATCCCGCCCAGACTGGATTTCAGCGCCTCATCCACCTTGCGCGTCGCCTCATTTACGGCAGCGACGACCAGGTCCTGCAGCATTTCAATGTCGCCCGATTTCACAACTTCCGGCTCGATGATAATGCTCAACAATTGCTTCTGTCCGGTCATCCTCACGGTCACGCTGCCGCCGCCGGAAGAGGCTTCGATCGTGATCTGCTGCATCTTTTCCTGCAGCTTTTCGGCTTGCTGTCGCGCCTGCGCCAGCATGTCTTGCAAATTGAATCCACCCATGAAGTCTCCCCAATGCTCGTGCCAAATCCCAAGCGAGCTTCAGCCGCGATCTTTCTGATCGATAACAGTGCGAATCTCGGCGCCAAATTTTTCCTGCATACGCTGCACCAAAGGATCGGCCATCGCGCGGCTGCGAGCGCCCGCTCCATTCGTCGGCCGAGGTACTGAGGCCTTCGCTGGAATCGCCGTCCCGCCGCTGACCATCTTGAACTTCAGCGGCCGGCTCCCGAGCTTGCTAAGCGCGCCTTGGATGATGCGCTTGGGCTCCGGCCCCAGCGCCACATCAATCAGCACTTGCGACATGGCCAGCTTCACCGAAACTTCGATTCCTCGAACCGACCACTCACCTTCTTCCAGGTTATGCGCCAGCACCTGCTGTCCTGCATCTTCCAACGCAGCTAACACAGCGTTCCTCGCCAGCTCGGGAGAAAGCTCCGCGCTTGGTTGTTCCGCAGATGCCTCAGCCTCGACGGCAACCGCTGTAGCCGTGCTCACTTCGGTAGAGCTCTGACCTTCAGCCGGCGAATTGCGAGCCGCAAACGGTGACTCCGACAGCGCTGTCGCAACGGGAGAGGAAGCTGAAGGCGCGAAGTCCGGTTGTGCCTCTGCTTTGGGCTCACTCTTGCGGCTGCGGTCCGCCTCAAACGGAGACGGCCGCGCGAAAGGCGACGCAGTCGGCTCGCGAGAAGATATTGGCGCCGGCTCATTCGCTGATCGCGAAGGCACCGCTGCTCGGGTAGATGAAGAAGTCGCAGAGCGCGAGCTTGCTGCGGACCGTACCGCCGATGGTCCCGAGCCGCCCGTTTTCGCCTGACTTATCTCTCCGCTCAACAACTCTTCCAGCGGCAACAAGCGTTGCGCATGCACCAGCTTCAGCAGCCCCAGCTCCAGAAGGAAGCGCTGCTCCTGTTTGTAGCCCAGCTCGCCGTGAGTACGCAGCATGATCTGCATGAAGCGCGACAGGTCTTCCTCGCTGAAGCGTTCCGCCACTCGCGCCACCCGTGCTCGCTCATCGGACGAAATCTGCAACACCCGCGAATCGCTGCCCGCCACCTTTGCTACCAGTGCGTTGCGCAGAAATCGCAACATCTGTTTGGCAAAATGTTGCGCGCTCTGGCCTTCCACTAAAAGCCGGTCAATGGTGCGCAGCACGTCTGCGCTGGAGTTGCGCGCGACCGCGTCCATCACATCCTCAAGTACATCGGACGAAACCGTCCCTACGAGCCCACGCACCACGTCGCCGCTCAGCGTGTTGCCGCAGCAGGCAATGGCCTGGTCCATGATGCTGAGGGCGTCGCGCATCGAGCCGTCGCCCACTTCCGCCAGCATGGCCAGTGAACTGTCGTCGGCTTCGATTCCCTCCTGCTTGGCGATGTCGCGCAATTGCTGAACGATGTCGTCGAAGCGGACGGCGTGAAAGCTGAAGTGCTGACAGCGTGAGCGGATGGTCTGCGGAATGTCCTCGGGTTGCGTCGTCGCCATCATGAAGACGATGTGGCTGGGCGGCTCTTCTAGCGTCTTGAGCAACGCGTTGAAAGCGGCGTCGGTGATCTGGTGGGCTTCATCGAGGATGTAGATCTTGAAGCGGTCGCGTGCCGGTCGATAGCGTGCCGCCTCGCGCAGCTCGCGAATCTCGTCGATACCGCGATTGGTGGCGGCGTCAATCTCGATCACGTCCACCGCATTGCCGGCACGTATCTCGCGGCACGAATCGCACACCCCACAAGGCTCGGGCACGGGGTGGTCCTGCGACTGGCAGTTCAGCGCCATGGCCAGGATGCGCGCGATGGTGGTCTTGCCGATGCCGCGATGTCCGCTGAAGATATAGCCGTGCGCGATGCGCCCCTGCGCGATGGCGTTCTTCAGGGTACGAGTGACGTGCTCCTGCCCGATCACCTCGGAGAACTTTTGTGGCCGATATTTGCGCGCCAGAACCTGATAACTCATGGAAGGAGAACTCGATTATACGGTGTGGCGCTGTGGAACGGGGAAGCCATGCTGCGAGATAATAGACTTCGCATTACGAGGTGCCAAATGGAAAGTTTGCAACTGCTGCGCCAGCTGCTCGATCACTTGCCGGGACGCCTGAGGGCGCTTCCGGCTGACAAAACTACGCACAAGCCTGCGCCCAATACATGGTCGCCGAAAGAAGAGCTTGGCCATCTACTGGATTCGGCTGCCAATAACCATCAGCGTATCGTGCGCACCCAACTCGAGGAAAAGCCGGCCATGCCGAGCTATGACGGCGATGCCTGGGTTGCGCTGCATCGCTATCAGCACCGCGACTGGGAAACCCTGATCGGGCTGTGGGTAGCGCTCAACCGGCAATTGCTGGCGGCGGCGGAGGCAGCGAAAGATTCGGCATGGTCGCGGACCTGCACCATTGCAGATTCAGCGCCGTTGACGCTGCGGTTCGTCTTCGACGACTACGTCGATCACATGTTGCAGCATCTGCGACACATCGGGGTTGAAGTGGACGATTTGGCGTTGGCGAATGCCGCAAAGAAGTAGAGCGCCTACGGTTTCTTCCTGGTCGCGCTCCGGGTACCGCTGGCGCTTTGCGGACTAGCCCCATTTTTCTTCGCGGCCAGCTCGGCCTGCTTTTTCTTTTTGGCTTCGGCGCGACTCTTTTTCTTCAGCTCTTCCGGCGAGTACATGCTTCCGCGACAACCCTTGCTGCCGCAGAAGCAAGGCGCATCATCGTCGCCGTCGTAGAGACAGTAGTCGTAGGTAAGTTCGTCGCCGGCCCTGATGTCGGCAATGCTGGCGATGAAGACCCGGTCGCCCTCCTCGTCGGTCTCGCAGTTGGGATCGCAGGAGTGGTTCACGAACATGGCCATGCCGTGTCCGTCGATCACCACTTCGCCATCGCCGACGCCAAATAGATAGGTGTACGGACGGCCTTCGTAGCGGTCGTCGCCTTCGGCCTTACTGATGCGCTCGCCTGTGTATTCCAGCACTCGCGTGCCTTTCGGAATATCCTCCAGCGCGAAGCACCCCGCCGCATGAATGTCTGAGGAACGAATGATGAGACGTGGCAAGAACGGGCCTCTCCCCTTGAATGTGGACTGCAGTATAACGTACCGCAAACGCCAGCCCTATCCGCCCAGATCATGCCGAGGTAGGACGGGCTGTCGAGTTTCATCCGTGATTGCGGCATTATTGCGGCTTGGCCGTCAAGCGCCGGCGTCACACAGAGACAGCGCATTTCAGGGTTCACATTCTGCCTGGGATTTCGTATCTTGAAGGAGACTGTTGGATTTTTTGTGGAGGCGCTTTCATGATGCACGTTCTGGTTCGCCATAAGGTATCGGATTTCAACCGCTGGAAAGACGCATTCGATTCCCACCTCAGCGCTCGCAAACGCGCTGGGGAAACTGGCTTTCGCCTGTTTCAGAGCGTAGACGACCCGCGCGAAGTGGTCTTACTGCTGGATTGGGAGAGTAAGGAAGAAGCAAGAAAGTTCATGAGTTCCGACGAACTGCGCAGCGCGATGGAGAAAGCCGGGGTGGTCGGCGCTCCCGAGGTCCAATACCTGGAGGACGTCCGCAGCGTTTATCGCAGCTCGGCCGACTAGCATTCCAACGCAGCAAGGGTTATTTCGAAAGCTGCTCCAAAGCTCTTGACAGCAGGCGGAACTTTGCGCTCCAAATCACGATCTGTCGATCGCCCCGGAGAGGTCGCCTCGCGGGACCGGAAGACGACATGCGAGTGCTCTGAAAGCCTTTAGTAATGCCGGTTTCGCGCGAAGCTGCGTTTTGTCAAGAGTTTTGGAAAAAGAATTTTTGCGCGCCGGCGGTGGGATTCTTGGGGCCACGTTGACAAACCACGCCGGGAAATTAGAATACCCGACGACTCTCCGAATCGATTTGCAACCGTGACCAATACAACGCAAAGTTACGAAGTTGTCTTGCATACTGATTTTCCCGACCTGGATCTCTACGCCAGCGGGAAGGTCCGCGACCTCTACCGGGTCGGTAACGATCATCTCCTCTTGGTGGCGACGGACCGGATCTCGGCATTCGATTACGTCCTCGCCACCGGGATTCCCCGAAAGGGACGAGTGCTGACGCAGCTCTCGCTCTTCTGGTTCGACTTTCTGAAGAGCATCGTTCCCAATCACCTTACGACCGCCGATGTGCGCCAATACCCACAGGAGTTGCAGAAGCACGCTGCGCAGTTACGGGGGCGCTCCATGCTGGTAGTACGCGCCGACATGATTGCCATAGAATGCGTGGTGCGCGGTTACCTTTCCGGTTCGGGCTGGAAGGAATACAAGGCCAGCGGCTCGGTCTGTGGCATCCCGCTGCCCGCCGGGCTACGCGAATCCGACAAATTGCCGGGTCCCATCTTCACTCCGGCGATGAAAGCCTCCAGCGGGCACGACGAGAATATCTCCTTCGATCGCATGGTAACTCTGGCGGGTCGCGAGCTCAGTGAGCAGCTTCGCGATTTGAGCATCAAGGTTTATCAAAGCGCCGCCGATTACGCGGAGACGCGCGGGATCATCATCGCAGATACGAAATTCGAATTCGGCCGCACCCCCGGAGGATTAGTGATCGCGGATGAGGTACTGACGCCCGATTCGTCTCGCTTCTGGCCGAAGGACAAGTATCGACCTGGTGGACCGCAAGATTCGTTCGACAAGCAATATGTGCGGGATTATCTGGAAGCGATCAAATGGAACAAGCAGCCGCCGGCGCCGGCTTTGCCTCCGGAAGTGGCGGCCCGAACCGGCGAGAAATACGTCGAGGCTTATACCCAATTGACCGGGCATCCGCTGCCGGCCTAGGGAAAGCCGATGATGAGCTTGGCCATCCTCGACTGGGTAATCGTGCTCATTGTTTTGTTGTCTGTGTTGCAGGCGATCGGGCAAGGGTTCTTCTATGAATTCTTTTCCCTGGCCGGCGTGGTCGCCGGATATCTGCTGGCAGCCTGGGAATACCCCCGCGTAGCGGCGTGGTATGGGCGCTACCTGAATTCGCCGTGGACAGCGAATATTGCGGGGTTCTTTACTATTTTTGTCCTGGTCATGTTGCTGGCGGGGGCCTTGGGCAGGCTGGTGCGCTCCATCGTGCAAGGGGTGGGGTTGCGCTGGTTCGATCGCCTTCTGGGAGCGCCTTTTGGCTTCGTTCGAGGGGTCGTCATCAGCGCGGTGATGGTGCTGGCCCTGGCGGCGTTTGCCCCACAGTGGGGGCTGCAGCAGTCAAGGATTGCGCCTTTCCTGCTGGTGACAAGCCGTGGCCTGATCTGGGCGGCACCGGCAGATTTGCGACAGCGGTTCTGGGAAGGCTGGAACTTATTGCGCACGGTACCGCAGCATATCTCCACGGAGCACGGCGGGAACAGCGGCAGTTTATGAAGGATTCAAGCCACGGGGACGTTAGCGACATCAGCGAGAGCGAAGAGAGAGGCGTCGTGAAAGACCAACTGGAAGCTTTGATTATGCAGATGTACAAGAGCGGAATCACCTACTCGGAAGCGGTGTGCGAATTCAAGAAGCGCTTCATTCTCACCGTCCTGCAGGACTGCAAGGGCAACCAGTGCAAAGCTGCCCGCCAGCTTGGCATGCACCGCAACACTCTCAGCCGCACGATCGCCGAGCTTAAGCTTGATGCCAAAGGATTGCGAGCCGGGACCCGCCGTCCGCCACGCAGCACGCATAACGTTCCCACAGACAAGAGAGCCGCCCGGTAAGAAAGAACGGCTTCGCCACTTCCTGCTTTTTGCCAACGTCGAGTGGTCACTTCCCATTCATCCGAAAAAAAAAGGGAGCAGCCGTGACCGCTCCCTGGTGTTCTTGTGATGGCGAGTTACTGC
Organism: Acidobacteriaceae bacterium; assembly: GCA_003165795.1. Lineage (GTDB taxonomy): Bacteria > Acidobacteriota > Terriglobia > Terriglobales > Acidobacteriaceae > Bog-257. Next base: position 57,613 of record PMWW01000149.1, read on the forward strand.
GACTTGTGGACCGTGTGGTGTACCGGCGCCGCAACCGAAACCGGGTTGCCATTCTTGTCCAAGAGAATGCCGTCGGTCATCGTCAATATGAATGGATTGGGCGTGTAGCTAGAGACCGTGCCCTGGAAGGCCATCAGCGCTCCCACCTGCGGCATCAGGCGCGACGAAATCGGCTTCGTCATAGTCAGAGTGATGTCTGCCTTCTTGGCTTCAATGTCATCGTCGCTCCCCGCCAACTGCACTGTGGTCGCCGTGGCGCTAATCACGTTAGCCGCCAGCTTGACGGCCTTGCCCTTAATGGCATTCCAAACCGTATCCGCAGCTTGCTGGTTGCCCGAAGAGAGCACCAGTTCCCATTCCGCAAAACTCATCTGTACGGGGGTCTTGCTCTTCACCAGGTCCGCAGCCTGCTCGGCCGGGGACGGCGGTGGCGGCGCTGCAGCTACGCTGAAGCCTGCGGGCGGCATCACGCTGGACGACGCCTTCGCCTGACTCACAATGTCGTTCCATCCCTGGTCGGAGCCGTGGTAGCGGATGTACTTCTTCTTGCCGTAATCGAGGATCTGCTGTTGCCCGGGGCCCTGCGCCAGATTCGCCGCCTTAACGATAAACCAGAAGCCTTCGGGGTTCATCGGCTTGGCTTCCAGATCAGCGGTCGCCAAAGGATAGATGTCGGCGATATTGGGCTGCGATTCGTCGGTAACCGCCTCGTGAAAGTCCTTCTGCGCGGTCGCAAAGTCCTTCGCCTGCAGGGCCGCGAAACCAACGGACCCGTCAAAGATAGCGCCGGTCTCGTTGTGGAACTTGGTAAAGTCGGCATCGCTCATGCCGTCAGGCTTCTTCATATTTTGCAGCGCCTGCAAGCCCTGCTGACCGTATTGCCGGGCCTTCGCCAGGTTGTCCTGCATTTGTGGGCCACCCTGTGACGCCATGGCGCGATAGCTGTATGCCAACAGCGCCAGAGCGCGAACATTGTTGGGATTAGTCTGCAGCACGCGGCCCGCGGCATCCAGCGTCTTTTGCGCATCGCCAGCCTGCTGGTAGGCCGCCATGAGCAACTCCAGGGCGTCTTCCTTCATTACCGAGTTGGAATAGGTCTGGAGGAAAGCTTCCAGTGCAGCCGCTTTTTGCGCCGGGTTCTGCTGCTGGATGGCGTTCACATAGGCGTTGTATTCGGCCGGATCCTTGATTTCCTTCTTCTGAGTTGGCTGGCCGGTCTGCGCCGCTGCCTGGGCGACCGATTGCTGGACCATTGCCGCGCCGGCGAGCACCAGCAACATGATGACTAGCGACTTCTTCATTCGGTTGGTTCCTCGATTCTTGGGAAACTCCTGACCACGCTCACCCACGCGCGCTTCAGCGCACGCAGTAACACCAGCCCAAATTCGAATCACAGCCAGGGCTGCACGATAACGGGCGAATCCCTCCGCACCTTAGGCCCTAATTGCTGAAATGGATGCAAACTGCGGAGACCGGGATTATAAGTATGCACCTCAGTGTAAGGCAAGTTACTTACCACTTTACACGATTCTTGCGGTTCTACGATGCTCGAAGGCAGAATGCCGGATGCGGCATGCGCAGCGAAGAATATCGCAAAGGCCAGCTTCGAGTCGATCCCACCTTCGCCGCAGCTTGCCTTGGCAATCCCTTTCGAACCGGCGGCTTCAACGGCGTCAAGAACCCGGCCGTGACAGCCAAATCCGGGATTTAGTAGCTCTGTATTGGATTGCTTCACCCAAACCGCAGCGGCGAAAATGCGGCCAGATCGAAATCGGGTTTGTGTCCCGTCAACAATTGCGTCATGACCAACGCCGTCACCGGCGCCAGCATAATCCCGTCGCGATAGTGTCCGGTCGCCGCGTAGTAGCCCGGCAGCGAAGTCGCCCCCAGGATGGGAAGATCGTCGGGCGAAGCGGGACGCAGGCCTGCCCAGGCATCATGAAGTCGCATCTCGCCAATTACCGGCGCAACCTGGGCAGCGGCTTCTTGAAAGCGCCGCACCGTCTCGGGATCGACGCGCTTGTCGAATCCCGCCTCCTCGACCGTGGCTCCCAGCAGAATTCGGCCATCACTGCGCGGAATGATGTACACCTCGGGAGTGCGTATCACGTGCTGAATTTGCAGGCCGGCGCGATGCGCCCCAGGTTGCGGCACCAGGCATGCGATCTGGCCCTTCACCGGACGCGTCGGCATTCCCAAGGGTTTGATCTCCCCGGCCCAAGCCCCGGCACAGTTCACTACTTTGTCAGCGGCATAAAATGACTTAGTTGTGCGCACACCCGTAGCACGCCGGCCCAGCACGGCAACCTCGTTGACCGCCGCACCGGTGACGAAATCGACTCCCAGCGTTCGCGCAGCCTTCTCCAGCGCTCGCCCCAGCTTGCGAGGATCGACGCTGCTCTCCGGCAGCCAACAAGCTCGCCCGCGCAACCTGATGGGCGGCTCCAGTTGCGTCAGCTCCGCGTCATCGAGCAGGCGCGCGCCGGCGCATGATGGGAGCTCGTCATCCCCAAGAAAGACGACGGTTCCGGCATCGCGCAGATCGGGTGACTGGAATGCCTCGGCGCGCAGTTCCCTGACGAATTCCGGATAAATGCGGGCGCTGGCCGCGACCATTGCCTGCAACGCGGGCGGAGTGCCGGGATCGCAGTGCGCAATCATCCCTGCGGCGGCGTAGGTGGCCTCGCGCCAGGGCTCACCCTTCTCCACCACCAGCACGCTCGCGCCACTGTGCCGCAAGCGCCATGCCAGCGCCAGCCCAATCACTCCTCCGCCGATGATGACAACGTCCCAAGTCTTCACGCTTCGATTGTAGCTGGGGTCGATGGAGGCTTAGGGCGTGATCTCCCAGACGACGCCGTCGTTAGACCCGCCCGCTTCCGCAGTGCCATAGAGATCACCGTCTGCGTCGAATGTCACATTGCTCAACGGATATCCTCCGTCGGTACCGCCAGTGAAGTCGTGTAGTGAGGTGTAGGTCCAGCCGCCGCTTCCGTGTGTCAACCTAAATACAGCGCCGTACTCATAAGCTCCACCGCTGAATTGTGTGCCGTAGAGATTGCCAGCCGCGTCCATACTCAGAGCAGCCCGGGATCCCCCATTTAACTGGTAAAGCTGGGTGTAGATCCAGCCGTCCTCTGAGGGCGACAGCTCGAAGACGCTTCCATCCGGGTATGAGCTACCATAGAGATTGCCTGACGGATCGAAAATCAGTCCATTCCATCCGCCTTCCTGCAAGATGGTTTTCTCCGTCCATTGGATACCTGATCGGATCAACTGAAAAACCGAGTCGTCGGTGCCGTAGAGGTTTCCAACCCTGTCGAAGATGACGCCACTCTGAGGCCCGGTGCCGGCGGTGAAGCTGTAAATAACACTCTCCTGCCAGCCATCATTGAAGGGAAAGAACTCGTAAGCCACACCGCACTCATACCCGCACGATTCCAAGCCGCCATCGGCCGTGACTCCGTACAGATTACCGGCGTGATCGAAGGCAACATCTCCGCCCGGAATCCCGCCGTCAGTGCCACCAGTGAACTGATGAATCATATTATGGACCCAAGGGTTAGCTGTTGGGATGGGGGCTGGTGAGCGCTGAAGTTGGAACACAGTGCCGCAGCCGATGAACTCATAGGGAGGGCCGCACGTCCCTTGCCCGCCTTGCGGAGTCGTCCCGTAGAGACTACCGTCCGGACCAAAAACCACTCTGGCTGCCGGCCACATTCCGTCGGTGCCTCCCTGGAAGGTGTAGAGCGTGGTCAGGACCCAGCGGGAGCTTACTTTCGCAAGCCTAAACACCGTGCCGCACCCATCCCCATATTCGTTACTTTGGCAATCGTTTCCAGTGTAGCCACCACTTTCGGTCGTTCCATAGAGATTTCCTGCTGCATCCATGGTCAGGCCGGCTTGGGGGCTGGCACCGTCTGCGCCTCCGGGGAAGCTGTAGATCACATTGAAAGTCTGCCCCTCCGCCGGTTGCGCGGTGAGAGTTAGAAACAAGAATACGAATACGAGAAACAGAAGCATTAGCATGATCGCGACCACCGCACTTTCCGGCCGCAAGGTCACGCCGAACATCGCATTTGGAAATCGCCCTTTGCTGTGCATTAGCTTGTCCTCCTGCTATCGACCTCGAAGGGAAAACAGCCTTACGGATGGGAGCGCGGACGCCTGGGAGAATCGGCATAGGGGGGAGAGT
>PMWW01000007.1 GCA_003165795.1 Acidobacteriaceae bacterium
GTATGATCTGCCGCTTTGAGGTCGTGTTGGAGCGGCGAAGCGTCGCACAGAGGCGTTCGGCATAGGCTGAAAGAATAGGTGACAAAGCACTCCGGGCGCGAGGAGACCAGAGATCTCCTCGCGTGCCGGGGCACGAGTAGATACCGAGGATGCGGATAGAGGTTCATGCTGCGCACTGCTCGGGTTGAGGTGGAGAGCGAAGCAGGAGTTGAGCCGCGGTGAGCCGTTCATTCAGTCTCAACAGCCGAACTTGGTAAATGGAAAGCTTGATGAGCTTCCAACTGGGGAGGAGCTACAACCGGACTACATCCTCCCGGTGCTACACGTACTCCGCTTTTCGGGCGCAGGAAAAACGACCCGGACCTCGTGCATCTCGCCCTGGAATTGTCTGAGCAGCTTCGTGCCAGCCTTAGGCTGTGGCGCGAGCGATGGTGGAGTCTTCCGGCTCTGCTCCAGCTCTCCAGCTAGCTTCTGCAGGTGTCTGCGCGTAGAGGGTTTCAGACCTCCCACTGCTGTCCGGTTAAGAGTCGAAGAGAATCAGTTGGTTGGGGTTTTCGGTGAAATTGGAATCCAGGTCAACGCTCTGAAGGGCGCATAAAATGGGCATTTTCTCGAAGAGCGTGAGGCTGAGAATCTGTAGAATCTGGTACAGGCTGGCCTCCAGGCCCAAGCGCCTGCGCACGATCGCCACCAGCACGTACACCGATACTGCAATCCAGATTTGGGTCTTCACCGCGTTCTCGCTGGTGCCGTAGAAAGCCTTGATCTGCAGGTGCTGTTTCATCCATTTGAACAACTGAACGACATACTGCCCATCAACAGTGTCCTGCTGAAGTTACGATCTACTATCGCTTCCATCCATTGCGTGCACACAGCTTGCCGGTGGTCAGGCTGTACGAACTTCACGACGAAGCCTACTATGTCGTGCGACGCGCCGACGGCAGGGCGTTGGCGGTGCCGCGCTGGATGACGTGTTCCGAGGCGGCGTACGCGAAGATGGTTTCCGCTGCGCGCCTGCCAGTTGGCGTGCTGCTCGAGTTGCGCCGCGTCACCGTGACTTGCCTCTGCTCGGGTGTGCACGATGTGCCCGAGGAGGATCACGATGCCACAGCCGCGAGCAAGGCGCCAACGACAACTGTTCGAAGCAACTCCCGCCCGTTCCCGCCGCACGACTCCCCTTGGAGGTGCAAGAACAGCTACGCCAGGCGCTGGTGCAGTGGCTGCAGGCGCTGGTCAAGATGATCCACGCGGAGGGCGGCGATGAACAAGATCACCGCTCATCATCTGGCTCGGCGGGCCTGTGTGTACATCCGTCAGTCCACGCCTGGTCAAGTGCAGCACAACCTTGAAAGTCAACGCCGCCAATATGGTCTGGTCGATCGTGCGCGCGCGTTGGGCTGGCAAGACATCGAGGTAATCGATGACGATCTTGGAATCTCGGGAGGCGGAACACGCCGCCCCGGCTTTGAACGCCTGTTGCGCGCGCTGTGCGATGGGCAGGTCGGCGCCGTGTTCAGCATTGAGGCGTCGCGACTGGCGCGCAATGGCCGGGACTGGCACACGCTGCTGGAATTTTGCAGCGTCGTCGGGGCGCTACTGATCGACGCCGAGGCCTTGTATGATCCCAGACTCACGAACGATCGATTGTTATTGGGCATGAAGGGTACGATCAGCGAGATGGAAGTCGCGAGTTTCCGCGAGCGTGCGCACGCGGCGCTGCTACAGAAGGCGCAGCGAGGTGCCTTGGTTCGACGGGTCGCCATTGGGTACGTCAAGGGACCGGATGACCGCATGGAGAAAGATCCCGATGCCAGGGTCCGGTCACCATCGATCTGATCTTTCGCAAGTTTGCATAGTTGGGCAGCGTACGGCAGGTTTATTTCTGGCTTGATCAGCAGCAGATCCAATTACCAATCGCTCGCGGGGCAGAAGATGTGCGCGAGGTCGTCTGGCAGTCCGCTCGTTACCATGCGGTGCACAGCGTATTGAAGAACCCGATCTACGCCGGAGCGTACACGTATGGGCGCAGCAAGACGACGACGCGGATTGAGGCCGGGCAGAAGCGGGTTCGGCAGGTGCAGCGCCGTCGCGAGGACTGGGCAGTGTTGATCCATGGATCATCATGAGGGCTACATTGACTGGGACGTTTATCAGAGTAATCAGACGATGATTGCCCACAATGAAAATGCTAGAGGTGGTGCGGTGCGTGGATCGGTCAAACATGGCGAGGCCCTGCTTGCTGGGCTACTGCGCTGTGGTCATTGTGGCGCCAAGTTGCTGGCGCAATATCCCGGTCCACGCGTGATTCGGTATCAGTGCTCTGGGTACGCCCTCAATCGCGATCATGCGTGTTGCGTAATGTTCGGCGGGCTCCGTGCCGATCGTTTGGTTTCCGAACAACTGCTGCAATGCCTGACGCCATTCGGCATCGAAGCGGCCATTGAGGCAATCGAGACCCTGCAGGGCGCCAGCGACGAGCGGGTTCAGCAGAAGGCGTTGGCGTTAGAGCACGCGCGCTACGAAGTGACACGCGCACGGCGCTAATATGATGCTGTGGACCCAGCAAATCGGCTCGTTCAGAACTCGAACGCCGTTGGAACCAAGCGCTGACCATGGAGGCGCACCTCGAAGAAGAGCTGGCGACACTGCAACAAGGTCGCGAGCATCCACTCAGCGACGTGCAGAAACAGGAACTGCTGGCCCTTGCACGGGATCTCCCCAGACTCTGGGATGATCCGCACGGTTCACCGGAACACAAGAAACGGCTCCTTCGAATCGCGCTGAAAGAGATCATGGCTACGTCGGAGGGCGATTCCATACGCCTGGTGTTGCATTGGCAAGGCGGAGATCACACCCAGCTTGAGTTCCAAAAGTTTCGCACTGGTCAGCATCGGTATGTTACGGACAGTGATCTCATGGAGATCGTTCGCACGCTGGCGCGGATCGAATCAGATGCGCGGATCGCCGCAATCCTGAATCGGAATCAACGCCGCACAGCCCATGGACAGATCTGGACGGCGAAGCGTATCTGCTCGCTGCGCAGCCACCATGCGATTGCGGTCTACTGTGAGGGCGAAAGGCAGACCCGGGCGAAATGTCCGTCAGTGACACGGCCGTCGTTCTGGGCGTCACGCCGACCACTGTCTTGCGGCTGATTCGGTTGAAACAGTTGCCGGCGACGCAATCCTGCGTGGGCGCACCTTGGATTCTGCACAGAGCAGACGTCGAGGGATGCATGGCCGACCGGAACCATCCAGTATCCCCACCAACGGTCGATTCAGCGCAGTTGGCTCTTGAAATCCCATAGCATCCGAAGGAGTGCACCATGTCGAGCTTTCGAAGAACAGTTCCACCTGCCAGCGCTGCTTGTAAATTTGGGCGATGGTCAGTGCCGGAAGCGTGAAGTTGTTGGTCAGAAACTTCAGACGCTTGTTGGTTTCAGCATGGCAGTAGCTCACCTTCCGTAGTGCATCTGGGTACACCGACGCCGACTCGAAGGAAGACAGAATAACGGTCTGGTCCGAGCAGACGCCGTCACTTCCCTCCGCCATGTAGTTTCAACTGCCAGAGGAACTCTAGTTCTTTGCTCCTGAAACGCGACATTTGCGCCAAGCGATACCATGCGCGCGGGTACATCGAGTGGGTAAACACTTCGCTTGCGGTCTTCAGCAAAGGGACGGAGAGATCGTCTCTACTCACAAAGCGGGGACTTGGGAAACCTGACTCGAGATGAGATTCGCGCCCAAGTCGACGCAATTCACCAATATTTAATTGCTTGTTAGCACTGTCGTCAAACAACCGTCCTACTGTTCTATGTCGTAGTCAAGCCTGGGTACTCAGCCTGCAACGTCGACCCTAGCTCCACGCGGCACCAGCAAGCCGCCCCACCACCAGCGAAAGGAGAATCTCCCATGCACTCCAGAGTTCGCTTTTCCGGCCCGAGATTCGGGCTTTTGTTCCTAGTGACAGCAATGCTGCTCAACCCGATGACCGGCGTAGCGCAGAGTGCGTCATCCCGTCAACTGCCTACAGGCAAGACCATATCGTGGCCACCGCTGGGAACTCAGCTCAACGTGGGCAGTCTGCCCATGAACATAATTCTTTCGCCAAATGGCCAGTACGCACTGGTGAGCGACATGGGCTTCGACCAGTCGCTTACTGCGATTAACGCCAGCACTGGTGGTTTTGTTTCCAACATCGATTACCCGAACTGCAACTATTGCCCTTACCAGACCACAAACGGTCTTTATTACGGCCTCGCCTTCGGAAACAACGGCCTGCTGTACGCCGCGCAGGGCGGCAATAACACCATCGACGTGTTGAACCTCTCCCCTCGCGGCATTCTCGCCGATCTAGGCAATTTCCCGGCGACTCTGCCCACGGATTTTCCTTCCGGCTTGGCGACCGACACGCGAGGCTATCTTTACGTAGTCAACAACGATCCGAGCACGTTTTTTGTGCCTGGGAGCGTGGCGATCTACTCGCAGAGCACGCAGACTGAGGTGGGGCGCTACTCGTTCACCGGGAGCTGGTATGGGACGCCCAACTACCCGCTGGCCATCGCGGTAATGTCGAACGGTTCCAAAGCCTACGTTTCCAGCGAACGAGACGGCGCGGTGTACGACCTGAATACTTCCGATCCCACCAACCCTACTTTGACCGCAGCCATTCCGACAGGAGCCAATCCCGATAGCGTGCTGTTAAACCAGGCGCAATCACTGCTGTACGTAGCCAATGCAGGCAGCGATACCGTGTCTGTGGTTAACACGGCCACCGACCTCATCGTGAGCTCGATTTTGCTGCGCCCACCAGCGTTACAAAATGTTGCTGGCAGCTCGACGCCAACCGCACTGGCCTTGTCTCCAAATGGAAATACTCTGTACGTCACGTTAGGCGATCTGAATGCCATCGCGGTCCTGGCGGTCAACGGGACTAACTTGACTCTAAGTGCATACATCCCCGGAGGATGGTACCCGAGTTCCGTGGTTGCGCCGACAAACCAAACCATCTTAGCCACTTACGGCAAAGGAACCGTCACACGCTATCCCAACCCCGGCTACATACAGTGGGATTTCAACGAAAGCCCCTGGTACGACCAGCACTTGGTCCAAGGCCAGGTCGCGTTTATTTCCGGTCTAAACAACGGCGAGAAATTGCAGCAGTGGACGGCCTCAGTCCTCAAGGATAGCGAGACTGGCCAAGTGAACGATCACCGGCTGGATCGAATCGGGCTGCAAAGTGGCAACATTAAACACGTGTTCTACATAGCTAAAGAAAACCGGACCTACGACCAAGTGCTCGGCGACGTGCCCGGAGGTAATGGCGATTCTTCGCTCGCCTTGTTCGGCGCAAGCATAACTCCGAACCTGCACGCGCTGGCGCAGCGCTTTGTTCTGCTCGACAACGCCTACACCAACAGCGAAGTCAGCTTCGATGGTTGGGGATGGCTAACTCAAGCCATAGCCAATGAAGACCTTATCAAGGACGTCCCGTACGAATACAGTGGCCGCGGCCGGAACTACGACGTGGAAGGCCAGAACAATGGATACAACGTGGGAGGTTTCCCGGCTTACAATCCCGACGGGCAGCAGATTTCTCCAATATACTTCCCCAACGGCGCGCCCTCGATTCCGGACGTGACGCAAGGTCCGGGAGGACACATCTGGGACGCTGTGCGCTCCGCGGGAATCACCTACCGCAACTATGGCTTCTTCCTGTCAACCGGCATAAACGACAGCAACGGTAACGTGATCATGCCGGACAACTACCCGGACGTGTTGGGAAACCAACCGCCAGGCCATAACTTGCAGGGAGTGAGCGACTGGGACTATCGGCGTTTCGATAGTAATTACCCTGACAGTGACGCCTCGGCGATTTACACGCAGAGAGGCGCACAGAACTGCTCGTACCAAGAGACTGCGTACGGCAAGTACAACTCATCGAGCCGAGTCCACGAATGGCTCCGCGAGTTCCAGCAAATGCTGGCCATAGACCCCTCCGGCAACTCCGTGCCGGCGTTTGAGACCATTCGGCTTCCGCATGACCATACCCAGGGACCGACCTCTGGTGATTTTGCTCCGATTGCCGAAGTTGCCGACAATGACTACGCTATTGGACAACTGGTGCAGGCAATCAGCAACAGCGTGATCTGGAACAGTTCCGCAATCTTCATTATTGAGGACGATGCGCAAGATGGTCCCGATCATGTGGATTGTCACCGTACCACCACCTACGTCATTAGCCCGTGGATCAGCCAAAGTTCCATCGATCACCGCTTCTACAACAACACCAGTGTGCTGAAAACGATGGAAATGCTTATGGCGGTTCCTCCGCTCACTTCGTATGACGCGACTGCCGCTCCAATCATGGATTGGAACACCCAACCCGCCAACAATGCACCTTACACCGCCGTGTTGCCGGCGCAGGACATCATATGCGCCCAGTCTCCCGACATGAACACGTTGCCTCTAAACGATCCCATGCGCAAGATGATGGTTCGGGCCGGCCAAATGGATTTCGAGCATCCCGACAGCGCTCCTTCAGGTGAGCTGAATGAGATGATCTGGAAGTCCGTGAAGGGAATGAACTCACAGATGCCGAAACCGGTTCATGCCACGACATCGTCCGACCAGGACGACGACTAGTCAGAGGTTAACCCAGCACAGAAAATCGAGAGGGGCAGGCTTTTAGCCTAGCCCTTCTTCCGCAAGGGGTATTAGGGCGCAGAGCTCAGAAAACGAAGTTTTCGGCTCCGCCCCTCCTTGGTGAGAGGCGGAGGCAATTCAACCTTCGATCCGAGCCAGTCTCGCGGTGAGTACAGAGCAAGTTGCTTTACGAGACTCTGTTTTTCTTCATAATCTCTTGGGAGGATAGTCATGTTCGGGGATGTTCTGCGGTCATGCGCTACCTTTTTCTTCCGTAATAAAATCTCAAAGCCGACAAGACGATTTCTCCTGACTGCAATTTTCAGCACAGCTCTCACCTTGCACGCCCAGAATGTCGTTCTGACCGGTTCGCTCAGCGGACGGGTCTCCGACCCGAGCGGAGCAGTAGTGCCGGGAGCCTCGGTGCTTCTGCGGAGCCTCGCGACAGGCGTGGAACAATCTGCCACCACAAATCATGCCGGAGTGTATCAATTTGCGGCGGTGATGCCGGGCGCCTATTCCGTCACGGCACGCCTCAAGGGCTTTCGCAACGTGGAGATTCTGACCGAGGTGCAGATCGGACGGAGCGCTTTGCAAGATATCAAACTGCAAGTGGGAGCCAGCGCGGACACAGTTAAAGTTATCGGGACGACATCCCTGCTGCGGCCCGGAGAGTCGTCCGAAAGTACCGTCATCGATCGTTCGCTGATACAGGATTTGCCGATGAACGGGCGGAAGTACACCAATCTTGCTGTCCTGACGCCTAACACCAGTTATGACGGCGACACCGGACTGGTCAGCATAGCCGGCCAGCAGGGAGGCGAGGATTCCGGCTACGCCAACGGGAACGGCTTCAACAGCTTTACTGTCGACGGAAACAATTCCACCAGTAACTACTTTGACGACATCGTAGGTCGCTACCGCATTCCGTATCTTTATGGCGAGAACTCGATCCAGGAGTTTCAGGTTTCCGTTGCCCCGTATTCCTCGGTGTATGGTGGCGGAGCCGGTTTCGTCAACGCAGTTACCCGCTCTGGCACCAATAACTTTCACGGCAACGCGTTCTATTACAACCGTCCCTCTGCTACAGGGGCCAATGACGCCATCGATAAAGCCAACGGCTTCCCCAAACCCTATGACGAGCTGCAGCAATTTGGTGGAGCGATCGGCGGCCCGATCGTCAAGAATCGCTTCTGGTTCTTTGCCGACTACGAGCAACAGTTGCGAAACGACCCCATTCAGGTCATCAATCCGGCGCTGCAAACAAACTCGTCGAACCTCTCACAATTCTTGACGGATAATTTCGGGCTCTTCGCGGGTACAGTGCTTCCGCCGCCGAACGGACCTTTGCCGGTCCCGGGTGCCAACGTCGCGCCGGACCCCACCAACCCGGTGTACCTGCAGCAAGTCTCTAATGTAATAAACGCGCTCAACTCGAATCTGGGGTCAGCGCCCAGAAAGCGAAATGACTCGGTAATTACATTGCGGTTTGACTACCAACCGAGCTCTCGCGACAGCCTCTTTCTAAGCGTCAACTACAATAACTTCAACTCTCCGGGCGGGGTCATCACCGACCCGACTGTAGGCAACTACGGTATTGAAACTCTTGCCAATGCTCAAGTGCGCACATTTCTGGCCAGCATCGGCTGGACGCATGCATTCTCATCAAGCCTGTTAAACCAAATGCACTTCGGCACGTCGCAAGACAACCAGATCGCGAATCCCACTGGACTCGCTCCCAACATTCCGACGATTATCATCGACAGCCCGGCGGCCTTCATCATTGGCAATGCGCCTTTCTCCATCGGCGACGTGTTCGAAAGACAGTATTCCTTTTCCGATCAAGTGGACTATGTAGTCGGTAAACATACCCTGCAGTTTGGATTTGATTTCAGTCACGCCTGGGACGTGGACACGAACGACGGAGGCGCAGATCCGAACGAAGCCGTCGACTTTGGTTCGCCACTGGGAAGCTACGAGTTCTCCAATCTGCAGGCCTTGGCTCTGGGGCAGTACAACCTCTTCAGCCAATCGACAGGACGGCCGACGTTTTCTTTCGGAGTTCCGTATTTTGGCTTTTATGTCCAGGATACTTATCGCGTCCGGCCCAACCTGACCCTTGAGATGGGACTGCGCGAGGACTTCCAGGTGTATCCGCAGCCGGCGGAGAATCCGGCGTTTCCACTCACCGGGCAGTATCCAAATCAGTTTGCCCGGTTTGCTCCGCGCTTTGGATTCTCCTGGGGCCCGACAGCCGACACGGTGATCCGCGGAGGCTTTGGCCAGTTCTATACCAACATGAACGGCCTGAACTACCGCAACGCGGTCATCTCGAATGGTCTGCCATCACAGCAAACTTCGGTGAGCACCAGCTATAACGGCGGTATTCCGAATCAACAGTTGCCGACGTTCCCAAGTATTCTCCCCGCGAACTCGCCTCTGTTCCAGTCCTCTCCCGACATTTCACTAGTCTCGCCTGGTTTGCGGGTGCCCTATGTATTGGAAGCGAGCCTGCAGATCGAACAGCAGATTGCCAGAAATACAACGCTAAGCTTGGGAACGATCTGGACTCACGGGGTCCATATTCTTTCAAGCAACGCCTATGACCTTAACTTGAACCCGCTGCAAGGCACCACGACGTACATCGTATGTCCTCCCGGTACCACCACGGCTCCCTGCGCCGGACCAACCGTCATCCTTCCGAACATGGACAACGGTCTGCTAACCGAAGGCCGCATCAACCCCAACCTCGGCCAGATCGACGAACTGATCAGTCCGGGGCAAAATGATTACAACTCCTTGTTTGTGCAAGTGCAGCGCCGCATGACGAATGGTCTGTCGTTGCAGTTTGCCTACACCTGGGCCCACAACATTGTGCGCGACGCCACGGACTTCAACAACCAATTCGACTTCAGTAATACGACTGCGGCTTCGCTGCTCGATCAGCGGCATCGCATTACGCTTGCGGCGGTGTACCAGCCGAAGCTACAAGGGCTGACCAGCTCGCACTTCGGACGGGCGCTGTTGTCCAATTGGACGCTCAGTACGGTAATGGAGTTCTCTTCGGGCCGGCCTTATGCGGCGCTATTGAGTCCCGCTTGTACCAGTTCAACGCTGTCGTTAAACAATTGTGATGGAGCCAATGACAACTTGAATGACAGCGCCTTCAACCAGGACATAGCAGCTACCGCAGCCGGCATCAATGGCGGCGGCCCCACGCCGGGAATCGGATTGAATTCCTTTTATGGTCCGTGGCTGGAGCGGATTGACCTTGGCCTATCCCGCAGTTTCGAAATCCGGGAAGGCAAGGAAGTCGAACTGCAAGCGCAGGCCTTCAACTTATTCAATCACGCCAATTACTACGTGCAGAACGGCAATGGAATCAACCAGCTGCAATACAATCCTATCGGCACCAACTGCGGTGACGGAGCCTCGCTGAACCAGACCTGCTATCTGGTACCCAACACTGGTGTGGGCAATTTTGGCACGCTGCAGGAAATTAATCCAGACGGTCTCCCAAGAACCTTGCAGTTTTCTGTGCGATTCACGTTCTAGGAAGCGCACGTTAACCGCCGGTAGCCCACGAGTATCATCCAAATCAGGAACAGCAATTGCCGAGCGCGGTTCCGAGTGGAATGTGGAACAATGCCAGGAACGAGAGAACGATGGTCAGTACGCGCGCCCACGGTTCGCGCCGCAGCAGTCCCCAGCCCGCAAAGATCGGCGGGCTATAAAGCACCAATGTCGGCGCGGGCTGTAGCTGTCACTCGACCGGCATCTACAATGATGCGCGCACTCGTGTTCCTTCGCATCCTGTCTGGCCGTAGGCCAGTTAGTTGCACGCTTCTCGGGAGTAATCTCCTACAAACCCGTTTCCGGACAAGCTGGCGTAGGTCGTGTTCGAAGTCGATCCGGTGATGAGGTAAACACTTGGTTTGAGGCATGAAAAAACCCTCTCCCGGTTATCGGGGAGAGGGGCATCGTAGTCGAAATGTGTTTAGTCTTTATCGACGATAACAGGAGCCGAGTTGTTGAAGTCGCTCGGGGGCCGAACGGTTTTCTCACCGGGATAGGGCCGCGTAAACCCGGTGGCCTCGTACCAGTCGTAATGGTTGACGGTGCTCGGGTCTTCGGCGTCGGGCTTGGTCAATTTGCCAGCGAAGATCTGCGTCTTCTTCTGGAGCCAAGCAGCCCTCAGAGCCGCGACCTTAGGGCTGTCCTTTGTTTCAGGTTTTGCAAGGGATGCTAGAGAGGTACAAGACGTGCCTGAAGTCAGCGGATATTCGGCCGGCACGTGCGTCCACGGCAGGAAGTTGTCCTGGGGTGGATTGTTGGTGAAAACGGTCCTCATCGGCGAGGCCCACAGGTCGAACTGGTTCATGGGCGTGATACCGAGAATCTGCTCGATCGTACGCGTCAGGTTGACTTGCGTGTAGAAGGTGTGGTCGGTGGGGCTGTTCTGTAGGACGTAGGGGCTGATGATATAGCCCGGGCTGCGGTGGCCGTCGACGTGGTCAACGCCGTTCTGGGCGTCGTCTTCCTCGACGAAGATCGCCGACGTAGGCCACACCGAGCTGTGGGTGATGGCGTCGACATAGCGGCCAAGCGCCAGGTCGTTATCGGCCTGCATGGCCATGGCGTTCGGGGGTCCGCCGGTGTGGTCGGAACTGATCCACATGAATTCCAACTGGGGCACCGTACCGTGAGCCACGTCGTTATTGAAGTCTTGAACCCAGATATCGAAGCGGAACTGGTCGGGGATGCCCAGATCGAACTGCGGATAGTTCTGAACCGTGTGGTTAATCAGGTTCGGGAGCGGGGAGTAGGAGGAGACGGTGTTGTAGTAATACAGTTCCTGTTCCTGACCACTTTCGTATGACACTGTGTCGTCATAGAACTGGCACCAGGTCGGCTCCTGGTTCCCACCACCTGGAGGGTTGAACAGGTTGTACTCGATGTACTCGCCGTAGTTCTTAAAAGAGACGCCGAGCTGTACAGCCTGGTCCCACAGATGCCCCACGTTCTGGTAAGCAATGGCATCGCCGCCGTTGGAGGGATAGTCGCGGACCCAGTCGGGCGACTGGATGTCGTCGGAGTAGGGCGCCATGGCCTGCATGATCCAGTTGTGGCCGTCGGCCGACTGGCGGCTCGGGTCGTAGAAGTTGTCCAGAAGCGGGAAGCGCTGGACCAGCGTGTGGGCGTTGGGCGTGTAGATGCCGCCGAAGACCGCCAGGGTGGGGTCGCCATTGCCGGCGGCTACGTCGCCCAGGATCTGATCGTAGGTGCGGTTTTCACGAATGATTACAAACACGTGCTTGATCAGCGACGGATCGCCGATCTTCACCGGGACTGCAACCGGCGGGGTATTCGGGTTGCCGCCTGAGGCCCCCGCGATATTCGTCTGCAGATCCCAGTGATTGTTCTGATAGACCTGCGTCGTCATCTGCGCCAGCAGCGCGCTGCCCGGAATGGGAACGATGCTGACGGTGCCTTGGTCCTGATGGCTGTTGAAGCCGCACACGCCATAGTAGGTTGCGCAATTTTGGCTCAGATCAGTGTTCGTGGTGCCGATGCCCTTGTCGTTGGCAACGAGCAGTATACTGTCCGCCGAGTCCAGCACAACCGAACTCGGTGCATAGCCGACCGGGATCGTGCCTTTGATGGGCTTCGGTGCGCCAGCGCTAAGGTCGACGACGGCGACTGCATTGGCGTTGTAAAGCGCGACGTAGGCGACGTTATTCACGGTGTCGACTGCGATCGAGTTTGGTGCCGCGCCATAGGCCGAAACGCTGGGCTGCCCGAAGCTCGGGCCGACGTTCGTCGCGCTGAGCACTCCGATCGGCAGCCCAAGGTTGATCTTCCGCACCTCCGTGTTGCTGGTCGTGTCGATCACGGAGATGACGTCGCTATAGGTATCGGCAACCAACAGGTACTGACCCCAAAGAGCCATACCAGTCGGGTGCAGACCGGTCAACGTGATGGTGTTGGTGACCGAAAACGAGCCCAGATTCACCACCGAAATGGTGCCGGTGGCGATGGCGCCCGTCGGATTCGTCGCGACGACATTGGTGCCATCGGAATATTCCTGGAAGTCGTTCTGGGTAGCAACCCGGCCAGCCTCATTGGAGACGTAGGCGGTGCTGCCATCGCTCGAGATCACGACGCTGTTCGGGACGTTACCAACGCGAATTTCCGCAACCTGCGTCGGGGGGGTCGTGGTCAGGTCGATCTTGGTCAGTGAATCGTCCACGTCCAGCACGGAGTAGGCAGTCCTGCCATCCGCCGAGATCGCGAGGCCGAGGGGATAAGCAGTGCCCGAAGAGTAGGTCTGGCCGCAGGGGATGGGGGCGCTGCCCGTGGTTCCCGGAGGGCTGTTCGGAAAACAGGTGATGAAGGAGAGGTTCACCGGGATCTGGACTTGAGTCTTGTAGGTCAGCGTGCCGTCAGCCCCGACACTGGCGACGGTAACGTAGCTGCTGTCCTGGCTGAGCAGCAGGTAGTTGCCGTCCTGCGTATAGGCGATACCGGTGGGGCTGCCATTTGCACTGCTGTTCGGCACAAACTTCTGCAAAATCGCGCCGGTAGTTACGTCGAAGACCTCGACGGCACCAGACACCGTCTTGGCCCCCAGGGTAAGGACAGAGGCGGTGCGATGGCCATTGGCGAGTGGGTTGGGGTTGAGTGCGATGGCTGTAGCGCGAATCCCGGTGCCGCTGCTTTCAGTGGCAACGAGGTTGACTTGGGTTCCGGCGGGGGTGATGATCTGACCATTAGCCACAACCCAGCCGTTTCCCAGCGGGCCGGGGGTGTAGGTTGGGAAGTACTGGGACTGAGCGAACGCCGAAACGCTCAGCCCCATCCCCAGCAGGCCAGCGATCAGGCCCCTCAGGATCCGAGAACTGTTGCGAAACGAATTCATCTGCATAAAGTGTTTTCTCCACAAAGGAACTGGCTCAGGTTTGCACTGCGTAAGGTTTTCAGTTGATCGGTGGCAAAGTAGCTAGGAATTCCGCACGGTGGTTCTCATCTGGTTCCTCGATT
>PMWW01000123.1 GCA_003165795.1 Acidobacteriaceae bacterium
TTCTTGTAACACAGTAATACTAACAGGCTGCTGAAAAAGTCGGATTCGGGGAGTTCGGATTCGGTGAATTTTGAAGGGGCTAGCTTTAGCTACGCCGTAGCAAGGGTAATAATATACATGGCTGAAGTTCTGTGATACGGTGGGGGAGCCGTGACAGGACATGATGGCTGCTATGATTCCGGAGAATGACCCTACCATTCCAAACGTGCTGGGAGCGCCTTGCGCGGGCCGAACTCCACCGCCAATCCCTCATAGGTCTCTGGAATTCCTTTGAGACAGATAAGGCTTACACCTCGCGGCCAGAGGTGTACAACGATGGGACAGGAAAATTCTTCATTAAACCTACCAATCCCGATTGGACTCTCCCATTTAGTCTCGAATTCGGAGAGATGTTGTACCAACTCAGAAGCGCTCTCGACTCGTGCATCTATGATGCCGCCATTCTGGAATTCCGAAGCGACCCTCCCCCCGATGCAGGCAAGTGGCAGTTCATCGCAACCATCGACCCCAAGGACTTTAAAGAGGCGATGCGGCGAATGAAGAATGCCCCGCAGGACATAATGACCATCATGAAGAGTATGCAAGGTTATGCGGGTGTAACTTGCCGAGCCGATGGCAAGGAGTTTGATTTGGGAAAGACGTTGGTGATCTTGAATGATTGGGCGAGAATAGACCGTCATCGACGGCTTCATATCGCTGGCTCTGCGATTACAAGTGGCGGATTGCGTATCGGCTCTCCGTCTGGCGTTGAATACCTCAACTTCTTGGATACTCACCTTCTCGAAACTGAGAGCGAGGTCGCACGTTTCAAGATTCGCAATTTTGTCCCCGGCATGAAGATTAGCTTCCAAGCTGATTTCGCCTTTGAGGTAATGATCGATGAGTCCCCAAGGCTGCGATTGCAGGAAATCGCTCTCGCGATGAATTGGGCCGTTTGTGCTGTTCGTGAGCAATTTGAAGCCCACTTCGGAATCACGCGATAGGGAGTGCACGTCCGCCTTTCCGCCGAAATGGTACACTTCGGCTAAGGCGGGAACGCTTGGACGCTGGCAGGCTGGAGAGCGAATCCGTCGAAATGTTTTTGGAAACCCTGACGCCAGTTAGGGAGCGTTGTTTCCTTGCGAATCATCGCATAGGAGATCAGCGCATGTCTACGTCTCCCCGACGTTTGTTGAATATCGACGCAAACAACCCCGATGCAATCACTATCTTCAACGCTTACGGAGGGCCTCCACCACCGACGCCGCAATGTCCTCACCCAGTGCGGTCGGGTCAATCGAAACGCTCAAAAGCGCCTTACACTGCTGGCAACCATAACTCAGACCCCGCCAAGTCAAGCCATTCTCGGCGCTGAGTGTTACGGCTTCGATGTCTACAGCAAAGACTGGAACTTCGCATTTTGGACAGTTAGCCATGTGCGAAAAACCTCTCTTGAAGATTTATTCAACGTGGGATAATGGGCGCATGAAGTCTAATCCCAAGATGTCACCTGAGTACACGAATTTCGAGAACGCGATGCGCGCGATCTTGCGAGCGCCAAAGTCAGAAGTAAATCGAGTGCTGGCGGAAGAAAAAGCAGAGCGAGCGCAGAAGCCGAAACGCGGGCCTAAGCCACATCCGCGGTAGGCTTCTTGGCTTTTGGGCCGCGTGTCTGGCGCTTGTGCCAGACCTTGCCGTTTTTGGCGAAACGGACTTTAGAAACCCGACGCCTCTCCCTCCTTCCCCGTCAGTTCTTTGTAGGTCAGCCGCTTGCCGACGATCTGTGAGAGTGCATACACAAAGCGGTCTGCATCGTTCAACGGGTTGTCTTTCGTAGCGCGATTGTTGTACCTAAACGACTGCTCATCGACGTAGCGGTCAAGGTGAAACGGTTCGACAGCAACATAGGTTCCGCGCAGTGTTCTCTTGAGCAGGCTCCAGAAGTTCTCCAGCCCGTTCGTATGCACACGGTCTTGTACGTACTTCTCCGTGTGGTCAACGACTTCATGGACGTATTGAGCGCGCAGATTGTCGTATGCCACAGCACTGTCGGTGTACACGCGAGAGCCGTGATGAACATTGTTCAAGACTTCGGATTGCAGGGTTTCGCGCTTCACGTTCGGCACGACTTTGGCGCGCACCTGCCGGATATCGCGGTCTAGAATTCCTTGCACTACCGTCTTTCCGGGATAGCGGGTGAACCCTTGAGCTTTGTGGCAATTACTAATCTCGCTGCGAGCGCGCTGAATCGCTATGCGCCTGCTCTTGTGCATGTTGACGGGCTTGCCGCCGATAAAGGTTTCATCCACTTCGACTTCGCCGCCGTCAGCGCTTCCCAGCTTCGTAACAAACCCGCCAGTCTTGAGAGCGGCACGTACGCGATGCAGCATGAACCATGCCGTCTTTTGCGTGACGCCTAGGGCGCGATGCAGTTCCCATGACGAGATGCCGTTCTTGTCGTTTACCAGCATCCAAACGCACGGCAACCACTTTTCGAGGGCAATCGGGCTGTCCTCGAATACCGTTCCCACCTTGAGCGAAAACTTCTGCCGTGGGTGATCTCCCTTGCACCAGTACACGCGGGCCTTTGGCAGATAGGCTACTGCGTCGGAGTCGCAGCGCGGGCAGCGCACTATGCCGTCAGGCCAGCGCAGAGCGGCCATGAACAGACGGCAGTTATCGAAGTCGCCGAAGAACTGGATAGTCTCTTGGAGGGTTTTCGGTGATTCCATTGGACTTACCTCTTAACAAGAGCCATACTAACAGAATCAACGACTTCAGTCAACGATATTATTACCGTAGCAAGTCCCTTATTCCTGCCATCCCGAACCAACTTTAGTCGGTGAAGGATCCGCTTTTCCGAGGTTTTCAGCAACCTGCTAAGCCCGCGTGCTTTTTCGCAAGTGGAGTTACTTCAAGCCCGCGGCGAGTGCCTGCGCCGGGCGTGCGCTATGCGTCTCGAGTCCGCTGGCGTTCCTTCGGGCTGCTGGCTACTAAGTAGCAGACAGGGAATGCAACGGGCTGGATTTTTCCCGTCCCATAGCTATCCTGGTTCCGGGTTTGCCTGAGGCTCCCAAACCGCACTAGACTGGCTCAGCGCCTTTGGACGACGCGCCTATGGCGGCAACTGTATTTCGCCAGTCGCATCAACTGACTACCGTGGAGATTCTCGACCTCAGGCATTTCTCATCGACCGACCTGCGCCCGCTGCTCGACGAAGAAGTTGAGGCGTGGGGCAGTCAGCTGTGCTGGGACTATCGCAGCTCGGCCGAGATGATTTTGCGCTACGTTGATGCCAAGATCTTGCCGGGCTATGCGGCAGTGGAGCGCGGCAGCATCGTGGGCTTCTCGTTCTTCGTTTACGAGGGCAGCAAAGGCGTCGTCGGCGATTTGTTCGTTTCTCCTCGCCGCGGCGATGGTCGCCAGATCGAGTCGCAGATGTTGGAGCACATGATCGAGACCCTGCAGTCCTCGCCTGGCATCCGTCGAGTAGAGGCGCAGTTACTGACGCATCCTACGGGAGAGTTGGCCTCGGCATTCGCTTCCTCGGGATTCCAGCGATATCATCGCCTGTTTCTCGGGTTGCACTTGCGCGGCAAAGACGCTCCGCAAATGCCGCCCGTGCGGCTGCCCCAGGAAATCCAGACGCGCCGCTGGATGGAGCAGGACTACCAGCCTGCGGCCGGCGTCATCACCGCTGCGTATCGAGCTCACATCGATTCCGAGATCAACGATCAGTACCGCACCAACGCCGGTTCGATCCGCTTCTTGAACAATATTGTGCGTTTCCCGGGCTGTGGTGTTTTTGACGTGGAATCGTCTTATGTGGCGATTCACCGGCCCACGCATGCGCTGGTTGGACTGATTCTGTGCTCGCGGGTGAAAGATGACGTGGGTCACGTCACCCAGGTTTGCCTGGTCCCCGAATATCGCCATCAAGGCATCGGCGAGAATCTGATTGCCTGTACCTACAATTCGCTGCGCAGCCGGAACTTCAATCTGCTGTCGCTGACCGTGACTGAGATGAACGGGCGGGCGGTCGATCTCTATAAGCGTCTGGGCTTCGTCCAGATGAGCGTCTTTGACGCGTTTGTGTGGGAAGGATGAAAAGGCAGGGGCTAGGGGCTAGGGGTTAGTTAACGTTGAGCTTCACTTTCTTGATTGGAGCAAGTGGGCCACTTGGGTTAGAGGTAGTTTCCGAACATCTTCACTAGCCCCTAGCCTCTGACCCCTAGCCCCTGCCTTTTAGTGCTTTATCGCCCACATCGCCCACGCCGCGACAATCACGCCGCCGACGAACAGGGCGAAGCAGTAGGCGCCGTAGCGCAGCATGTCGCGCGGGGTATTGCGTTGGGTGATGCCGAACACGGTTGAAGCGCAGAGCGCGAAGAGCAGAGCGGCGTTGAAGTGCGAGAGTTCGAAGTTCATTGTTTCTTGCCAATCGCAATGTGGTGAGCGTCTACCGCGGCGACGAAGTTCAGCAGCCCCGCTACCACGATGTACTTGGTTCCGTAGTCGGCCACCGCCCGATGAATGTTGCCGACGCCCCAATCCATCATGCGCGCCACGAAGTAAAGCACGCCCGCGCCCAGATCGCCGATGAATCCCAGGATGTCGAGCAGGTCGCCGGTGTTGAAGGAATATACCTTGCCCTGCATGCCCAAGCCGGCGAAGAACATCACGAACACCGACAGCATCAGCAGCACCCCGCGAATGTAGCGGCGCTGAATGAAATGTCCGAGGCCGGGAAGCAGCCATCCCGCCAGCGGCGCAATGGTGGCCATGGAGTTCGACTGTGCCCGCGCAGCTTTAGCCGAGCGCGGCAATGTGGCTGTATTTTGCGGGTTTGCCATCAGATCAGCACCAACTCGTTCTGGACGCGTCCGGTCACTTCGCCCTTTCCGTTGCGGATCATCATATTGATTTCGCTGCGCACCCCGAACTCCGGCAGATAAATGCCCGGCTCAACCGAGAAGCAAGTGTTGGGCAAGATCTCGCGATCGTCCTTGGTCTCCAGATTATCAAGGTTCGCGCCGTTACCGTGAATGTCGCTGGTGATGGAGTGTCCGGTGCGATGAATGAAGTACTTGCCCCATCCCTTGCTGTCGATAAACTCGCGCGTCGCCTGGTCCACTTCCCAGCCGTGCAGCTTCTTTTTCGCCGCGAACGCTTCCTTCACGGCCCGAATGCCGGTGTCGCGGGCGTCGCGCACGATCTCGAAAATCTCGCGCTGCTGGTTGCTCGGCATCCCGACTACGCCCGTCCAGGTGATGTCGTAATAGACGGAATCAGGCTCGACACGTTTCGCCCAGATGTCGAGCAGCACGAAATCGCCCTGGCGGATCGGCGCCGACGTCGCCGCGGTTGGCTCGTAGTGCGGATCGCCGCTATGGGCATTAACGCTGACGTTGGGCGGATCGCAGGTCTCCAGACCTTCGCGTTGGAACGCTTCCAGGATCCACTGCTGCATTTCGAACTCGTGCGTACCGCCATTGCGCACGCGCCGGCCGACCTCCTGGAAGAAAGCTGCCGTGATTTTGTCCACTCCGTCGCGCGCCTTGAAGTGCGATGCTATCTGGGCGTCGGTCAAGGTCGCTTCGAAGCGCGCCACCAGGTTTGCCGAGCTGACAATCTCTTTGCCGAAACTGTGTACCAGTTCCAGCATTCCGCCGTCGACCAGCGAGATGTAGGGAATCTGGTTATTCGGCGAATACTGCATCGTGACCTTGTGATACGGCTTGAGCATGGCCTCGAGGTTCTGCCACAGCTCCTGCCACGCCGAGTATTCCATCTTGCTGCCGGGCAGCGAGTCGAGATGATGGCTCTCGATACGGTGCACCAGTTTCACGGGCTCGCCGTTAGCAGGGACAAGATAAAACCAGCGGCGGGTGACCATCATGCTGGGCGAAAGGCCGAGCACGCGATAAGCGATGGGATCGCGGTGATGGTGATCGTAGAACAGCCAGCATTCGTGGCCGCCGTCGCGCAGCGCAGCCTGGATTTCGGGAAGATTCATTGCGTGAACCATTGTAAACGTTCTGGGGTGTGTCAGGCACGGCTTCGGCTGTGCCGTAAGGCCAGCAATGCATCGCGTGTGCCTCGTGTCAGGGCACGGCTTCAGCCGTGCCGTAAAGCCTCCGGAGAGGCAAGGAATTTCATCCTGCTGCCGCTATGGCCAGCTTTTTCCCCAGCACTCGCTCTCTCGTCGCCACTGGCAATGTTTCGCACGCGGTACGCAGCACCAGCCGCGGCGAACGCTCGCGAATGGTCATCAGGTAGGCGACGGTCTGCTCAGGATTGGCCTTGGCGGCCTCGCGGAGCAGCCAGCCCAATCCCTTCTGTACCATGTCGTCGTCGCTGGGCAGTAGCATTTCGGTAATCTGCTGAATGCGGTCGAAATTCTTGTGCTGGCGTGTACTGTGGATCAGGCTCACGGCTGCGGCGCGTCGATGCCAACGGCTCTTCTTCTTCGCCCAGCGCGGCGGCCGCGATAGCAATGTCGCGTCGGCGGCGATGATCGGCCCGATTAAGTAGTGCACCAGCGCGTCATGGTCCGCCCAACTGCTGATGCGGTCCAGCCAGCTTTCGAAAAGCTTGAACTCGCGCTTGCCGAAGTCGGCTACCACTCCTTGCAGCGTCACGACGGCGAAGACTTTTTCTTCCAGCACATTGCCGCGGAAGAGTTGATCGGCTACTTCCAGCAGGTAAGGCATATCGTGCTCGGCAAGAATCGTTCGTCGAAAGCGGACAGCGACCTTGCGAAGTTCGCCAGTGTACCAGCCGCGCGACCTCACCTCATGTTTGAAGAACCGTTGCACTTCCTCGGTATGCGGGGCCGAGCCGCCGTTCTCGATCACGGTGCGAATGTGTTTGGCGATATAGGCTGGAGTCTTGCTCATGTGAACCTGTCAATAAACAATTCTAAAGTTCAGAGCGACGAATTGAGCGCAAATTTACGAGCACCATTTAAGCGTGCGCAATGTCAAGGTGTCATCCTGAGCGGAGCGGCCCGACTTTGGCCGCGGAGTCGAAGGATCTGCGTTCCTGTGCTGCGCGAAGATCATCGCCCGGCCGAGAGCCGCAGTTCCCTCGGCTTCGCTCGGGATAACAAATGTAAAATCTGGTGACAAGTCACCGTGGGTCACACCGTCACTCCTTTGTCCACTTCCTTCGGCAATACAAACCGGTCGTAAATCCACAGCAAAATCGCGGTGAGGACGCCGATGGTTGTGATGACCACCCACATCATTTCCGGCCGATGTTTCACCTCGCCGAAGTGGTGGATAAGGAATCCTCCAAAAGTCCCGCCGATGAGCGATCCGATTCCCAGCGGCAGAAAGGCGAAGCCCATGTAGGTTCCCTGCTGTCCCGAAGGCGCCAGCCGCGAAATGTATTCATAGTAGCGCGGGGACAGGGTGATTTCGCCGAGTGCGACCACGATCAGCAAGAAAATCACTCCCGTTACGGTGGGCCGCACAATCAAGATGATCCATGCCACGGCAGTAATCAGCGTGCCAACGATGATGGCGCTGAAAGCACGAATCTTCTGGGTGAGGATGTTGATCACAAGAGTAAGAGCGATCACTACCAGCGGCCCCGTCACCAGCAGCAGCTCGGTATCGGTGTGCGGATTGATGTAGTCGTGAACATAAATCGGCAGGGTGATGAACTCCTGCCAATAGACGATCCAGTAGCCGGTAAAGATCAGCAGAAACAGCATGAAGCGAGGATTGGTAATCACGGTCCAGAAATTCCTGGCAGCTTGCGACAGGCTGGCGGTTTCGACCTCGTCGTGGCGACGCGGTTCTTTGAAGAAGAGCAATACGCCGAGGAACATCAGGAAGACGCTGAGGGCGGCAACGCGGAAGACGTTCTCCACCCGCATGCGCTGGTGTACGTACGAAGCGACGTAAGGGCCGGCGGCGCCGCCAATATTCACCAGCGTGTAGTAAATCGAGTAGCCGATAGAACGAACGTTTTCCTTCGATGCGCGCGCGGTGGTACCCACTACGCTGGGCTTCACCAGTGCCACTCCCAACGCCGGGAGGGCCAGCACGAGGACCACCAGAGCGACCAGAGGAACATTGTCGCGTACGGGCGCGAGCCACGGCGAGCCCAGCGATCCTAACAAGAAGTAAGCGCAGCTCAAGATGAGATAGGCAACCGAAAGCGCGCGCCGGAAGCCCATGCGGTCGGCGAGCGTTCCGCCGAACACCGGCAGAAACCACACCAGCCCTCCGAAGAAGCCGGTGAGCGTGCCGGTCTGCTCGACCGGGAAATGCAGGACCTCGTGCAGATAGCGCGCCAGCGACGCGAAGGCAGCATAATAGGAGAGCCGCTCGAACAACTCGCTGATGTTGGCGACCCAGAAGGGACGCTCGAAGCCCACGCGAATGTCGCGCCAACGCTGCGCAAAACTCAAAATGTTCTCCTCGATGAAGCAGTTGTCAGTGGCCAGTTGTCAGCGAGGATTAGCTAGCGTGGCAATCGGCTGACGTCAATGGCTGGCGGCCGATTGCCGGCTACTTTCCCGACAACTTCGCTTTCACTTGCGCGGCGGACAATCCGCGCACCCGAATGACTTTATTTCGGCTGCTTTCCCCGGCGGCTATCGTAACTGAGGAACGCGGTACATTCAAAAATTCCGCGAAGAATGCGATGCAGGACTCATTCGCGCGGCCTTCCAGAGGCGGCGCGGTCAAGGCTAGCTTGAGTGCTTCGCCAGCCTCGCCGGTGATGGCATTCTTCTTCGCGCGCGGATGGACTTTCACCTGGAAGGTCGCGCCTGAAGGTGTGTCGCGGACTGGGATCATGGCTTGGAGCGCGTCCCAAAGATCGCCGTACCGATACGCACGCAGGTCGAGCCTTCTTCGATCGCGATCTCGAAGTCGTGCGACATTCCCATGGAGAGCACATCAAGCCCAACTGACGGCAGACTGCGCACCGCGAGACGGTCGCGCAGTTCGCGCAGTTGCCGGAAGTAGGGACGCGCTCCTTCCGGATCGTCGGTGAACGGAGGTACAGTCATCAGCCCACGAACGCGCAGATGTTGCCACTCGGGAACAGCGGCAAGGATCCGCTCCAACTCGGGCGAGCCGGGAGCGATGCCGCTCTTGACCTCTTCGCCTCCCACGTTGATCTCGATCAGGACGTCGAGTGTCTTATTCAGAGTTTGAGCCGCTGCGTTCAGTCGCTCGGCAAGCTTCGCCGAATCGATCGAATCGACCGCGTGAAATATTTCGGCAGCCTTTACGGCTTTGTTGGATTGGAGATGGCCAATCATGTGGAATTCGGCGTCGTGAAGATCCACCACAGTTCCTGCCTTGTCCGAAAATTCTTGCACACGATTCTCGCCGAACAGGCGATGACCAGCAGCGTAGGCTTCGAGGATGCTTTCGACGGGGAAGGTCTTGCTCACGGCCATCAGCGCAACGTCGTCGAGGTTTCGCCCGGCGCGCTTAGCAGCGCGTGCGATGCGATCGTGGATGGCGGAGAGGTTAGTGGCGATGGACATCGATTCCTGCCAACTTAGCGACTTGAATCTGCAATGTAGTTCAAGAGCTTCCAGTGGGCGTTACCCCTTGGGCCGAGAACGTGCGGTTGTTGCGCTCACGGTCCATTGCTTTCATAATGCTGAATATCGTGGATGCTAGAGCTAGGCATTGTTCCGCCTCATCCTTGGCGAAATCCACTTTACCGGAGTGCACAATCTGATTGCGCTTCCAGAACAAATGCTCCTCGAAAAACTTCTTTGCGGACTTCCCGATTGATTCAGGATGATTGCTCCGCATCAGTTCGGCTAGCGGGGTACGCCCAGTGTAAATATCAAAATCTAACCCAGTCAGGTGTTGAGAAACATTATCAAGTTTCTCTGTGATCCTGAACCAGTTACGGTATTGCTTTTCCCACGCGTCCTCGTGCCCCTGCGTTATCTTAATATCTGCGCCAAGATTAGACATTTTCATCTTCATGTCTATGCGGGTCCATTTGAAAAACATAAATGCGAGTTCGCACTCGACCGCCATTGCGCCCAGCATTATGGCGAGAGTGAAATCGTCGTCTTTCATTTCTGCCCTGCCGCGATACAAAACACGTTCGCCGACAGTGCTGTTGTCCATCAAGTATGTTGTTGTATGGCAAACTGGGCACGTTGGGTCCGGAAGTGGACCGGTACCTGTGGCTTCGACGGTCACAGTATTACCGCATTGACATGGGACAGGGACGGAGACTTTCATTCACGCAGTTTACAATGCGTCCGTCGGAAAGAACATTTGGAGGGCAGCGATGCGTACACGTTTCCTGGTGCTGTCTTTGTGCTTAATTATTCTGTCGCCTGCGCGTCTGTGCGCTCAAAACGATCCTTGCGCAAATCCCAAAACCCCAAGAATTGGAGTACTCACGGGGGAGCAGCCGAAGTCCTCCGATTCGGATTTCGTCAAACGCGGAGCTGCCGTCGGGAATCGGTTCCGAGACGAACTGATCAAGCTCCTCCCGCAAGATTCTTGCCTGGTCCGTGACGTTGGCGTGTTCGGTGACCCAGAGAACTTCCCGGCGCTAAAGGGAAGCATGGTTCTTAAGATTAGCGTGCTTCCTTCATTCAAAAACCCCAATGTTGCGGCAATAGCCGTCCAGATGGAAGCCGTCGAGGGTGCCTATTGGGAGCAAGCTCTTTGCTATGGTACTCTGCCGGTTCTGATCGAGTCAGATTCCGATTTCAAAATCGGAGCGCAAGGGGTCATGCGCTATTGGGCAAGCATGGGCGAAGAAATTTCCAAGTTCGAGGCCTCGACGAGTGGCCTCGGCTCAACGAAGACTCCCGAGGGGAAAAAGTAGCAAGGGGAGCCTGGCTACATAATCGCCGTCGGCGGAGCGGGCTCGTCCGGGCTGCCTGCGCTGGCCAGCGGCACGCGAATCATCACGATGGCCAGGATCACCAGCACGATGAATCCGGAAATTGCGCTGGGATGTTGGAAGATCACCGGAAGCGGCCACTGCTTATACTTGAAGACGGCGATCACGATTCCCATCAACGCCTCGCCCGCAATGAATCCCGACGCCGTCAACACCCCCGCATTCTCCACCCGTGCCTTCTGCGCGTCGTTGAAGTTCTTGCTGTCGCGAATTTTGTCGGTAACCCAGCGAATCATGCCGCCCAGAAAGATGGCGAAGGTGGTTTCCAGCGGCAGATACATGCCGACGGCGAACAGCATCGGGCTCTTGACCTCAATCATGATTAAGGCAAAGCCCATCAGGATGCCGACTACGATCAGCGGCCATGCCATCTCTCCGCCAACAATACCGCGCGCCAGCATGGCCATCAGGCCGGCTTGCGGAGCGGAAAGTTGGCGGTCCCCAAAACCCATGCCGCCGCTATTAATGTTGGCCTGATTCAGTAACAAGAGCACGGGAAGCAGCGCGAAACTGGCGACGGTCACACCCATGAAATCGCCAATCTGCATCTTTGAGGGAGTACCGCCCAGGATGTGTCCTACCTTCAAGTCCTGAAGCATTTCGCCCGCCACCGCCGACGAGATACATACCACCGCGGCGACGCCGAGCACGGCGGCAATCCCGTGAATTCCCGAGACGCCCATCAGCACCATCAGCAACGCCGCGATCATCAGCGCCGCCAAGGTCAGTCCGGAGATCGGGTTGTTCGACGAGCCAATCAGTCCCACCAGGTTTCCTGATACCGCCGCGAAGAAGAAGCCGACGATTATCATCACGACGGCTGCGACCATGCCCGGAACCCACGCATCGGCGTAGCTTTTGTAGAGAAAGACCATGCTGATCAGGACGACCAATAATCCGCTGAACACAAACTTGGCGTTCAGGTCGCGCTCCGTGCGAGCGGTGTCAGCATGGGCTGCGGCCGACTTTTTCAAGTCAGAAACCGCTCGCGCCATGCCCGAGCCCAGGCTCTTACGCATGCGGAACAGCGTGTAGCAGGCGCCTACCAACATGCCTCCGACGGCGATCGGACGCACGATGAAGCTCCACACCGCTACCGCCTGTCCAGTCCAGAATGTGGTATCCGGAAGCGTCGTGCCCGCGGGCGCAAACTGAGCCACTAGAGTTGGACCGCCGAGGAACAAGATCAGCGGCACCAGCAGGCCCCAGGCAATGACGCCGCCGGCAAAGTTCAGTGAAGCCAGGCGCGGCCCGATGATGTAGCCCACGCCGAGATACGCGGGACTAATTTGCGGCGCCGACACCGTGGTGATCGCTCCCGCAGGCAGCTTAGGCGAGGTAGCGCTGCGGCCCATGCGGACAAAGCTGGAGCCCAGCGACCCCACCCTCACGATGAAGTCGCGGCTCGCTGTGAACAGGTTGAACTGGCCCAGCAAGTAAATGACGCCGGCGAAACCCATATTGCCGAACAGAATCTTGGCGGCGCGGCTGCCCTGTTGTCCGGCAATGTGAATCTGCGAGGCGGCCACCGACTCCGGGAAAGGAAGCTCAGGATCTTCCACCATCACGCGACGCAGCAGGGTGACAAACAGAATGCCAAGTACACCGCCTACCAGCATCAAGATGGACGATTTCCAGTAAGCATGCTCGAAGTCGAACACTGGCCATGCGCCGGAAATGACAAACGCTGGAATGGTGAAGATCGCTCCCGCCGCAACCGACTCGCCGATCGAGCCCACGGTTCGCGCAATGTTTTCCTCCAGGATCGAGCCCTTCATGAGGCGCAAAACCGCCATGCCGATCACCGCCGCGGGATACGTTGCAGCGATGGTCATGCCGGCGCGCAGGCCAAGATAAGCGTTGGCAGCGCCCAGAATCACGGTGAGAACCAGGCCCAACAGCACGGCCCGAAGCGTGAACTCCGGCATCGTGGTGTTGTCGGGAACATACGAACGGAACTTCTTTTGGGGAGCGGTTGTGGTCGTACTCATGAGGAAAGCCTCGCGCGGCACTCAAATTATGGCGACGGCGCAAGTTAGCACGCCAGCGGCACTTGATACAAGTGCGAGAGAGATGGCAGGGAGCATCAGGGATGCAGTTTACCTCGCGCCAGCACGACGATTTTAATTTGCTGCGATGAAATCTTGGTGAAATCCTCTGCCTGGTACCCCCCGTCCGGCATTGCACGCCGGCGGCGAAGCACATATACTGACCAGTCACGGTGCTTCGGGACCGACCGGGGTCCTCGACGAGCGGCGGTTTTGCACTCGACGAGGTGGCTAGACAAGCGTCAACCATCGCTTTTTCGGGACCGCCGGCACCGGCGACAAGGGTCTGCATGAGTGCGCCATGCGCACCATGGGATGGTTGGAGGGTCATCTTCAGCAGTCGTGAGACGCTAAGACGAACTCGACAAGATTCGCGCGCCAAGCAACGTGCTGTCCTCGTCGCGCCCTTGCAAAACCTCCTGGGAAGTATTTTTTCCGTCCTGTTTCCTTCTGAATGCAGGCTTTGTCACACTCCTCTCGATAACATTTCCCGAGTTCCTGTGTGCCGCGAATGCTTCAGGGCGATTGAGCCCGCGCGCGCGCCGCAGTGCGTCGTCTGCGGAGATCGCCTGGTCAGCGCCCAGTTACTGATGGGCGATGGCCGTTGCGCGAACTGTCGCGATTTCGAGCCCGAGTTTGAAAGGGCAGTCTCGTTCGGCGAATATGAAGGCGGCTTGCGGGGCCTGATCCATCTGTTGAAGTATGAAAGCGTCACACCGGTTGCCAGTCCGCTGGGCAGCATGATGGCGGAGGCAATTCAGGAACTGCTTTCGGGACGCGGACAGGTCAGTCCGCTGCTGATTCCAGTTCCCTTGCACAAAAGCAGACGCCGGGCGCGCGGATTCAACCAGGCCGAACTCATCGCATGCGCTGCGGGGAAACGCCTGTCTCCACGTGTTGAGGTTGCTTCCGGCATCTTACTTCGTCAGCGCGACACGATTTCGCAGGTGGGGCTCAGCCGCGAGGAGCGCATGGAGAATGTACGCGGCGCGTTTCGCGTGAGCGCTCCCAACCGCGTGAAAGGGCGCATCTTAATCGTCGTGGACGACGTAATGACGACGGGTACCACACTGTCGGAGTGCGCCCGCGTGCTGAAGCAGGCTGGGGCAGAGCGAGTTTGGGCAGCGACCGTGGCGCGTGCCTTTCAAGGCGCGTCGTCAGGCGAGACTGCCGATCGAGGCGAAGAGGAGGCGATCGAAGCGGAAGCAGTTGCCCTCACAGCTTCGGTCTAAAGGCGGATTATGTCGATGCCGGTCCAAAGCGCAGCGTCCCGATACGGAAAGTCCCTTGCTGGTTACATGCTCCACGCCCGGGTAGCAGGCGATGAGCCCCTGCAATGGGCGGCATTACACACGCCCGTGCTGGTGCTGAACGCCTCGTACGAGCCCATCAATGTGTGCGCCGCACGCCGTGCCATCATTCTGGTGCTGAAAGGCGTGGCCATGATGGAAGAGGCCAACGGGCACAGCCTGCACGCCGCTCGTATCGCCATGCGCGTGCCGTCGGTCATTCGTCTGTTGGAATACCGGCGCATTCCCCATCAAACGCGCGCGCTGTCGCGCAAGAACATTCTGCTGCGCGATCGCAACACCTGCCAGTATTGCGGCAAGATTCTCGCCGCCGGCGAGTTGACCCTGGACCATGTGATTCCTCGCTCGCGCGGGGGTGCCTCAACGTGGGAGAACCTGGTGGCCTGCTGCCACTCCTGCAATCGCAAGAAGGGAAGCCTGCTGCCGCACGAAACCAGCATGAAGCTGCTGCGCGAGCCGCGCGCCTTCAACCTGCACACCAGCCGGCACATCATGCGCATGATGGGACGGTCGGACTCCAAGTGGCGCAAGTACTTGTTCTACTAAGCTGCCGAATAGATGAAGCGAACCCAACAGGATCGTCGTGTGTCGACAAGAAATCGCAGTCATCTGTGCGTACGTGTTTGCCAAACCGGGTTCGTCTGGCTTGACGCCGGGGCGCTCTGTGGCGCTGGCGGCGTGAGAAAGCCGCTATTCGCAACTCGCTATTCGCTTTCAACCCGGCACGGCTCATGCATCGGCGTTTGCCTTGGCCGTTCGGGTCGGCCCATGCTTTCTGCCACGGAGACAAATTCGTCATGTCTGGCGAAGAGCGAATGGAGAAAAGTGAACGACTTGCCGTCCTACTGCTTCGGCGTTGGGGGTGTGCTGCTGGGCGGCTGGCTTCCGGATTGATCTCCCTTAGAGATCTCCTGACCATCGTAAGTGATTTTCGATTTCGCACCGAAGCGCTTGTAGTTGGTGTACTTGACCTTCTGTACGATGTGAATATCACCGCTTGAGAAGTGCAACTCGTCATCGACCTTGGTATACGCGGGAAACCAATACTGCCCATCGATCTGTTCGCGCCAGGTGGTGAACTTGGGAAACAGGTTCTCGCCATCACCGCGTTTCTTCCCAACGCCAATGTCGGGAACGTTCTTGCCGAAAGTCTTCACGATCTGAAAATCGTGGTCGTCCACCCAGATACGGCCCTGGAAGTAGCGCTTGTTCTTCTCGATCTGCTTGGGCGCTATGTCGAAAACGTAGGTGCCTAACTCGTCTTCCTTCTGCTTACCGACGTAGAGAATTTGGTATTCGGAAATCTCGTCGCTGGTCAACACGAAGGGCATACGGCGACGGATGTCATCGAAGTCCTCCCGAGTCATCGTAATTCCGATTAACGTGGACTGCGGTGCGAAGACAACATGTTCGATACGATTCCCCTTGTCGTCGAACAGCACGTCTTCTACTTCGTGGTAGTCGCCGTTGACGGTGTCGCCGTCGAGGGTTTGCACCAGCACGTCCTGGCGATAGGTGTACTGGTCGCGCGCGATCTTGAACTGCTTTTCCTTGGCGGCAAACTTCTGGATGATCTCGTCGACCGTGATGCCCTTCGGCTGCGAGGGATCCAGGGCGCCTTCGCCGCGGTCGTCCGCCACGACTGGTACGGCAAGACACAAGGCCAGCAGCGAGAAGAAAAGGGGCAGCAGATAACGGGGAAATCGATGGTACTTCATTTTATGATCCAGAAGTTATTGTATTCGATGCGAGCCGAGGGGGACAGTTAGGGCCGAGGGTAATGCTATCCCTGAGAACGGCCGAGGTCTGGGCCAGAAAAGCTTATCGCAAAGCCGACCTTTGCATTCGAATGGGATCACGCAAACCGCGGAGTCCCTCCGCTTCGGTCGGGATGGCAGGATATAGAAAGAGACTCCCTGACATGCTGACGGCCAAGGGCCAACTGCTTATTGCTAACTGCTAACTGCTGTCTTCTCCCACGGCACCGAAAACTGCCGCTCGATTTTCTCGCGATAGCATGGACCGGAGTTGTAGGTGCAGAAGGGATAAAGCTTGCCGTCGGGCGTGGCGTAATGAATGACGCAGCGCTTGACGCGCTCGATGTCGTAGTTGTAGGCGTCCTGGAAGTGCATACCCGCCACCAGCAGCGTGCGATAGGTGAAAGTGCCGTCCTTGCCGTCGCGGCCCAGTTTCTTGTTGGTCATCCCCTGCAGAGTCTGCAGGAATTTCTTGAATGTGAGTCCCGGCGGCGCCAGCTCCTTCTTGAAGTGCTTCTGCAGCGAGTTCCACGCTTTTACCTTGCTATAGAACTTGAACCGGGCTTTTCCCGCCGAGCGCGACAGCTCTTCCATGTCTTGCAGCATGTTGGGCACGTCGACGAATTGCGTGATGGGCACGGCCCGCCTCGACTTCTCATCAACGAAGAAGTAGGTCCCGAGCGAGCAATGCGGATGTGACGAGATGGTTGGCACGCCGGTTCCGCGCAAGGCCGCGGTCAGCTTCGAGAATGGAGTGACGCAGGCCAGCGGAAACCAGTCCGCACGCGGGTCGGTGATACCGGTTTGTTCGCTGACGCAGCGCGCGAGGTCGGACAGGGTAAAGCGTTTCGCCAGCAGCTCGTGCTTGGCGATGCGGCCGGTGAAGGCGACAGGCTGAAAGCTGATGCCCGAGACGGTGTCGATGTTCTCGATCGCCACGCGAACGATGTCGCCAATCTGATGGTCGTTGAGTCCCTTCACGATAGTGGGGACGAAGACAATCTTCATGCCGGTCGCCCGGCAATTCTCGATGACCTTCATCTTGGTTTCAAGCAGTGCTTGGCCGCGCACGCGGCGGTAGATGTCGTCGGTCACTCCGTCGAACTGCAAGTAGAGCGTGGCCAGTCCGGCCTCTTTCGCCTTCTGTGCGAATTCCAGGTTAGCCAGCTCGATGCCGTTGGTCGCGGCCTGAATATGGGTGAATCCCATCTCGCGCGCCATGGTCAGGACTTCGAAAAATTGCGGATGGACGGTCGGTTCGCCACCGGAAAACTGCACTACGCGTCCATCGACAGGCCGCTCGCCGCGAAGCGTAGCCAGCATGGTGCGTATCTGTTCTAAGTTAGGCTCGTATAAGTAGCCCGCAGTGTTGGCGTTGGCGAAGCACACCGGACAGGTGAGATTGCAGCGATTGGTAAGGTCCACGTTGGCCAGTGCCGTGTGCGAAGTGTGCATGCCGCACAGGCCGCAATCGTCAGGACATGACTTGCCACCCTCCACCTGGGGATTCGACAGGCCGAGACTGTCGCCGAAGTTCCATTCCTCCATCTTGAGGTAGAGTTCGACGTCGCTGAAGATAATGTCGCGGAACTCCCCATGCTCGGCGCAGCGTTTTTGCATCACAACTTTTCCGTCTGCGGAGAAGATATCGGCCACGATGACCTTGTTGCATTCCGGACAAAGCGACTCGGTCTGCTTGGGCAGCCCCTTTTGCAGCGGTTTGATACGCGCTCCGGTGTAGGTGGCCGGCGGTTGCAGGATGCGTAACTCGGGGCGCATGCCCGGCGATGAAGGATAGCTTGGCGTGTCGGTCGGCAACGTTGGAAGTTTGACTTCCGGCGAAAATGTCTGGGTGCTCACGGTCTTACTCACCTCTGGAAGTGGACTGGGCGCCGGCGGATGAGTGATAGGTAATGCGGTGCATAGAAGGCACACCGCCGCGCTTCTCTAGTAAGAATTGTCACCCAAAGGAACGGCCGGGCGCAGTGTCGTGTCTCACCTGTATGAGTGAAGCCGCTGCTCAGTGAACGGCTGAATCGATGTCTGGGCGGCCAGAATCAAGGGTTGAACGGAGGCGGCATTTGGCGCTACTTCGATTTGCTGCAGGTGTCGATCACGATGTCAACTCGGCGGTTCTTCTGCCGGCCCTCAGGATTGTCTGAACCGTCCGTCTTGGTATTGGGCGCAACTGGATTGCGCTGGCCGAATCCTTCGATCGGCGTGCCCTCGGGTACGAATCCATGATTGACCAGCCAGCCTCTCACGGTGATGGCGCGCTTTTCGCTAAGCATCTGATTGTAGCCGTCGGAGCCGGCGGAGTCGGTGAAGCTCTCGATGCGCACCGGATGCTTGCCGGCTTTGGCGATTAGCGGACCGAGGGCGTCCATAGTTTGCCCGGCGTCTGGGTTCAGCGTCCAGCGTTTGACTTGGAAGAGGGCGTCGGCAGCCACGGAGAACGTCACGACGCATCTCGCGTTTACCTGCTTGATCGCCTGGATGCCTTTCGCGATTGGCGGTCCAGAGGGCTTTTCTTCGGTGCCTCGAGGCTCGTCGATCGGCCCGGTCTGCACTGTCTCCTGATGCTGCGCGGTTTGCCCGGATTGCGGTGAAGCAGCCAGTGCTATGCCCGCGCTGACCACGGCACAAATCCCAACAACAATGAGATGACAGAATCGTGAGCGTCGGTACTGCCGGGCCGCAAAGCCCATGAAGGCACTCCTATACATAGATAAAGATAGCGCGCAATAACAGCGAGGTCCCTACACGGGCGCGGAGGCCTAGTACTTTGCTGAAAAACTCGGTTTGAGGGACTTTGAAGGGGCGTAGCTTTAGCTACGCCGTAGCAAGTCCTTTTATTGGCGTCATCCCGAGGCGGCTTCAACCGCCTCGAGATCTGCTTTTCCGAGTTTTTTCGGCAAACTGCTAGACCGTGATTCTACCAAGTAATGACGTCCTGCGGCTTGGTTGCATCGGCTAAGGGAGTCCGGCACCGCTTCGGCTTGCCTCTGCGGCGTAGAATCGTGAACGTCTTTCAGAGTGCAATCTGGTGAAAAGCAGTCCGCCGGCCAAGGAGATCCTATGGGCAAGAAGTCAAAGAAGAAACACGCAGGGAACTTCGCCCTTGAAGCGATCAAAGATACTACGAAGAGGGGAACCACTCCGCCAGAGTTTACCAAGAAGGACTATGAGCGCGAAATGGACCGGCTACAAGTTGAGCTGGTCAAGCTGCAGGACTGGGTGAAGGCGACAAAAGCGCGAGTGGTGATTTTGTTCGAAGGCCGCGATGCTGCGGGCAAGGGCGGCGTCATCCGTCGCATCACGGAACGGGTCAGTCCGCGGGTCTTTCGCGTGGTCGCTCTACCGGCTCCGACCGAGCGCGAGAAGAGCCAAATCTACTGGCAACGTTATATCGAGCATCTCCCCTCGGGTGGAGAAGTCGTCATCTTCGATCGCAGCTGGTACAACCGCGGCGGGGTCGAGCATGTGATGGGCTTCTGCAACAAGGAGCAATACCAGAAATTCCTGCAAGGTTGTCCGCAGGTCGAAGCCAGCCTGATCTCCGACGGAATCACTCTGCTGAAGTATTGGCTGGAGGTAAGCGAGAAGGAGCAACATCGCCGCTTCCAGGCGCGCATCAAGGACCCCACCAAGCGCTGGAAGCTGAG